>JAFGPY010000028.1 GCA_016935955.1 Planctomycetota bacterium
TAGCTCAATTGGATAGAGCGTCGGTCTACGGAACCGAAGGTTGCAGGTTCGAGTCCTGCTGGGCGTACCATTTTCTTTTTTGAGGCGCCGCGCCGCCGTGCTTGAAGCGACCGACGAAGCCATGATGGACATTGCCCTTCGCGAAGCCGCCAAGGCCCGCGAGGCCGACGAGGTGCCCATCGGCTGCTGCATCGTCCGCAACGGCCGCGTCATCGCCCGAGCCCACAACCAGCGTGAAACCCTCCACGACCCGACCGCTCACGCCGAGATGATCGCCATTACGCAGGCCGCCGACGAGGTGGGCGACTGGCGGCTGACCGACACCACGCTCTACGTGACGCTCGAGCCGTGCGCCATGTGTGCCGGAGCCATCCTCCTGGCCCGCATTCCGCGGGTGGTCTTCGGCGTCCGCGATCCCAAGGCCGGCGCCGTCCTCAGTCTCTACCAGTTGCTCGGGGACGAGCGGCTCAACCATCGGGCCGAGGTGGTCGAAGGCGTGCGGCCGCACGAGTGCAGGGCCATCCTTCAGGAGTTCTTCGAATACCGCCGCAGCCTGGGCGAGAAGTGATCGCGGACGGACGTTTTGCTCGGCGACCTTGACGGATCAGGCGGCAGGTGATACAGTACCGCGTCGCGGCCGCCGCCGGCCGGGTGTCATGGCGCGGCGAGGCCGGACGATGAGTTTCGCGGAGAGGTGCCAGAGCGGTCGAATGGGCCGGTTTCGAAAACCGGTGTGCTCTTTATGGGTACCCAGGGTTCGAATCCCTGCCTCTCCGCCATACAGTCAGCCGGGCGCTTCCGGGAACGATCGGAAGCGCCCGTTTCGTTTGCCGGCGCACTTCAGAGCGGGGCGGCAGCCGTCGCCGGACGATCCGCCGCAGACGCCCGAGCCTGCCGCACTCGTGCGGCTTGTGCTTGCCCGCAGGCCCTTCGGATGGCATAATCTCCCCCATAGGATCCTTTCCGATGAACCGCAAGGGAGCCCACGTTGAGTGAAGACGATGTGAAACCGTCCGAGCCGCAACCGTCCGGCCGCCGCCGCGAGTGGACGGCCGTCCTCCTGGTGGTACTGGCCCTGTTCGTGTTGCGGCTGGTCGCCGGGGGACCGTTCAGCGGCCCGTGGTACGAGCCCGACGAAAGCACGTACGCCCTGCGAGCCTACCACCTGGCCCATGGCGACGGCCTGTCCTGGCGGCACCCGCAGCGCTGGTCCGGGGCCGCCGGCGCGCCGATCGTCATGGCGCTGCCGTGGCTCATCGCCGGCGACAACACCGACCTGTTCGTCCATCTGACCTACGGCCTCAACAGCCTGCTGGTGTGCGGCATCGTCGTGATCGGCTACGCGACGTTTCGCCGCTGGTTCGGCCACTGGCCCTCCCTGGTGGGGGCGCTCGCCATGGCCCTCTACGGGCCGGTCTTCATCTACGCCTACTCCTTCCTTGGCGAACCGTCGTTCTTCTTCCTGTTCGTCCTCACGATCTGGATCGCCCAGCGCATCGCCGACTCCGGCCGCTGGTTCTGGTGGCTGGCCCTGGGCCTGGCCGCCGCCGCATCGCAGGTGTCGCGCATCACGGGTTTCGCCTTCGTGGCCGCCGCCGTGGTTGTCGCGGTGATCCACCTGATCCAGCAGCGCAACCGTGCCGCCGTCGGCCACCTGGCCTGCCTTCTGGTCGGCCTGGCCGTCGTCATCTGGCCCGTCGCCGTCTACAACCGTCCGAAGGTCGAGCCGCCGCCGAAAGTCGGCATCGAGGTGGCCGCAAAAGAACAGGGGACGGCGCCTGCCGCCGAGGAACAGGCCGCGACACCGGACGCCGAGAAGTCGCCCGTTGCGGCCGCCGCCAAGAAACCGACAGTCGCCGAGCGGCGACGGCACTTCTACGCGTACACCAACTCCAAGCAGGAGAACATCAACCTCATTCGTCGCCTGCTGACCGATGGCGAGGCCATCAAGGCCTTCGGCACGGTGATCATCTGGGCGCTGAACTACATCCTGCTGGCCAGCCTCGTCCTGCCGACCGTTCTGGCGGTGCGCTTCGTGTTGCTCCGCTGGCGGGGCGAGCCACCGAGCGGCGGCGGCCGACGCCGTCTCGATCCGGGCATCGTCTACACCGTTCTGGCCTGCGCGTTCACGGTCGGCGGCATCGTCATGCGATTGGGCATGTCGCAGATGGCCACCCTGGAGTCGATGTACGGCCGCTACCTGGACATGGTGGTCATGCTCTGCATCGGCCTGGGCGTGGCCTACCTGGCCGACGGATTGGTTGCCGGCGAGTCGCTGTTCTCCTTTGGGCGGCAACAGTCGGCCCGCGAGGTTCGCCGAGCCCGGAAGCGCGGTTTGTCGCCAGGCCAACCCGGTGCAAAGGGGGCCTACGTGGTGCTGTTCGTCGTCTCGTTCATCCTGACGGTGATCGCCGTCGTGACGCTGCCGAAGATCAACATCATCTTCTCGGCCAACCTGGGCGTCAACTACGCCGCACAGATCGGCAGCCGCCTGGCCGGCTACCTGCACTACAGCGCCGGCCGCGGCGCCGGGCTTATCGCGGTGCTCCTCACCCCGATCATGGCGGGCCTCTGCATCCTCGCCTACAAGACGCCCCGCGCCGCCGGGATCGCCCTGACGCTGCTCATGGTCGTCAGTTCCGCCATCTCCTACCAGCAGACGCTCGTCTTCATGAAGAAGAACCGGGCCCAGGACTTCCACGACTTCGCACGCGAGTCCACCGATGTTCTGGACAAACATTTCCAGGCCCACCCCGACCTCCAACGGGCCGTCGTGGTGCACGTGCCGAAGCTCGACCACCTGTCGAAGGATGAGAAACAACAGACCTACCGGATGGTGACGAACAGTCTCTGGAGCCTGGAGTTCTACAACCGCGACGTGCAGTTCGTCTGGCTCAGCAAGAAGACCACGCTGTACCCCGAGACCCCGATCTACAGCATGTGGCCGTGGCCGCTTGAGCCCCTGCTGAAGAAGGGGAACCTGACGATCTACCGTGGGCTGAAGAGCCACAAGACTCCGCCGCAGAACGCTCCGGGCGGGGGCGGCGGAGGGTAGGTCTGCGGCTGGCAGGCGGGGCGGCCACATTTTCTGTGCCCCGCGGCAATTTTGGGAAGGGGTGGACGACCCTCGTCGTTAATCTCTGGGAACCGCTGCGTCTGCACACGCCCGACGTGTGCCCTCGCGGCGGCAAGGTGCCCCGAGTGCGACGCCGGGGCCTCCCGGAGGCGAGGGCCGTCCGTTGAAAGTGAATCCGGACCACGTACTGATGACCGACAGCGACAAGAA
>JAFGPY010000212.1 GCA_016935955.1 Planctomycetota bacterium
GGCCACCAGATGGGAGTCGCGAAATGAAGCTGCGCAGTGTTGTTACTCTGATTGCCGCAACGTTGCTCGTCCTGAGTGCCACCCCGGTGCGGGCCGCCGAGCAGGCCGGAGGCGGCGTCGACTACGAGGGGAACCTGGCCAAGGTGCCGGCCGAGGATCCTGCGGCCACCGACGCGCCGCAGGTGGTCGAGGCGATGAAGGGCCATCACCCGAGGCTGTGGTTCACGGCCGAGGAAGCGGCGGCGCTTAAGGCCCGCGCTGCCGACGATCCGATTCTCAAGCAGGCCTACGACGACGTGACCGGCGGGGCCAAGCGGTTCAAGCTGAAGCCCGAGGCCAAACCGGCGATCGTTATGGGCGACACGGCGGCGCTGACGACCAGCGCGGGCAACTACCCGGGGCTGGCCATGACCTACCTGTTGGACGGTGACCCTGTGGCTAAGCAGGGCATCATCGACATCCTGACGATGATGCTCGAGCAGCCTTACTGGGCCGACACGGCCGAACTGGACAGCAACATGGGCGCCGGCAACAACATGTTCATGGTCGGCCTGCTGTTCGACGCGGTCTACAACGACCTGGAGCCGGAGCTCCAGCAGAAGCTGGCTCGTAAGATTCTGACACACGTGCGGCGGATGTACTACCTGGGCCACAAGCAACTGGCGCTGATGCCCATCAAGTACTGGCAGCAGGACCCGGCCAATAACCACCGCTGGCACCGTGCCGCGGGCATGGCCGCCTGCCTGCTGGCGATTGCCGACGTCGAGGGCGTCGATTGCGGCTACGTGCTCCAGGAGTTCAAGAAGGAGATGGACTTCCTCGTCCGCTGGTATCCGGCCGACGGCGACTGCCACGAGGGCGCGGGCTACCAGACGTTCGGTTTCTTCTACCTGGCCGCGGCCGCAAGGATGATGGACCGCGTGCTGGGCACCGAGTACCTGAAGGCCCCCGGGTTCCGCAATGCCTGGGCGCAGCAGCTCTACTACTGGGCGCCCGGACGTCGCAGCTTCATGACCTTCGGCGACGCACCGAACACCAACAAGACGTTCGGCCACCTGGACGCGGGCTTCTTCATCTGTCCGGCCCTGAGCCGCGACAAGGACGTGCAGGCAGCGCTGGTCAACTACTACCAGAAGAACGCCAAGTTCGACGATCCGAAGCGCGTCTACCGGGCGCCGTGGATTCTGCTGGCGCTGTATGACCCGACGGTCGGGCAGGGGGACTACAAGGCCCTGCCGACGTACCGACTGTTCGCCGATCTGGGCGCCGCCTCGATGCGCGACTCGTGGGACGACGATGCCGTGCTCTTCACGTTCAAATGCGGTCCGTACGGCGGCTACAAGCTCAACGAGTACCGTCACGAGGTCAAGGACGATCAGGGCAAGCCGCACTATGTGAACGTGGCGCACGACGACCCGGACGCCAATTGCTTCGCCCTGGGTTTCGGCGGCGAGCTGTTGTTTCATCCCGGCAACTACGCCACCAACAAGCTGACCCAGACCAACAACACGATCACGGTCGACGGTAAGGGGCAGTTGGGCGAGGGCGACGCCTACACGCAGCCGGTGCCCGGCGTGGACATGCGGACGCTGTCGTACCTGACCGGCTGGAAGGCTGGCCAGGACGGGCGGATCATCGTCGAGGGCGAGGCCGGCAACGCCTACCCGACGCTGAAGCGTTTTCGCCGCACGGCCGTCTGGATGCCGGGCGAGTACATCCTGATCCTCGACGACATTCGCGGCGACGGCGCGCACACGATCACCTGGCGCGGCACCAGCGAGAAGGCCCAGTTTGAGAAGCCCGAGGACGGCCGCTGCTACGCCTACACCAAGAGCGGCAAGCGAGTGGATTTCCAGATGCTGGCCAACAAGGAGTTCAAGGGTTCGATCGACTACATGATGCTGGCCGGGCGGTGGACGCAGTTGCTGATGCAGCAGTTCCAGTTCCACCTGGACGCCGAGAGCGTGAAGTTCGCCTGTCTGCTCGATCCGTGGAAGAAGAAGGTGGGCATGACGCTGAACGAGGACGGCGACACGGTGACGCTGACCGTGCGCGGCGACACGTTCGAGGACGTCTGGACTTGGCAGGGGGCCAAGGACCTGACGACGCCGTCACGTCTGGCGGGCACGCGCGACGGCAAGCCGCTGGCGGCTCTGACCGAAGGCGACAAGGCCCCGCAGGGCGATTCGCACTGACTTGTGACATCACACATTGGTGGAGAACTCTCGTGAAGAAGACACGGTTCCTGACGACGGCGTTTGTCTGTTCATTGGCTCTGTTCTGCGGCGCAGCTCGCGGACAGGAAGCAAAGGCGCCCGAAACGGCCGCGCCGCCGGCCCCGGCCGAGGCGATCAAGTTCATCGACGGTCTGCAGGTGGACGCCGACGATCGCGTGGTGCTGGAGAAGTTCATCGGCCACGCCGTGACCTTCGCCGAGGGGCTGACCGAGGAGAAGGTGCGGGCCAAGTGCAAAGAGGCGCCCGAGATGTTCGCCTGGGTGGAGTTCCGGTACCTGAACTGCCTGAACGTGGCCTACGA
>JAFGPY010000029.1 GCA_016935955.1 Planctomycetota bacterium
GCCCCGAGGGCCGAGCCGCCGATGCCCAGCACGACCACGTTGTCGAATCGACCACGCTTGCGCGCCACGCTCGCCGTGATCGCCTTCACGTAATCGTCGCGGTACGGCAGATCGCGGTAAGGCAACTTGCCGGCGGCGCGCTGTGCAGCCAGGGTCGCGGCAATCTTCGGCGTCCGGGCGGCGATACCGTCAATCGCCTTGGCCGTCAGGCCATGGGTCTTGCCGACCGCGTCGGTCAGCACATTGTTGTAGTCCAGTGTGATCTTGAGGGTCTTCTTGCCGGCCATAAGTCATCCTCTCCACTGTCTGAGAACCTGCGGAAGAAACACCGCACTATGATAGTCACTGTTGCCCCGCAAGTAAACGGGGTGCGACGCGCTCTACCGTTTTGCCAGAATCTCCAGTCTGGCGTGCATCGCGACGAACTTCTTCTCGCCGATGTGCGGGAAGCGTACGGAAACTTTCAGGTTGTCGCCCGAGCCGCTCACCTCGCTGACCGTGCCCACGCCATAGGTCGGGTGCTTGACGAGTTGGTTCGGGCGGTAGGGCGAGGCGTCCTGGGGCAGGGCGGCACGCAACCGGACCTCCTCCTCGCGCTCGGCGGCAGTCGGCGCCTGGGGGGCAGCCTGTCGGGCGGCGGGATAGCGCCGTGTCGTCCCGCTGGACCATCTGCTGCGACGATTGTCGCCGAAACTCGGCGCCGCTGAAGACGTAGCCAACGATTGCCGTTCGACGCCCGCCTGGCCGATCTCCTCCAGGAACACGCTCGGCATCTGGCGATTCGTCTGCCCGCGTTGCATGCGGTACCGGGCATGCACCAGTGTCAGCTTCGACTTGGCCCGCGTCATGCCGACAAAGCACAATCGCCGCTCCTCCTCCATATCGCGGCCCTCTTCCTGGGCCATGACGTGGGGCAGCAGACCTTGCTCCAGGCCGATGATGTAGACGATCGGGAATTCCAGCCCCTTGGCCGCGTGCAGCGTCATCATGTGCACCTTGGGCTGCTCCTCGTGCACGTCGTCCTGGTCGCTCACGAGCGACACCCGTTCCAGGAACCGCATCAGCGGCGAATAGCCCTCGACCTCAATTTCCGGCGGCGTCTCCAGTTCCTCCTGGTCGAAGCTGGCCGCCACGGTGACCAGTTCGTTAACGTTCGCCACGCGATCGTCCGACCCTCCTTCAAGCTTGCGGCAGTACTCGTCGAAGTCAGTCAGGCGGACGATGTCTGAAACCAACTGCTGCATCTGCGACCGGTCGAGCGTCGTCAGATCGTCCAGCAGCCGCACGAAGTCGGTGACTGACTTCTTCGCCCGGGCGTTCAGGTCGTCAACCTGCTGGACCAGGCGACAGGCCTCCAGCAACGGCGTGCGGCGTTCTTCGGCAAAGGTCTGCAACCGCTTCACGGTCGTGTCGCCGATGCCGCGAGTCGGAACGTTGATGATCCGCAGCAGGGCCAGGTCGTCGGCAGGGTTCACCAGGAGACGCAGGTAAGCCACCAGGGCCCGGACCTCCTGCCGTTCGTAGAAGCTGGACCCGCGGACGATTTCATAGGGAATACCCGCCGCACGCAGGGCGTCCTCGATGCCCCGGCTCAGGCTGTTGACGCGGTAGAACACCGCCACGTCGGCATAGTTGCCGGCCGCGGCGCACTCCCGCCGCACGCCGTCGGCAATCTCCCGGGCCTCGTCGTCGGCCGAGTCCACCTCGATCACGCGGACCGCGCGACCGCTCGGGTTCTCGGTGAACAGCGCCTTGGCCTTGCGTTTGCGGTTGAAGGCGATCAGGCTGCTTGCGGCTCCGAGGATCTGCGGCGTGCTGCGGTAGTTCCGCTCCAGGCGGATGACGCGGCAGCCGCTGAAGTCCTTCTCGAAGTCCAGGATGTTGTGGATGTTCGCCCCACGCCAGCCGTAGATCGACTGGTCCGGGTCGCCCGTGGCGCAGATGTTGCCGTGCCGCTCGGCGATGCGGCAGGCAATCTGGTACTGGGCCTCGTTGGTGTCCTGGTACTCATCGATCAGCACGAAGCGGTAACGGTCCTGCAACAGGTTGCGGAACGTCTCGTTGTCGCGCAGGCCCATGGCCACCTTCATCAACAGGTCGTCGAAGTCCAGCGCGTTGGCCGTCCGCAATGTCTCTTCGTAGGCCGTATAGATCTTGGCCACGTTCTTGTCGGAGAAGTCGCCGGCTTGTTTGGCGAACTCGGCGGCCGTCTCCAGACGGTTCTTCAGGTGGCTGATGCGGCTCTGCATACGGTCCGGCGACCAGTGCGTTGTGTCCAGCCCGATCCGTTCGATGGCCTGTTTCACGGCGCGGCCGGATTCGCTCTGCGTGTAGATCGTGAAGTCGTTGCCCACGCCCAGGACGTCGCCGTAGATGCGCAGCATACGGGCGCAGAACGCGTGGAACGTGGCCACCGTCAGGCCGCGGATCGGCACCAGGGCGGCAATGCGCTCGCGCATCTCGCCTGCCGCCTTGTTCGTGAAGGTGATGGCCAGCACCTGGTGATCGGGAATGCCCTGGCCGAGCAGGTGGGCGACGCGCCGCGTGATAACGCGTGTCTTGCCGCTGCCGGCCCCGGCCAGCACCAGCAACGGACCTTCCACGTGGGTCACCGCCTCGCGCTGGGCGGTTGTCAGATCGGCGAGATAATCCATCCGTGCAACTCTCTTCCTTGATAGGCTGTGGGTCAAGCGGCTGAGTCGGGCAGTATAGCATCCCGCCCGAGCCCCTCCAAGGCCGAGACCAAATTTGATTGAAAAAGCGTGCAGCGGCTCCTACCCTTACCACCTCAGGGAGGCGAAACATGGCCATTGTCGGACACGGGGTGGACATCATCGAGGTCGAGCGGATCGAGAAGATGCTCGCCGACCATCCCGAGCGGTTCATCGAGCGGACCTTCACCGAGGGGGAAACGGCCTTCGTCAACCGCCGCAAGAAGCGGCAGGCCGAGGTCTACGCGGGGCTCTTTGCCGCCAAGGAGGCGGTGATGAAGGCCCTGGGTACGGGCCTGCGGCGGGGCGTGGCCTTCAAAGACATCGAGGTGCTGCACCACGCGAGCGGCGAACCCTACGTCGTCCTCCACGGCCGCACGGCCGAAGTCGGTCGCGAGCGCGGCATCGCCCGCCTTTGGATCAGCATCAGCCACATCGAAAGCACCACCATCGCCAGCGCCATCGGCGTGGATGAGGCGGGATGACCCGCACAGGAAACGATCGCTAGGATTCGGCAATGACAACGCGGAGGCCGTCGTACGCCAGCTCCACGCCGTCGGGCAGGGTGGCGTTGGTCGGCTCGTGGTCGAGGTCGTGGCAGATGTGTGTGAAGTACGTGCGCCGCGGCCGCAGGCGGTTAACGATCTCCAGCGACTCGGCGACTGTGAAGTGCGTCGGGTGCGGGCGGTGGCGCAGAGCCCCGAGGACCAGCACGTCGAGGCCAGTCAGCAGGTTCATGGACGACGGCGGTATCTCGTTCACGTCGGTCACGTAGGCGAAGCGGCCGAAGCGGTAGCCCAGGCAGTCCCAGCGTCCGTGGCGGACGGGCACGGGTATCACCTCGCGGCCGAACAAGTCGAAGGGCCCCGAGACGGGGTTGAAACTGACCACGGGAATCTCGAACGTGATCGGCGAGTCGTCGGTCTGCACATAGGGGAACATGCGGTGCAGGTGCTCCATGGTCCCGCGGTTGCCGTAGCAGGGGATTCGCTGCATCTGAAGGCAGCAGAACCGACGCAGTTCGTCGAAGCCGCAGACGTGGTCGGCGTGGTGGTGCGTGAAGAGGACGGCGTCCACGCGGTCGAGCCCGGCGGCCACGGCCTGCATCCGCAGGTCGAACGTCGTGTCGATGAGAATGTTGCGATTGTCGTAGCTGACGAGGATCGAGGCCCGCGTGCGGCTATTCTTCGGATCGCCGCTCGTGCAGACCGGACATCGGCAACCGATCATTGGTATGCCGTGACTGGTTCCGCTGCCTAGAATGGTGACGTTCACGTGGGGTCGGCGTCCTTACTGTCGCTTGCCGCAGAAGACTTGCGCTTCGAGGATTTTCTGGTGCCCGCGGGTTTATCGTTGGCCTGGTTGTCGTCGCCGGCAGACGTTTCGGCCTCAGCCTCGGCTTCGGCCTGGAGGGCGTTGAACTGCTCGATCTGCTCGGGCGTGGCGTCCTTGGCGTTCTTGCACTTGGGGTACCCGGGGCAGGCCAGGAACGGACCGCGGCGGCTCATGCGGACGATCATCTTCTTGCCGCACTTGTCGCACGCGACGTCCGTCTCGAGAGTCTGTCGCCTTGTCCGCGGCCTGCGCGTGCCGCCTTTGCCGCTGCGTTTCGGACCGAGTGATATGGTGCCGCGGCACTTCGGGTATCCGCTGCAACCGAGGAACGGTTCTCCGCGGCTGAAGCGGACGGTCATCGGCTTGCCGCACTCGGGGCACGGCGGAATGGGCATCGGCGTCTCGTCGGGCGCGGCCGGCAGCACGGCGCCGCAGTTGTCCACGTCGGGGCACGCGAAGTGGACCACGCCGCGCCGCGACTTGGCCTTGACCAGCGGCTTGCCGCACGTGGGGCAGGGCACGTCGGTCTGCTCGCCCTCGGGCGGCTTGCGCTTGGCCTTTTCGATGAACTTGCACTTCGGATAGTTCTCGCAGCCGACGAACAGGCCGAAGCGGCCGAGGCGTTCCAGCAGTTTGCCGCCGCACTCCGGGCACGTGCGGCCCGTGTCCTTCGGTTGCGGCGCGGTCAGGCCCTGCTGCTCGCCGAACTCGGCGTTGAACTTTTCGATCTCTTCGGGCGTGGCTTCGCCGGTGGCCTTGCACTTGGGATAGCCGCTGCAGGAGCGGAACGGTCCGCGCCGTCCCGAGCGGACGATCATCGGTCGCCCGCATTCGGGGCATGCCGCGTCGATCTTCATCTCGGCCGGCCGGTCCGCCGCATCCAGGGCTTCCTTGAACGGCGTATAAAACTCCGTCAGCACGTCGACGTAGCCCATTTCGCCGGTCTCGACCTTGTCGAGATCGTCTTCCATGTGGCTCGTGAATTCGACGTTCAGAATTCTTGGGAAATGCTCGACCAGTTTGTCGGTGACGATCTTGCCCAGGTCGGTGGCCCAGTAGCGGCGCTGCTTCTGCTCGACGTAGCCGCGCTCCTCGATCGTCGAAAGGATGGCCGCGTAGGTCGACGGGCGTCCGATGCCGCGGCTCTCAAGTTCGCGGATCAGGCCCGCTTCGCTGTACCGCGGCGGCGGCTGCGTGAAATGCTGCGACGGCTTCAGCTCGACCAGGTCCAGCGCCGCTCCGGCGTCTACGCGCGGCAGCATCTGTTCGTCCTTGCCAAGACGCAGGCCCGTCACGCGTGTGTGGCCGTCGTAGACCAGCGTGCGGCCGATGGCCTTCAGTTCCCCGGCTCCCGCGCGAATCGACAGGTCGGTCACTTCCCATTCGGCCGGCTTCATCTGAGAGGCGACGAACCGCTTCCAGATCAGGCTGTAGAGGTTGTACTGATCGTCGGTCAGCGAGCCGCGAACGGCGTCCGGAAGAATCGACACGTCCGTCGGGCGGATGGCCTCGTGGGCTTCCTGTGCCCCGGCGCGCGACGTGAAGAAGTGCGGCTTCTCTGGAACGTACTCGGCCCCGAACTCCTTGCCGATCAGGTCGCGGCAGGCGCTGACGGCCGAGGCGGCAAGGTGGTGACTGTCGGTTCGCATGTAGGTGATCAGGGCTGTCGGGCCGCTCTGGCCCAGATCCACGCCCTCGTACAACTGCTGGGCGATGCTCATCGTGCGGCGGCTGGCGAATCGCAACTGTGTCGAGGCCGCCTGCTGCAACTCGCTGGTCGTGAACGGGGGCGGCGCCTTGTCTTTGCGGGTGCGAACTTTGCGGTCTATGACCGTGTATGCGGCTTCGCGCAGCGCGGCGGCCACGGCTTCGGCCTGTTCGCCCTGCACCGGGCGGAACTTCTCGCCCTCGTACTTGACCAGCTCGGCAAGGAACCGCTGCGACTCGTCGCTGATTCCCGCCGGCGTCAGTGTGGCCCGGATGCGCCAGTACTCCTCGGGCTTGAAGGCCTCGATCTCGCGTTCCCGTTCAACCACCAAGCGTACGGCTACACTCTGCACGCGGCCGGCGCTGAGTCCGCGGCGAACGCGGCGCCAGAGCAGCGGGCTCAACTTGTAGCCCACCAGCCGATCCAGGATACGCCGGGCCTGCTGGGCGTCGACCTTCTTCATGTCCACGCGGCCGGGTTCCGAGAAAGCCGCTTGGATGGCCGATTTGGTGATCTCGTTGAAGACGACGCGGTAGGTCGTTTCGGGGTCCAGCTTGAGGGCCTCGGCCAGGTGCCAGGCGATGGCCTCGCCCTCGCGATCAAGGTCCGTCGCCAGGTAGACCGTGTCGGCCTTCTTCGCGGCGTCGCGAAGCTCCTTGAGCAGCTTGGTTCTGTCGCGGGAGACGGTGTACTTGGGCTTGAAGTTGTCCTCGACGTCGACGCCCAGAGCCGACTTCGGCAGGTCGCGGACGTGCCCCTTCGAGGCCTTGACCTCGTAGCCGGAGCCCAGGTACTTCTTGATCGTCCGGGCCTTGGCCGGCGATTCCACGACCACCAACGACTTCGCCATGCAGGACTCCCGATCGCCTCTGAGCCGGCCTCGCGGGCCGAAAATCGCGCCCGGTCGCACACCGGGCAGGTGATTTAATCAGAAGCCGCTTGCCGGTGTCAAGACGAATCCTCCGGCCGCTCTCGCCGCGGGTCGATTAGGGAGGGCCCGTTTTTCGTTGAACTGGCGGCTCCGGGAGGCTACATTATCAGTTTTGGCGACCCATTCTGCCGGGGCCCTATTGCGCCCTCACAAGGAGACATCGATGACCCTGAAGTTCTTCCGCAAGCACAAGAAGTACGGAAATATCCTGCTTCTGGGCGCACTGTTCGCCATGGTCACTTTCGGCGCGCTGGCCTATTTGCCGGATCTGTTGCAGAGGATGGAGCATAAGGCGGAGTCCGAGAAGCCCGTCTATGAACTCAAGAACTACCATTTGAACGTCTCCGCGCGTGAGGATTGGGACATCAAGGCCAATCTGCGAGGCACCGGCCAGTTGCAGGCATTGCTGGTCCAGGCCCTGCAGCCCAACCATCCCCTGAGTCGCGAACTGTCGCCTGCCCAGCTCCAGGTCCTGTTCCGCTACCAGAGCCCCATGCCCAACAAGTTTCTCCAGGCCGGCGGCGCCGCCGAGCGCGAAATGCCCGAGGAGGCCCTCAAGGTGGTCTACGCGACGGCCATTCTGTTGAAGGAAGCCGAGCAGGCCGGCGTGGTCGTCACCGAAGAGATGGCCAGATTGCACTACAACGACTGGCTGGCCACCCAGATTCGCCCCGAGGTGCTCGGCGGCGTTCTGCGGCTGGTGTTCTTCGAGGATCAGGCCAGGGTCGTGCCGGCCAACGTGATGCAGCAGCGTCTGCTCTCGGCCATTCGCCAGGAGATGACCCTGAGCCTCTACCTGAACTCACTTCGAACGGGGGCCAGGATCTTCAACGAGGACGTCGACGACGTCTTCCGGCTGGCGCTCGAAAGTGCCGAGGTCGACAAGGTCTCGCTCGGTTTCCGGCGCTACCTCAAAGGAGTCGCCGAGCCCACCGAGGAACAGATTGCCGCCGCCTTCGAGCAGAACAAGGACAAGCTTGCGGCCGACACCGAGACGGGCTTTGGCTGCAAGGTGCCCGACCGGGTCCGCTTTGAATACCTGAAGGTCAAGGCCGACGCCCTTGCCGCCGACATCGAGATTGCCGACGAGGAGATCGCGGCCTACTACGAGGAAAACAAGGATCGCGAGTTCGTGGTCACCGAGGACGACGCCAAGAGCGGCAAGGTCCCCGATGCGGCCAAGCCGGGTGATGTGACCCCGCAGGCTCCGGTCGAGACGCCGTCGCCGAACTCCTCCGACACCGCGCCCGAGGCGAAGGGCGACCAGGCCGCCACACAGGACGAAACCGCCAATGACGGCGGCGGCGTGGGTGTGCCGACGCCCCTTGCCCAGGCAACAACCGGTCAGGCCGAGTCCGCCACCGAATCCAGGCCTGCCGCTCCGGTGGCAGGCGGCGAGGGACAGGCCCCAGTCGCGCAACCTGTTCCCGCCCAGCCGGCGGCCGGCGCGGGCCAAGCCGAGACGCCCAATATCCCGGCCAAGAACTACAAGCCCCTTGCGGAGGTTTGCGACGAGATTCGGGCGATGCTTCAGAACCAGAAGGCTGCCGCGGCCGCCCGCAAGAAGGCCGAGGATATTCTCAGTCAGTTGCTCCTGCGGCCGATGCTCTCGCTCGAGAACATGGCCGACGAGAAATACGTGGCTTACTACCCGGCAGGGGAGTTCCTGACCCGGGATCAGATTCGCTTGCTGCCCGGTATCGGGACGGCGATGAAGGAGTCGAACAATCCCAGTCAGCGGTGGCCGACGTTCTTCGGCGACATGGTCTTCAGCATCGAGCCGTTCGAGAAGAAGCCGGAGATCTATCTGAATCGCCCGGCAGGCGTGTTGACCGACGGCACGAAGAGTGCCTACATCTTCGTTGTCACCGAGGTGCAAGAGGCTCACGTGCCGGCCTCCGTGGACGAGGTTCGCGACATCGTGGTCAGGAATCTGAAGAAGGAGGCCGCCTACAGGATGGCCGAACTGGAAGCCGCGGAGATCGTGGCCCTGGCCAAGGAGAAGGGGCTGGAGGCCGCGGTGAAGGAGAAGGTCGCTGCCTCGTCGACCGTCGAGGAGAGGATTGGCGATCAGGTTCCGCAAGTCCGCCCGGGCGTCGTGCGACGGCCTACAGAGCGGTATGACGACCCGGAGAGCAAGGCTGTCTTCCAGGCGGTCGATGCCGGTGAAACTTTCGGCACGGTCGGCGACGAGCAGCTGGACCGCGTTACGGTCTTCCAGATCAAGAAGGTCAGCCGCACCAAGCAGAGCGACTACACCCAACGGCTTGCGATGTTCACGGTGTACGCCATGCAACAGCGGCAGATGAAGTTGCTCGACGGACTGACCGATCCTGAGCGTTTGATCGCCCGGAGCGGCTTCACGGTGAGTACCCCGCAGAAACAGTCGTCCGACAATGACTCCGCGGACGATGGGGACCAGTAACTGTCGCAGCGGTCCCACGACAGGACGAGGGACCGCTCGGCAGGATGCACGCGATTGCATGGCCACGGCCTTGACATTTTGTGATCGCGGGCTATAGTGTCGTTTCGCTCGGGGCCGCTAGTGATGTCCCGAGCCGCATACCTGTGAGGGCAGGTAGCTCAGCTGGTAGAGCAACGGACTGAAAATCCGTGTGTCGGCGGTTCAAATCCGCCCCTGCCCACCAACAACTCATCGGCGGCATGCGATGGCGACTGAAAGTCGTCCTTGCTTGGCCGCCGATTCTTCATATGTGTCGCGCAGGCGGGACGCCAAGGCAGAAGACCGCGCCATTGGACTTGCTTTTGCCTGTGATGCGGCTTACACTTAATGTTGTTTCGCTCCGCCTTATGTGCGGGTGGATGGTGTCGGCAAGTCATTGCCTAGGACAGTTCCGGGACTGCAAGGTAAGGAGGTCTTTCGTGGCGCAGGACAAGATCCATCTCAATGACAGTGACATGCCCAGGCAGTGGTACAACGTGGCCGCGGACATCAAGCAGTGGCTCACGCCGCCGCTGGATCCGGGCAACAATCAGCCGATCGACCCCGCCAAGCTGCGGCCCGTCTTTCCCGAGAGCCTGATCGAGCAGGAGATGTGCATCGACCGCTGGGTGGACATCCCCGAAGAAGTCCTGGAGGCCCTGGCCGTTTATCGTCCGACGCCACTGGTCCGCGCCCGTCGCCTGGAGCAGCTCCTGGGCACCCCGGCCCGCATCTTCTACAAGAACGAGTCGGTTTCGCCCTCGGGGTCGCACAAGCCCAACACGGCCATCGCGCAGGCCTACTACAACAAGGTCGCGGGGGTCAAGCGGCTGACCACCGAGACCGGCGCGGGGCAGTGGGGCTCGGCCCTGTCGTACGCCACGAAGCACTTCGGACTCGAGTGTACCGTCTACATGGTCCGCAAGTCGTTCGAGCAGAAACCGTTTCGCAAGTCGATGATGAACATGTTCGGGGCTGAGGTCATTCCCAGCCCGTCGGACAAGACCAAAGCCGGTCGCGACATCCTGGCTCGCATGCCCGACACGCCCGGCTCGCTCGGCATTGCCATCAGCGAGGCCGTCGAGGACGCCATCGAGCATGACGACGCCCAGTACTCGCTCGGCTCGGTGCTCAACCACGTGCTGTTGCACCAGACGGTCACCGGTCTGGAGACCAAGAAGCAGATGGCCATGGGCGGCATCAAGCCCGACGTGCTGATCGGCTGCTGCGGCGGCGGGTCCAACTTCGCCGGCTTGGTTTTCCCGTTCGTACCCGACCGGCTGGAAGGCAAGAAGATTCGCATGATCGCCATCGAGCCGTCGGCCTGCCCGACGATGACCAAGGGCGTCTTCGCCTACGACTTCGGCGACACCGGCAAGCTGACTCCGCTGCTGAAGATGTACACGCTGGGGCACGACTTCATTCCGCCAGGCATCCACGCCGGCGGCCTGCGGTACCACGGCATGGCCCCGCTGGTTTCGATCCTGATCGACAAGAAGATCGTCGAACCGGTCAACCGGCATCAGTTAAGCTGTTTCGAAGCGGCCATCATGTTCGCCCAGACCGAGGGGATCGTCCCGGCTCCCGAGACCTCGCATGCCATCCGCGTGGTCATCGACGAGGCCCTGGAGGCCAAGAAGGAGGGTCAGGCCAAGGACATCACGTTCCTGCTGTCGGGTCATGGCCACTTCGACATGACGGCCTACGACGATTATTTTGGCGGCAAGCTGCAGGACTATGAGTATCCCGAGGCGGCTATCGCCGAGTCGATGAAGTCCCTGCCGAAGGTCTGACCGGCGTGATCGGCGACCGATGGCGCCCCATGGCCCGGAGGACGTCCCGCGGGACCGCAAGCGGGTTTATTGCCTTGTGGGCCTTCCATGAGGGCTCTATAATGCCCTGTAGCTCAACGGAGGGTGACGCATGGAGACTCTGGGCTTTCTGAACATCGGCCCGTTGGAACTGATCGTGGCGGCCGTTATCGGCCTGCTGCTGTTTGGTCGTCGGTTGCCGGAAGTGGGCCGCAGCCTGGGCCGTGGCATCGTCGAGTTCAAGAAGGGACTCAAGGACGTCAAAGAGGATCTGGATTCCGACGTCAACGACAAGGGGCAGAGCCAGGGGACCTAGCAACTCATCGCAGTAGGCAGTCTGAGTGTGGGATTCGACGAGCGGCTTCCGATAAGAGGAGGCTGCTCGTTTGCTTTCGGCATCTCAGTGCGACCGCAGTGCGTCGAGCACCACTTGCCGCATCAGGTCGGCGGGAGCTTTCCGCTGGGTCCAAAGCTCGAACTGCTCGACGGCCTGACCGACGAACTGCTCCACGCCGCTGATGGTCACGCAACCCGCCGCCTTGGCCTCGCGCAGCAGCCGCGTCTCCTGCGGATTGTAGACGGCGTCGAAGACCACCATGCCGTCACGAAGTATCGCGGTGTCGACCGGCGTCGCGTCCACCTTCGGCCACATGCCCACGGGCGACCCGTTCATCAGGATGTCGGCCCGCACGTCTGCCAGGTCTTCCGGCGCCACGGCTGCAGCCCCGGCTTCCTGGGCCAGTTCGTTCCGGCGCGGTTCGTCGATGTCCGACACGAAGACTTCAGCGCCGCGGCTCAGCAGCCCATAAACGTAGGCCCGTCCCACGCCCCCGGCGCCGACCACCAGGGCCCGTTTGCCCGTGAAGCGGTCAGAGCCGATCGCCTGGGCCAGCACCTTCATGGCCGAGGTCACGTCGGTGTTGGTCGCGTGGTACCCGTCCTTGCGGCGGATCAACGTGTTGACGGCCCCCATGCGTCGGGCCGTCGGGGCGATGTCCACGCATGCCGCCATGACCGCCTGCTTGTGCGGGATCGTGACGCTGTAGCCTTCCAGCGGCACGGCCTCCAGGGCACGGACGACGGCCGCCGGATCACCTTCGACCTTGAGTCGTACATACACGGCATCAAGCCCCAACTCCTGAAAGGCTGCATTGTGGATCGCCGGGCTCAGGCTGTGACCCACCGGATTGCCCATCACGGCATACACCGGCGTCTGCGGTCCTACGCGGTCGGCGCGGTAGAGTTGCCGCATTTCCGTGAGCGTGATCTGTCCCGGCGCACTTTCCGCCCCGGCGTCCTCGCTAGCGAAGGTCAGCCAGGCTCCGAACTTGCCGGCCAGCACGCGGCTGATCTGTCCGGCTTCGCCCATGGCCAGGGCAATGGCTGGCTTGCTCACCGAACGCAAAGCCTCGAAGCAGGGCAGGTTGTCCTCGGGGCTGCGAGCCGTACCAACCACCTTCACCACGTCGGCTGCCGCCGTGGCGTCAATCCGTCGCGCCACATTGACTAGATCGTCCGGCATACGCTCGAAATCGTGGTAGCTGACGATCAGCTTCGTCCGCGGCCGCCCGACGCCCTCAGCCAGTTGCAGGAAGCGGTCCAGTGCCGCCAGTTCCACGTCAACGTAATCCGCACCGAGTCGTGCGGCTTCAACCAGCACCTCCAGCCGCTTGGCCTCGTCCTGTTTGCGAAAGCCGCCTTCGTTGGCCGCGCGATTGGTCACGATGAGCGGCACTGTCCGGGCAGAGAGCACGCGCTGAAGATCGCACTCATCCATGGCGTCGACGCGCAGTTCCAGAAGGTCTGCGTCGGTGCCCAGGCGAGCCATCTGCGCGACGGCCTCGGAAGTGGTCTTGGGCGTCATGGCCACGCACAATTGGGTCATGGCTGCTCCCGGAGAAATCGGTGTCACAGTGAGGCCGCACGACCGCGGCGCTTGGAGTCGAACCGGCCGAAGATTTTCTTGACCAGACGCTTGCGGAAGCGGGCATCGGACAGGTGATCGAACAGTGTCCGCAGCATCGCCCGCTGGATGCGATTGCGGCCCATTTTCAGCACCATCGGATGCGACAGGGCCTTGCGATAGAACCGCCAGATATGGGCCGGCGTGAAGAACCGGAAGTAGATCTTCCGCTGAATCCGCTTCATTTCCTTCAGGTCGATCGCGTCGCTGACGACGTAGTGCCGGCGGCCCTCGATGCGGTAGCCCGGATGCTCCAGCACCCAGTCGCGAAACGCCGAGTTCGGATATGCGTAGAGCTTGTTCGGGCTGATGAAGTCCAGGCCCAACTCCCGGGCGTACTTGGCCACGTAGAGCATGTCGTCACGGCTCTGGCCCGGCATACCGATAATGAAGTTGCCCAGCGTCAGAATGTGCGTCTGCCGCAGGTTCTCGAAGGCCTTGCGGCACATCTTCACCGTATAGCCCTTCTTCATCTCCTTCAGGTAGGCGTCACTCGTGGACTCCACGCCGACCATGAACATGAAGAAGCCCGCCTGCTCCATCTTGCGAACGAGTTCCGGGCTGTGGGCCAGGGCATTGACGCGAATTTCGCAGGCGTACAGCCGCCGGATGTCGCGCTTGATCAGCAGGTCGCAGATCTCCTCCACGCGCTTCGGATCGTGGGCGAAGTTGGCGTCGACAATGTGCACCACGTCGGCGTCTGTCTCGGCGATCTCGTCGACCACGTCTTCGGCCGGGCGCGGTATCCACTTCTGCGACTCGCCGTAGATGTTCGTCCGCCAGCCGCAGAACGCGCAGACCATCGGGCACCCGATGCTCGTGGCGACGTTGTCGCCCTTGAGGTTCATCCACGGGTACTCGTAGCGGCGAAGCGAGCGGTTGACGTGGAAGCTCGACACGTCAACGTCGTAGCGGTAATCGTTGCGGACCAACTCGCCGTCGCTCGCGGGTGCGGCCTTGCCGCGACTCTCCGGCGGCCGGGCCTTGGGGCGGTTGCGGTACCACAGCCCGTGAACGCCCTCGGGCGAGCCGCTCGTGAGCAGCTCGGCGATCGTCTTCTCGCCGTAGCCGAACGAGAGCATGTCCATCTGCGGGTACGCTTCGAGGTACTCGTCCGGGTAGCGCGTCGGATGGATTCCGCCGACCATCAGCGTGGTGTCGGCCGGAAGGTTGCGAATGACGTTGTCGATGTACTCATCGCGGCCCCAGTTGATGCTGACGGCGATCAGGTCGGGCTTGAA
>JAFGPY010000213.1 GCA_016935955.1 Planctomycetota bacterium
CGTCGTCTGCCCATCTGCATCTCCTTTCACCAGAGGTCCGCAGATGGTTATCGGCAAAACGAGGGCTTTTGAGATAGTTTCTAAGGGGGTCCAGCGCATGAAGGTTTCTGCTATAGCGATTGTGGTCGTGGCGGCCTTTCTGGCCGCAGGCACAGCCAATCTTGAGGCGGCGGTCTGGAACTTGGCCGCAGACTGGAGCGACACGGCGAATCCCAACGGTGTGTGGTCGTTGAAGAAGAATGCCACGAATCTGTTCACGACGAATCTGCCCGACTACTATGGCGACGGGTCCAACCAGGCGGCCTGGGCAGACGAGCCGTTCGGCTGGAATGCCCATGTGCCTTTCTGGATGCTGGACAATGAGGACGGTACGGTTCAGGTCCACGGGGCCGAACTCGACCGCACCGGGTCGGACTACACCGCTGCATGCTGGACGAGTCCCATTGCCGGCGACATCGTCATCAGCGGGTCGGTGTGGAACACTTGGATGAGCGGCCGCACCATGCAGTGGCAACTCCTGGTCAACGACGTAATCGTCAGCCAGGGTGAACTCTACGGCAACGGGGTGTACGATGACGACAACCCGTTCCTGCTGGGTGGCGGCAGTGGCGGGGCGGCCGCACTGATGCAGACGGTCGGTGTCGGCGACACCGTGGAGCTCGGCCTGCGGTCAATCAGCCAGAGCGGGAACCTGGGGGACTGGGTGGGCGTGGACTTCCAGATCGTTCCCGAGCCCGCGACGATGGCTTTGCTGGGTCTTGGGGCTTTCGGCCTGGTGATGCGTCGGCGGAAGAAGTAATCAGCGGATGACATCGTAATCGAGTGCACACGGGCGGCCTGGACGGGTCGCCCGTTTCCTTGCGCCGGCGTGCGACCGCGATGATCGCGACCATCACAACCGTTCGAAGGGTTCAAAGAGCTTGCGGTACTCGTCTTGGGCGAAACGGTCGGTCATGCCGGCCACGTAGTCGCAGACGGCACGCTTGGTGCCGAACTCCGCGGCATACCCCTGGTACGTGGGCGGCAACTGGCGGACGTCTTTCTCGTAGGTCTCCAGCATGCGGGCCAGGAATCGCTGGGCCTTCAGGGTCATCCTCATGACGCGGTGGTTGCGGTAAACGCGATCCATCAGGAACTGCTCAACCTGGCGAACCTTGGGCTCCAGGTCCTCGCTGATGCGTATGATCCTTCGCGGTGCGTTGCGCACGTTGTCCGGCGAGGCCGCGCGGCAAACCGCCAGCTCATCGCCGGCAACCGTCAGGGCATCGCGAACCAGCATCTCAATAAGCAGCTTGGCCACGCGGCGCACTTTCTGGTCGAGCGTCAGGTCGTCGACGGCACGGGCGAAATCCTCCGCGGCCTGCTTGAACAGGTCGAGGCCGACGAGTTCCTCGGCGCGGACCAGGCCCATGGCCAGTGAGTCGTCTAGATCGTGGCTGTCGTAGGCGATGCGGTCGGCAACCTCGACCACCTGGCCCTCCAGAGGTGGATGCACGCCATCGAACTCCTCGTGACGTTGCGGCGAGTCGTGGACGGTGTGGTGCTTGGCGATGCTCTCGCGGACCTCGTACGACAGGTTCAGGCCGCGGAAGGCCGGGTAGGGATGCTCCAGGATGTCGACAACGCGCAGCCCGTGGCGATTGTGCTCGAAGCCGCCGCAATCCTTCATGAACTCGTTCAGCGCCGCTTCGCCGCTGTGGCCGAAGGGCGTGTGTCCGAGGTCGTGGCCCAGGGCGACGGCCTCGGACAGGTCCTCGTTGAGGTTCAGCGAGCGGGCCAGGGTGCGGGCGATCTGGGCCACTTCGAGCGTGTGCGTCAGGCGGGTGCGGTAGTGGTCGCCCTCGTGGATGATGAAGACCTGCGTCTTGTACTCCAGCCGGCGGAACGCCGTGGAGTGAATCACGCGGTCGCGATCCCTCTGGTAAACGGTGCGGAAGGCGTGCTCGGGTTCCTTGTGGGCTCGGCCGCGCGAACGGCCGCTACGGACGGCGTACGGGGCAAGCGATGCGTCTTCACGGGCCTCGATGTCCTGGCGCGTCAGCATGCCTGGCTCTCCTTCCGGGCCGCGACGAGCAATTCACGAAGATCCTCAAGGGCTTGCGGAATCACCTTTACGTCGGCCAGCACGGGCATGAAGTTGGTGTCGCCGTTCCAGCGCGGGACGATGTGCACGTGCAGGTGGCCCGGCAGGCCGGCCCCGGCGACCCGTCCGAAATTCATACCGACGTTGAAGCCGTCGGGACGCATGACCTTCTTGAGCAGTTGCATCGTCTCGTGGGTCACGCGCATCAGTTCCCCCTGTTCCTCGGGCGTCAGTTCTCCGAGGTCGGCCTTGTGGGCATTGGGGCAGACGAGCGTGTGGCCGTTGTTGTAGGGGAAGCGGTTGAGGACGACGAACGTGTTGCTGCGGCGGTCGATGATGAGATTGGCCGCATCGTCGTCGGCCTTAAAGGCGTCGCACAGGAAACAGCCGTCGGGACTGCTAAGTCCGGTGATGTAGGTCATTCGCCAGGGAGCCCAAAGGCGTTCCATTGCGGCACCTCCTAGTCAAGCGTCTCGATGTCGACCCGCACCTGTCCGTCCGCCAACTGCATCACGGCGAACGTGCGTCCGTAGCCGCGGGCATGCGTCGCGCTGCCGGGGTTGATGACCCAGGCCTGTCGCCCGTCACCCATCGCGACCTCCTGCACGTCGGGCCGGTGCGTGTGCCCGTGGACGATGGCCAGCGGCCGATCGTGGTCGCCCAGAAGGCGATCGACCAGGGCCTGCGGTCCGCCGGGGATCGAAGGCAACACATGCAGCACCAGGATCGCCCCGGCCGGGGTCTCGGCGACGTGGAATTCGGGCAGCGTGTCGATCAGCGAGCCGCGGTCCATGTTGCCCGTGACGGCGGCCACCTCGGGCCCGATGGCCTTGACGGCGGCCAAGCCGCTCTCGTCGCAGATGTCGCCGGCGTGCAGGATGAGGTCGCACGTCACGAGGCCGTCGATGAGCTTTCGCGGCAAGGCTGGCCGGTTGCGGACGATGTGCGTGTCGCTGAGCAGGCCGATTCGCAAGGGCCGCGTCCTCCCCGTCATCCGCCGCATCCGGTGCAACTGGATCGGGTGCAACTGCCGCAGCCTCCGCCCGAAGCGCTTCGGCCGTCGGCCGAGGACGTGGCGAACGTGCTGAACTTCTTGTGGACGTTGCCGCTGCCGCACTTGTCGCACGAGGGGCGCCGTCGCTCGCGAACGCTGCGGAAGAGTTCCTCAAAGTCGGCGCCGCAATCATCGCAATGGAACTCATAGATCGGCATGGCGGTTCCTCACTTCACCAGCCGGCCGGCCAGGGCTGCAACCTTGGCGAGCATGGCTTCGATCCAGGCAGCGTCCGTGGATTCACCGATCATGCGGTAGATCGGTTCGGTGTTGCTGGCCCGGACGTGAATCCACCCCTCGGGCCAATCCATCCGCACGCCGTCCTGCGTGTCGATGCGGGCTTCGGCGAACTCGCTCGGCAGGACCTCCAGCAGTTTCTGAATGGCCTCGCGAGGGGCTTCGCTCTTGCGCTTGATCATCGTGTAGGCCGGCAACTCGGCGGCAATCTCGCTGAGCGGCTTGCCGCGAACGGCGATCAACTCCAGGATCAGCCCGATGCCGGCGAGCGAGTTGCGGATCGGGCAGATGCGCGGGTCGATGACGCCGCCGTTGCCTTCGCCGCCGATGACGCACCCTTCGGCCACCATCTTGTCGGCCACGTGGACCTCGCCGACCGGCGTGCGGTGGCAGACCTGCCCGTGCCTGGCGGCCGCATCGTCGATCATGCGACTGGTGGAGAGGTTAGCGGCCACGGGACCAGCCTGTTGCTCCAGGCGGTACATGGCGGCAAGGGCCAGAGTGTATTCCTCGCTGATGAACCGGCCGCGCTCGTCGATCAGGGCCAGGCGGTCGGCGTCAGGATCCTGGACGAGGCCGATGTCGGCGCCGACGGCCCGGACGGTCTCGCAGGTCCGCTTGAGGTTCTCGACGATGGGTTCCGGCGGATGCTCGAAGAGGCCGTCGGGCTGACCGCCGATGACGGTCACCTCGCAACCGAGTTCGCTGAGCAGTTGCGGCGTGACAATGGCGCCGGCTCCGTGGCATGCATCGAGCACGACCTTCAGCCTGCGGCCAGCGACGGCTTGGCGGTTGGTGACCGTCAGAACGCGGGCCATGTGCCGCGAATGGACTGTGTCGTCATGCTTCAACTGCCGAAAACCGTCGCTGCCGACGTACTTGAAGCGGCCGGACTGCCAGATGTCCTTCAGGCGGGCACCCTGATCGGCGGCCAGGTCGATGCCGTCAGCGCGGAAGAACTTGATGCCGTTCCAAGGCTTGGGATTGTGGCTGGCCGTGACCATGACGCCGCCATCGGCCTGCAGCTCGTCGATCATGACAGTGACGCCCGGCGTGGTGGCGATGCCCAGGTCGATGACCTCACATCCCGTGAAGAGCAATCCGGAGGCCACGGCGGCGGCGACGGCCCGTCCGCTGGTGCGGCTGTCGCGGCCCAGAACGATGCGTCCCGGTCCGATGAGCGTGCCGAATGCCGCGGCGAATCTGGCCGCAACGTCCGGAGTCATCGTTTCACCGACAATGCCGCGAATGCCACTGACACTGACCATCAGTTCTGCCATGTACGGACTCCTCCAAGACGGCAAGCACGTCGAGCGGCATGAAACCGCACCATTCTGACACAGCGCGGGCATGTGGTCAAGCTCGTGTTGGGAAACGAGTTGGCGCCCGGATGTTGACGGGCAGGGGGGCAAGGGGGCGGTGGCCCGTACGGGAGCTTAGCGGCGCAGGCGGTCTTCCAGGGCCTCGATGACTTCCGAGACCGTCATCTGCCGCTTCACGGTTCCGTCGTCGACCGTGACGGATTCGCCGGCGTCGGCCATCTGTTGCGTACGGTTGCAGGCGGCCATGACCGTGGTGTGATTCTTGCCGCCCATCATGCGGCCGATGTCGGGAAAACTGAGCGTCGTCAGGCGTCGGGCCAGGAACATGGCCATCTGTCGCGGCAGCGTGACGGTTCGCGTGCGGCGGCGGCCGACGATGTCGGTTGCCGGCACGTTGAAGAACTTCGATACGCAATCGACGATGGTCTCGACGCTCAAGGCGGTCTGGCCGGCGCGGATCAGGCCCGAGAGGGCCTCGCGGGCCAGGTCGAGCGACACGGGCTTGTGGTCGAGCGTCGAGTAGGCGAGCACGCGGACCAAGGCGCCTTCCAACTCGCGGACGCTGCCAGTGACGTACGTGGCGACGAATTCGAGGACCTCGTCGGGTAGCACCTGTCCCGTCTGGCGGGCCTTGGTGCGGAGAATGCCGATCCTGGTGGCCCGGTCGGGCGGGTGCAGGTGGGCGACCATCCCCGAGACGAAGCGGCTGATCAGGTTGTCCTTGATGCAGGTCAGCAGCTTGGGGTGGCAGTCCGAGGCCATGACGACCTGCCGGCTCGACACGTCGAACGCATTGAACGTGTGCAGGAACTCTTCCTGCGTGGCCTGTTTGTTGGCCAGGAAATGGATGTCATCGATCACCAGGACGTCCAGATTGCGGAACCGGTGCCTGAAAGCGTCCAGGCTGCGGGTCTTTAGAGCCATGATGTAACGGTTGGTGAACTCCTCGGCCGTGATGTAGAGGACGCGGGCCCGCTGCACGGTCCGTTGGACCTCGTGCACGATGCCTTGGAGGAGATGCGTCTTGCCCAGGCCGCAGGGCCCGTGGATGAACAACGGGTTGAACGATCGTCCGGGCCTTGTGGCGACCTCGCGTGCGGCGGCATAGGCCACGCGATTGCAGTCGCCGACCACGAAGCGGTCGAGGGTCATCAGCGGCTGATTGCCGTCGTGGGCCTCGTCCGGCCTTGCGGCATCTGCTGTGGGTTGTTGCCTGCCGGGGGACCGAGCGGGCTGCTGCTCCAGAAACGCATCGTCCTGGGCGATCTGTTCCTGGCGGCGCTGGCGGAACAGTTGCGGGTCGATGATGAAACGCACCGCGACGTCGGTTCCCGCCGCCTTGGCGGCAATGCCGCCCAGCAACTTGGCGAAACGCGCTTCCAGATACTCCGAGACAAACAGGTTCGGCACGCCGACCTTTAGTTCGCGGTCTTCCATCACGAACTGCGTGGCGTTTCGGAACCAGACGTTGAAGCTCGTGGCTCCGACGTGTTGCTCGACTTGACACAGAATGTCGGCGACGAGTTGCTGCTGGACCTCGGTCACGGCGATCTCCCGAGTCTTCGATCCCCCCTGAGACATGGATCGTGTCTCAGACAGGCTTATGATGGTCACGACGGCACAGTCACAGAGCGGCCTGGCTGATCGAGTTGCTCTCGCTACGGCAACGCATCACATGTAAGTGGCACGCTAGTGATATACAGCGCCGCGAAAGGAGGTTCAACAGCAAAAAAAGAGTGAAGAGATGACCACCTTGTCGGTTACCAAGGAACCTCTCATCGCAGAACCGTTTAGCGGGGCGCGAGGCTCCGGAAAAAAATCTTTTCCCCAGCGAACTGCCGTACTGTGGACAGTGTGTGTGTAACTGGCCGTCGCGGTTTGCGCCGAGTTCGCAGTGCGGTTACCTGCATTGAGAAGGGACATAGTAAACGTGCCTGCGATTGACGACGTGCATGCCGGCCTTGAGATAGAGGCTGCGCGCCGGCGTGTTGGCCACATCGACGGCCACCGTGAGAACGGGCTCCTTCAGCAGCCGCGACCTGCCCATGGCCTGCTGGACCAGGAGTTGTCCGAGGCCGCGGCCGCGGAACTGCGGCGCGACACCCATATAGACGAGTTCGCAGGCTCGCCGCGAGGCCACGCGATTGACCAACACCATTCCTGCGGCTTGACCGTCGCATCTGGCCAGCAGCCAGCCCTGCGGCGTGAACAGGCCGCTGGCCCGGTGGCTGTCCAAGGCGTCCTGCGACGTTCGCAGGGCATCGATCCCCGGACAATCCAGGCTGTCGACGTACGTCGCCTCGAGCAATCGCGTGAATTCGCCCTCAAGCTCATCGTGGTACGTTTCCCAGGTCCACGGGCCGGCGTCTGCGGCCGCAGGCTTTTTGCCGACGTCGATCTCCAGGTACTCCAGCATCGTCAAGTGCTCGAATCCTGCGGCCAGGTAGGTTGTTGCGGGATATTCCTCGGGCCCTTCGGGCAGCAGGCTTTGCAGCAGCGTCGCGCCTTCGTCTCGGCAGGTCTGCACGCTGGCGCGAATGAGACCGGCGGCCGCGCGATCGCGCTCGCTCCCGCCAAGCTGTCCCGAGACTCCCGGCGGAAGAATCGTGGCGCAATGGCCTGGCGCCAGGATGTGCAGGCATGCAGCCACAATGCGGCCATTGTCAACGGCTACCGTTTGACAGCGGAAGTCGACGCCCATGGATCGGGGTGCGGTCTCGATGGTCTTGCGAGCTTGCGACGTGCTGCGAGGCAGCGTCGGCATCACCAGTCGCGCTGCCTCCAGAATCTCCTCGACCGTTGCCCTGCGGAATTCCATGGGCTGCAACTCCTGAATTCCTTGCCGTTTGTGTGCGGATGTTATATCATCCTTGCGCCTGGTGCGACCGGAAAATCCGGTCAGCCACCTCCAAAGACTGCCGGCCATCGTGCCGCCCTGTCTCCAAGGCCCGACGTTTGGAGGAATGCCGATGACCGCTCGCCGCGTGTTTCTCGCCGCCACATTCGTCCTTCTGGCCCTGACCTCCACGGTCGCAGCGGCCACCGACGAAGAGATTCAGGCAGCCATCGATCGAGGCGCTCAGTACCTGTTGAGCATCCAGCAGGCCAACGGATGGTTCACGCCGACGGCCGAGGTGCGATGGGTCCCGGCCGGAGCGGCGCCCCTGGTGGGCACCCAGGAGGCCATGGCCCTGCTCGGGCTGGCCTACGCCGATGTGGACGTTCGCCGCGACGAGGTCCGCAGAGGCATTGAGGCCCTGCTGCAGTTCGACATGCAGCATGTCTACAGCGTGGGCGCGCGGATCATGGCCTTGTCCAAGTACTACCGCAAGATGGACCGCGAGCTGCGCGAGCGAGTGCGTCCGGTGATCAAGAACGATCTTGTCTGGCTCGTCGAGGCCCAAGGCGGCGAGGGGCAGTGGACCTACGGTTCGCTCGGCGGCGGCGGGAATCTGGACCGCGGATGGGACTTCAGCAATGTCCAGATGGCCGTTCTGGCCTTCCAGGAGGCTGGCTTCGCGGGGTTCGAATATCCTGAAGACACCATGCGCAAGGCCATGCAACTCTACCTGAGCCGCCAGAACGACGACGGCGGATGGAACTACGGGTCGCGGCAGGGATTCCAGGCTTCGGGCAATGCAGCCGATTCATACGGTTCTATGACGGCCGCGGCCGTGGCCAGCCTCTATATCACGCGGGACGCCCTGTTTCGCGGCAGCGGATGCCCGTGCAGCGGCGGCAGGTCGGGCGAGCGGCCCAAGGCCCTCGATCGCGCCATTGACCGCGGCATCGACTGGCTGGGCAAGAACTTCGAGGTTACCCGGAATCCACGCGGCGTCCCTCAGCGCTGGATACTCTATTGGCTCTATTCCTGCGAGCGGGTAGGCCTGTCCGCTGGCCTGAAGTACTTTGGCACCCACAACTGGTACGGTGAGGGGGCCGACTTCCTGGTCCGCAGGCAGGGGGGCAACGGCAACTGGATCCTCGGCGGCGAGGGGCCGTCGGACACTACCTACGCCATCTGCTTCCTGGCCAAGGGGCGGGCTCCCATCCTGATGAACAAGTTGCAGTTCGAAGGCGACTGGGACCGTCACCCGAGAGACTTGGCCAACTTGGCCCACTTCACTGGCGACCTGAAGGAACAACTCATCCGTTGGCAGGTGATCAACCTCATCGCTCCGGTCGAGGAGTGGCACGATTCGCCGATCCTCTACATCTCGGCCGAGAGCGAGATTCCC
This sequence comes from Planctomycetota bacterium, assembly GCA_016935955.1. The sequence goes on from JAFGPY010000213.1 coordinate 8,935, forward strand.
CTGACCGACGAGCACAAGGCCAAGCTTCGCCGCTTCACCGACACCGGCGGCACGATTCTGTTCGAGGCCTCGTGCGGCAACCGGACCGTGGACGGCTGGTGGCGGAAGACGGTCGCCGAGATCTGGCCCGAATGGGAGTTCAAGTCGCTCTCGCGTGAGCATCCCGTCTACAGCAGCGACCAGGAGATCAGCCAGAACCTGCCGCGCTTCGAGACTCTGGACGACGGCGTACGGACGTTCCTGTGGTACACGAGGTTCGACATCTCGTGCCCTTGGAACACCATGGCCACGACGAACCGGGCCGCGATGTTCCTGTTCGGCATCAATCTCTACGCCTACGCCACGGACAAGCGACCGCTGCGGTCCTCGCTGGCTGGCGTGCGGCGGGACGCCTCGCAACGTGCAGCCGCGTCCATTCGCGGCGGGTCGCGCGATGAACTGACGCTGGCCCGCGTCAAGCACGGGGGCGACTACTACGTCGGCCGCAACTATGGTGGACCTGCTTTGTTCAGCCAGACCCTCTCGGCCAAGGGGGGGCCCTCGCTGATCCTCGCCGACGAAGTCGAGCCTGCTGACCTGAAGCCCGAGCAGGTGGCTTGGGTGACGGGGCGGCAGGGCGTGGCGATGACCGCAGATAAGATGGCCGCCCTGGTGCGTTATCTGGATGGCGGCGGGTTTCTGCTGGCTGAGGCCATTCTCGGTGACGAGCGATTCGACAAGGCCTTTCGCGAACTGGCCAAACAGGCGGGCATCGAGGTCAAGGCCCTGGCCGCCGACGATGCCGTCCTGACGGGACAATTCAGCGGCGCCTCCGGATACGCGATCGACAAGGTCGGTTTCAAGCGGTCGCTTCTGGCCGAGCGGATCGGCAACGCCAAGGCCGAACTCTACGGTCTCTATCGCGGCGGCAAGATGGTTGGGGTCTATAGTCCGCTCGACCTGATGTATTCGCAGACGGGCCTGGACGCCTGGGGCAGCCGCGGCTACGAGGCCGACGACGCCCGGACGATCCTGGCCAACATTCTGTTGCGGGCGTCAGCAAGATGAGCAGGGCCGCGGCGACGGTAGGAGCAAGCGAGTTATGGACATCGATGGGGCGACGCCCGACATGGTCGAGGTCTGGCATTTCGAGACCGAAATCGAAGCTATCTTAGCGGCCAACCGTCTTTGTGCCTTCGGCATCGATGCCTATGCTGGTCCACGGCCCCGGCGAGGCGGACTGAGTGTGCGGGTGTTTGCCAGGGCCGACCGCGTGGACGAGGCACGAGCCATTCTTGAGGACATGCAGCGTCAGCCTGAGAGGGACGAATCCTTGCTGCCTTCAGACCGCATGGTCGTACTGGCCCGCTATCCTCGCGTGATCGAGGCCGAATTGGCTGTCAGTGCCTTGACGGCCAGGGGCATCCAGGCCGAAGTCGAGCCGCATGCCGCGTACGAAACCCTCTCGCATATCCAGATCGGCCTCAACGCTCAAGGGGTAGCCGTCCTTGGCCCTGAGCACTTGGCCGACGAGGCCCGCGGGATTCTGGCTCAAATCCGCGGCGGAGATTCCGACGAGGAACAGCAGCCGTTGACGGAACTCGAAAGGCGGTGCAGGAGGGCCTTCTTCATAGCCGTGGGGGCCTTGCTGTTCCTGGGGCCGCTGGGCATACTGAGTCTGCTTCACACCTTGTCGGTGAAGAACGTGCTGAACGCGAACCTCGCCCAGTTGAGTGAGCGGCAGGTTACGCGGTGCCAGGTTCACCTGTCCTTCGCGACAATAATCGGCGCGGTCACACCGGTATTCGGCTCCATTGTCTACGGCTTGGCTTATTTCTTCGCCACGGTGTGACGATCTGCGGGAGGATCCCTTGGGGGATAGGACTCGCTCAACCTACGAGACCATCGCCGTGGCCCGCTACCCGACCGGGCTGGAGGCGGAGATGGCGGCCGCCAAACTCCGGGCCAACGACATTCCCGCCGAGGCTCAGACACATGTCGCCTCCGACATGCTCAGCCACATGCAGTTTGCCTTGGCGCCCAGGGGCATTGCCGTCTTGGTGCCGCGAGCACTGGTCGAGGAGGCCCAGAGAATACTGAGTCCTGTGGCCGAGCTCGAAACGGAAGCGTATGAGCCACCCAGGGAGGAGGCGTCTGTCGAGACCCGCGCCCGGAGGGCCTTCTGGTTCGCACTTTACGCGTTACCCGTGTTCGCATTGGTCTCGCCGGCTGCCTTGACGTACCTCTGCTTTGTGACCCACCAATACTGCAAACAGAGACACACCTTGTCAGAACAGGTGCGCCTAAGAACAGGTCGCAGACTGTGCTTTGGATTCCTTGCTGGCTTGGTCGGCACAGCCTGGGCCATCTATGTGATCTACCTGTATTTCATCTACTATCGACGACTCCTCTGAACGTGCCAAGGTTAAGAGCCTGGCATGTAGTACGCAACGAGGGCATCTCGCGAAGCGACTTCCACGCGTGGCTTGTCTGTCTTCGGCATGGCCGCCAACAGGCCGTCGACCTCTTTCCTGCTCGTCAGGAAACCCACCTCGATTTCGTAGTGATGCGTCTCGCCCGTGGCGATGCTGCACAAGAGGCCGTGCTCGGACGCATAGGTCCAGCCCAGGAACGTGCTGCCGACCTCCAGGCCCGAGACGCCGTCGCGAGGGTTCTTCCAGAACTGAAACGCCCGCTGGTTGTCGTGGAAGTGGGCCACATTGTAGAGGACGTAGGCCGCTGACCCGCCGTCCGGGGCCACCAGTGCCGCCCGCACGTCGCCCCGGGCGTCCGGCTCGACCGACATGATGTAGCACTTCTCGAAGTTCTCTTCCGCCACGGCCGCGGCATCCTCCGACGACGGCGGCCAGCGAGTGACGCCCTGGCCCACACGCTCGAACGTGCGGTAACGGTCCATGCCTTTCTCGGCGATGCCGTCCGGCCGCGGGACCACGAGCCGTTCGCTACTCGTGAATCGCGTGCCCTCGACCACCGGGAAGTTCGGATGATAGAGCCACATGTAGTTGCCGCCGACCGTCGCACGGATGTCGTCAATCACGCGGAAGGCCCGCTTGCCCTTCACCGGCTCGACGGCCCGTTCGACGACCAGCGACGGCCCCGCGACCATGATGCGGCAATCGATTGTTCCCCGCACGCCGCCGGTTTCCGTGCGCTGCCACTGGCGGGCCGGCGTCTGCGAGAACGTGCCGTGAAGGGGCAGGGGACCCTCGGGGGCCCCGGCGTTCTCCAGACCGCCCGTAAAGAAGGCCTCGATGCTTCGCACCGGGCCCAGTCCGACCGCGTTGTACGACAGGCGGCCGCGGTGCCCCGACGGGTTGCGGTACATGACCGGCTTGCCGCCGATGAGGACGTCGAGCACTTCGAGCCCCCTCTCGGGA
>JAFGPY010000214.1 GCA_016935955.1 Planctomycetota bacterium
AGATGAACTCCGCCGACTCGGCCGCTCCGCTCGGGCCGGTGGTGATCTTGCGGCTCTCGTACTTTTCAGTGAACGACGTGGGCATCCTGCCCCTCCGATCAGGCGAACGTCAGACCGCCGGTGGTCGCGACCTGGACGAGCTTCTTGGTGTTCTTGGCGGTCTCTTCGGACGCCTTGGCGGTGCGGTCGGCCGCGTCCCCGGCGGCAAGCCCGCGCACAGCGGCGGCGTTGAACGTGCCCTTGACGCCGATCTTGGCCGCCTCGGCCCCGACCATGTCGCCGATGTCGCCCAGGCCGGCCAGGGCGTCGCGGGCCTTGTTGATGATGTCGTCGGGGCCTTGCAGGCCCTCCGGCCCCGGCTCGGCTTCCTTGGCCTCGCGCTTCTTGCGGGCCGACTCGATGGCGTCGCGCCACTCCTTGCGGGCCTTGGCCAGGTCCTGCTCGTTCTCCGCCATGCGGCTGGCGTACTCGGTGTCTAGTTCCCGGTGCTTCTCCAGGTTCTCCCGGCCGATTTCTCCGAGGGTCGCCTCGTGGACGGCCGACGCCCGCTGGCGCTCGGCCTGGCGCTGTGCTTCGCGCTCGGCGACCTTGCGCTGCTGCTCGTCGGTGATCTTGGCGATGGCGGCCTGCTTCTCCTGCTCGACCAGCTTGTTCTCGGCCTCCAGGTCGACCGAGTCATCGAAGAGGCTCTTGATCCAGTTCCAGGCCTTCTTCGCCCCGGCCTTGATGGACTCCCACGTGCGGGCAAAGAAGCTGGTGAAGTCCGTCCAGAGCTTGGAGAAAAACGCGGTGGTCTCGATCCAGCCGACCTCCAGGGCGTGCCAGACGATCTCCGCGACGGCCAGCAGGCCGTGCCAAGCGTCATAGCCGATCTTGATGAAGAAGTTGCGGAAGTTCAGCCACGCCTTCTCCAGGAAGTTCACGCCCCGCGTCCACTCCATCTTCATGGTCAGCCACAGAATCTTCACGGCCAGGCCGATGTCCCCGGCGGCCAGCGCGTCCGCGATGCCCTGGTAGGCGGCAAGGGCGTCGTCCTTGAGGGCATTGAACCGGCCGCCGAGCCACTGGAGGGCCTTGGCCCCAATGTCCGTGGCGTACACCAGGTATGCGCCCAGCGCCGCCATGGCGGCGATCACCAACCCGATGGGCGAGACGAGGAAGGCGATCACCGCCGCCAGCACCTTCAGCACCAAGCCGACGGTCGTGACAACCGTGATCAGCGCCCCGAGGATCGAGCCGAGGCCGGAGATGATCGTGCCCAGCAGCACCAGGGCGATGCCCACGGCGATGATCACCACGGCGACCTTCAGCACAGTCACGATGGTCAGCTGGTTCTGCTTGACCCACTCGCCGGCCGCCAGGACGACCTTCTTGAACCATTCGCCCGCCGCCTTGAGCGTGGGAGCCAGCGCCTGGCCGACCGACACCATCAAGTCGGTCACCGCCATCCTGGCCTTCTTCAGTTCCCCAGACAGCCCGCCGGTCATCCGCGCGAAGGCCTCATCCGCCCGGCCGGCGGCGTTCTGCATCAGTTCCAGGTCCTTCTTGAAGCCCTCCATGTCGGCGGCCAGCGCCGCGATGCCGCCGGCGGCACGGACCTCGGGGAAGTCGACCTGAATCTCCGAGAGGCTCTTGCCGACGTACTTCTGGATCAGCGCCGCGATGTTGCCTGCCTGATCCGGCGCGGCCTTCAGGATGTTGACGAGCCGCGTGGTCGCCTCCTCGGCGCTGAGGCCCTGGCGGGTCATCGTGGCGATGGCCGCCATCATGTCCTCCATCGACATGCCCGCCGCCCGCGCCATGGGAGCGACCTTGCCGATGTTGGCGGCCAGGTCGGGGAACGTCAGCTTGCCGCGCTTGACCGTCTGGAACATCACGTCGGCGACGTGGCCCGCCTGGTCGGCCGACATCTGAAAGGCATTGAGCACGCTGGTCAGGCCATCGACGGCGACGGCCGTGTCGGTCATGCCGCCCTTGGCTGCCTTCGTGGCTACGGCCAGCACTTCCAGCGCCTTGGCCGGGTTCACGGACGCCGACAGCAGGTCGTAAAGACCCTTGGCCAGCACGTCGGTGCTCTCGCCGAACTCGACGGAGAGCTTGCGGATGCCCCGGCTGAAGGCATCCATGTGCTTCTCCGGCTCGTCGAGCATCGTGGAGACCATCTTCATCTGGGTCTCGAAGTCGCCGAAGGCCTTTCCCGACGCGACCAACGGCGCGGCAATGGCGGTCCCCAGGCCCATCATCTTCAGGCCGAGATTGCGAACGCCGTCGCCGAAGGCCTTGAGCTTCTTCTCCGCCCGGCGAAGCCCGCGCACGAGCTTGCTGTCGTCGGCGAACAGCTCGACGAACGCGCGGCCGGCTCGGCTGCCCTGAGTCGATGCCAAGCGTGGTTACTCCTCGTCATCCACCGGGTCGGGTAGGCGGGTGACGTTACCGTCACCCGCCCCCCTCAGAACCGTACGTGACAGTTTCCCGTCATACGGCTCAAGCCTTTGAAAGGCATCGCCTCGGCGACACCCGTCACAGTTACCGTCCTGCCGACGCATGCAATTGGCGGTGGCAGGTAGAGTGCAGAAGCCATAGATTGTCGAGTTCATCGCTTCCTCCGTTGGCGCGGGGGACAATGTGATGCTTGTCGTGGTCACACTGGAATAGGCCCCATTCGCCGATGCCGCCAAGCGGCAGTCGGCAGTGAGGACACATTCCCTGTTGTCTCCACCAGAGTTGCCGCAAGCCGCGGGGGAGGACGTAGGACGCCTCCACCGCTTTGCGGTCCCGCATCGTGAAGTAGGAGCACCAAGCCGGGTCATACGGATTGGCCTCGATCTTCACCATGCCATGCCGATTGATACGGGTCGTGTCGATCTGATACAGGTGCCGACGCTTCCCGTCGGGGCAGTCTCCGAAGAAGACCCAGGTCCGGTCGCCTTTGTGGGTGAAGTACTTCTCTCGAATCCAGCGGCGGCCCTTGTTGGTATGGCGGCGTTTGGCCCACCGCCACAAGGTCCACCACACGCGGTTGCCGACTGCCTTGAACGTTTCGGCGCTCACGACATGCCGGTAGTAGTTCGCCCATCCCCGCAGCACGGGGTTGAGCTTGTCCACCAGCACATACGCCGGAGCCGTTCGATGACGCTGGACGATCTCCCGGAGTTCGCGCCCGAAGCGGACGACGCTTTTCTTGGCCGGTTTGACCAGGAGTTTGCCGTCATACTTGCGGAAGTTGAACCCGAGGAAGTCGAACCCTTCTTCGATATGCGTTATGGCGGTCTTTTCCTCCGAGAGCACGAGCCCTCGTTCGGCGAGGAAGTCTCGCACCAGCGGCTTGACCTCATCTTCCAGAAGCTCTTTCGTCGTTCCGGTGATGATGAAGTCGTCCGCGTACCGCACCAGATTGACCTTGGGGTTATCCAGGAAGCGACGGCTCCCGTGTGTCCAGTTGCCGCCTTTCATCCCTTTGCGCTGGAATTGCTCGTACAGCAGACGTTCCAGCCCGTCCAAGGTCAGGTTGGCCAGAACCGGGGAGATGATCCCGCCTTGCGGCGTGCCCGATTCGGTATCGAAGAATGCGCCTTCTTCCATGTACCCCGCTTTCAGCCATTGACGGAGAATCCGTTTCTCCATCGGTGCGTGCTCAACAAGCCACGCATGGCTGATATTGTCGAAGCAGCCTTTAATGTCCCCTTCGAGCACCCAATGCGCCGAATTGCCCCTGCTCAACACACGGAAGCCTTGTTCTTCCGCGTCCGCGCAGGATCGTTTGCGCCGGAACCCGAACGAGACCCGATCCGCCCGACATTCCGCCACCGGATCGAGCGCCAACAGGTACAACGCCTGCATGGCCCGGTCCTTCATCGTGGGGATGCCCAACGGACGCAGTTTGCCGTTCGACTTCGGGATGTACACGCGGCGGAGCGGCTTGGCTTGATACCGTTCAGGGCGCAATTCCTGAATGGCGCTCGCCTTCTTCTGCGGCGAGTCCCAGAGCACTCCGTCCACCCCGGCAGTCTTTCTGCCTCTGTTCTCGGTAACCCGTCTGACGGCAAGAGCCTTGCCGGAGAACGATCGGGTCAGGATGCGCGACAGGGCTTTCACCTTGCCGTGTCTCCCTTCCCGCTGTGCCTTCACGATTCGAGCCTGAAGACGCTGGACGGTCCTGTCCACCTTGCGCCAATCCATGGCGTTCCAGTCCACAGGCCCGGAGGCGCGCACGTCGGCCGCTGTCGCGTCCGCGTTCGTTGTTTCGCATTCCATCCGTGCCCGCACCATCGACTCCATTCGTAATCGTGACCAAAGACCCGCCCGAAGTCAGCTCCCCTTTCGGGTGGGGCACAAGCCCCTATCCCTCCGATTACAGGAGGGCATTCGCTTCCTCGGACATCCTCTACCCGCACGCCCATCGGCTCGCCTTGCGGCTCGCTGTCCTTGCAGGCCAATCATTGCGCAGCCTGCGTGGAGGCGTACGGGCTTACCCTGTTTGATTCTCCTGACTGAACGGGTTAGGCCCTGTCTCTTCGCCGGGGAGGCAACGTCCACGAGGCGCAATGCACTGAGTTCGCCTGCCTGCTCCCGCACCTTTTGGTCCAAGCCTGTCAGCACCTTTGGCTCGTTATGGTTGACGACGTTTATCGACAGTTCACTTCCGTTGACCCTACCGCTCAAGCCTTGCTCCCGACCGCCTTGGTGCTGGCAGTACCGGGCGATCCTCGCGGGCCGCCGTTGCGGGCTACGTTGTCCCCGAAGCTTCACACCGCCGGATTGCTCCAGCCGCATGTCCGGGTAGGCTACCGCCGGTGGAACGGCGGGTTGAGTCGTCATGTCAGGCTGCTCAACAATCATGGAGAATCAGTCAACAGGCCGCTCAAGCGCGTACCAGCCCTCGGGCAGGTCCATCTTTCCCGCGACGGGCTTGCCGTCAGCGTCCTTCACCCAGACCTTGGCGTCCTTGACCGTCTCGCGCAGGCGCACGGGCGTGCCGTGCGGCACGTAGATCGTGCGGGTGAACAGCGTGCCGCCGCCGCAGCCGGTCAGCAGCAGGATGGGCAGCAGGAAAGGAATCAGCTTGCGCATCATGGTTTCACCTCCACGACCGGCGTCTGGCCGGTCAGAATGGTTCGCACTCGATGGACCGCCTCCCGCGCCGACCGGCGTCGTCGATAGCCTTCGCCGCTGTCGGCCAGGATGCGGTCGTTGGACGCCCGCAGACGCCAGCGCCATTCGCGCCGGCCGTCGCGGTAGAGTTCGAGTTTGGCGGTTCTCATGGCTTGCCCCAGTGCTCGCGGACCTTGGCCCGCAGCTTGTCACGGTTCTGCCGATCCAGGTCGGCGTCCTCCGCCGTGGGCCGCGACTGCTGCACGGCCCACGGCAGAAGGACACGCAGGATGGCGGCGATCAGGCTGATGAGCCATTGCATGGTCAGGCCTCCGTCGGCGCGGGCTTGTCAAGGTTGCCCGAGGCCTCCAGTTCGGCGTGGACGATCTGAATGCCCTCGCGCAGCTCGGCCTGGGTCTTGGCATCCGCGGGCTTGCCCCGGGCCTCCTGGTAGACCTTCAGCACGTAGTTCAGGGCGGCGTTGAGGCGGTTGAAGGCCTTGTTCGGCGTGTCGTCCGGGATCTCCTTCTCGGCCCACTTGACGGCCGCGATGATCGTGCCCTCGAACGCCTGCCACGTCGGCTTGGCCGCGTAGAGCCGGTTGAGCACGATCAGCAGACCGCCAGCCAGCACCGCGATGACAGCCGGGCTGTTCAGCACGTTCCAGATGACCTGCCAGATTCCGTTCCAGTCCATGTCAGCATCCTTTCTGAGGTTCGGGGCTGCCGGTGAAGGCCGCCCGCATCAGGCCGACCGTCTCGGCGTTGACCTCGATCACGTCACCGCGACGCGACCGCTCGGCATACGGGTTGAAGTCGTCGGGTTTGAAGGGTCGGTGTTTCTTGGGGTCGCGGTTGGCGTTGGCGATCAGGCAACAGACCATCGACGTGTGCGCCCATCGCTCGCGGCCCAGGCCCTCGGCCATCCACAGCAGATGCCGCAGCGTCAGCGGCCGAGGGTCTACGCCAAGCGATCCGGCGATGCGCCAGACATCGCTCCACGGATCGTCTCGTCGATGTCGATCCCGTCGATCCGGGTCTCGATGGCCGTCACCGCCGCGTCGATCATGGCCATCTGCTTGGCGACCGCCTTGGCCCTGTCGTTGCGGCCGCGACTCTGGAAAAAACCGATTAGCTCCTCGTAGAAGGCCTTCTGCGCCGCCAGCAGCGTCTGGCCGTCGAAAGCGACCCGCACGGCGTCGGCCGTGACCTTGTGCGTCTCGAACTGCCCTTCGAGCAGGGCGCAGAGCACTTCGCCCAGGAGCATCTCGTCGGTGCCCAGCCGCGTCAGCAGAGGCGGGTCGCCGGCCTCCGGCTGGAGCAGGTCGATGTCCAACTTGCCCTTGACCGCCATCGCGGTGCCGAGATTGAGGCTGATGGTCCAGGTCCGACCGGCTGCATCAGTGAACGTCTTCATCAGGCCACCTCCACCCATTCGGCGAACACGGCGAGCTTGGCGGTCACGCTGACCGTCACACCCTCTTCCAGCGGCTCGTTGCGGCTGAAGTTAGTGATGCTGAAGTCGCCCAGCGGACCCTCGGTGCCCGAGGCGGCGCGGTCCCCGGTCAGCACGGCCAGGCGGATGCTGCCGGAGGTCAGGAACGCGGTCTTCACCGCGTCGAACCCGGCGTCGCCCGGCTTCCAGAGCATCTCGAACTCGGCGGTGCACTCGCGGAGCGTCGGTGCGGTCGCCCGCCAGCCCTGGTTGGCGCGGGTGGTGACGTCGGCCTCGCCCGCCTCGAGACTGAGCGTCACGTCCTTGACGTTGGCCATCTCGGTGAGCGTCGCCAGAGCGCCGCCCGCAGCGCCCTGGTAGATTTTGGCATTCATGCCCAGCAGGAATTCTTGCGACATGCTTCGATCTCCTTATCGAACGCTGTCCCGCCACATGGCGGGCAACTTGGGGTGTTCCTTCTCTGCGGCCGGGGCCATGAACGGCCTGGCCCGAATCTTCGCCCGTTTGCGTTTGCCCTTGCGCTCGACGGTGCCCGTTCCGCCGTACTCCAGCAGGTGCGGCGCTTCGCCTCGTCCTTGCTGGCTCAGCCGCACCGGTCCGATCACCACGCTGCGCTTGGCCGGCTCGTACCCGAAGAAGATGAACTTCTTCAGCAGGCCCACGTGACTGCTGGGCGGCTGACCCGGCGGCGAGGGCTTCTTTCGCTTGCGAATGCTCCCGCGGGCCGTGCGCCGCACGAACGCGCCGAACTTCGAGAGCACCCGCCGTGTGCCGGCGTCGACCTTGTTGCGCACGGCCTTCTTGTCGAAGAACAGCTTGGTGATCTTGAA
>JAFGPY010000215.1 GCA_016935955.1 Planctomycetota bacterium
CGAGGACTTCGCCACGATCACGGCCTCGTGCCCGGTGCCCATCGTCATGGCCGGCGGCAAGAAGATCCCCGAACTCGACGCCCTGACGATGGCCTACAATGCGGTGCAGGAAGGGGCCAGCGGCGTGGACATGGGCCGCAACATCTTCCAGAGCGACGCCCCGACCGCCATGATCAAGGCCGTCGGCAAGGTGGTCCACGAGAACATGAAACCGCAGGAGGCCTACGACCTGCTCCAGACGCTGAAGAAGAAGAAGTAAGCGGAAGGGGGTGCCATGGCGGCCGTTGTTTGCCCCCATGTTCAGGGGAAGCAGCCCCCCGCAATCGGAGTCGGTGACATCTCGGCATGGCGGCGGAAGACGGCCGCCATGGCACCGGATCTCGGCAGTGAGACACCCATGAGCAAACTCGACACCCTTCGCAATCTTCGGGCCGCGCGGCCGCTGATCACCGCCGGCGTCCTCTCGGCCGACATGATGCACCTGGACCGCCAGATCGAATCCGTCCGGGCCGCAGGCGTGCGGCTGCTGCACTTCGACGTCATGGACGGGCAGTTCTGTCCGCTGCTGACCTTCGGCCCGCCCATGGTCAAGGCCGTCAGGACCGACCTGCTGAAGGACGTCCACCTGATGGTCAACGATCCGCTCGACAAACTGGCCGACGTCGTCAAGGCCGGGGCCGATATCGTGGTCGTCAACATCGAGACCACCGTGCACATTCACCGCGCGCTGCAGGCGCTCGGCGGGATGGAGAACGCGAACGATCCCGAGCGCGGCATCCTGCGCGGCGTCGCCCTGAACCCCGGCACGCCGCTCGAGGTGCTCGGTCCGCTGATGGACGACCTGGAAGTGATCTTCCTGCTGGCCGTCAACCCCGGCTGGGGCGGCCAGGGCTTCATCCCGTCGGTCAAAGAGAAACTGTCCCGCCTGGTGACGATGGTCGCCGACAGCGGCCGCAACATCCTGGTCGGCATCGACGGCGGCATCGTGCAGGAGAACGTCGCCGAGATTGCCGCCCTCGGCCCCGACCTGATCGTCGCCGGCAGCGCGGTGTTCAAAGGCGACGATCCCGGCGCCCACGCCCGGCGACTTGCCGATGCGGCCCGAAAGGCCGCGGGAGTGCAACCATGACATCCGACTCGCGTCCCGACAACGCTCCGACCGCACTGGTTCGCATCGCGCCGCTGCTGCGCGGACTGCTGGCCCAACCGACGGGCAACGAGGATTTCCCGCACGCGCCGGTTCTGCTGGCGTGCCGCGCCGATCCCAAGGCGACGGCCGCCGAGGCGGACGCCGTGAACCTGGAGGCGCTCGGGCCGCTGGACGACGACTCGTTCCGCGACCGGCTGGCTGCGGCCGTCCAGAAGTGCGCCGCCGGTCACCACGGCAAGCCCTGCCGCTTCGTGTTGCCGAAGGTCGGCACGCTGACCGTGACGTCGGCCGCCGATCCGGAGGGCCACCTGCCGATGCGCAACCGCGTGGCCCTGGTCACCGGGTCGGCCGGGGCCATCGGCTACGCCGTGTGCCGCAAGCTGCTGGAGAGCGGCTGCCACCTGGTCGTGACTGACCTGCCGGGCGAGCGGCTGGACCGTCTGGCCGGCGACCTGGGCAGCGCAGCCGCGGGACGCGTGCTCAAGGTGCCCATGGACGTGACCGACCGGGCCTCGATTGCCGCCGCGCTGGCGACGGTTGCAGCCGCCTGGGGCGGCATCGATATCGTCGTGCACAACGCCGGCATCGCCCATGTCTCGACACTGGCCGAAATGGACCTGGAAGTGTTCCGCCGGCTGGAGCGCGTGAACGTGGACGGGACGCTGCTGGTGTTGGCCGAAGCGGGCGATCTTCTGACGCGGCAGGCCACGGGCGGGGACATCGTGATCATGTCCACCAAGAACGTGCCGTCGCCGAGCGCGGGTTTCGGGGCCTACAGCGCCACCAAGGCCGCATGCCACCAACTGGGCCGCATCGCCAGCCTGGAACTGGCCCCGAAGGGCATCCGCGTCAACATGGTCGCGCCCGACGCGGTCTTTTCCGAGGGCGAGTACCGCTCGGGCCTGTGGGACGAGGTGGGCGCCAACCGCATGAAGGCCCGCGGCCTGGACGAAGAGGGATTGCACGAGTACTACCGCAGCCGCAACCTGCTCAAGGCCCGCGTCACCGGCCGCCACGTGGCCAACGCCGTCTACTTCTTCATTTCCCGCCAGACGCCGACCACGGGCGCGACAATCCCCGTCGACGGCGGCCTCCCCGACGCCACGCCGAGGTAGCGGTCGCGTGGGTCCGGGGGACCCACCCTACGCGCCCGCGCTTTTTCGTAGGGGCGGCTCGCGAGCCGCCCTCGATATCACCGAGACCGCAACGGCACGCGTCTGCAAGCAGACGCGTGGCATCCGGCGTGTACTGTGGGGCACGGCAGGCCGTGCCCGCGAAGGCATGCCTGCGGGGCAGGCATGACACCCCGACCCCGATGTCATTTCAGACGCACAAAGTCCCGTATGCGTGGGGCGAAACCCGATAAGCACGCGCAGCCCGCGATGAGCAAAGCGACTCCTCCCAAGAGGAGGCCGAACGGCCGTGGGAAATAGAGGCCGAAGGTGACAAGTACCACGGCCAGACCGACGGCGGCCACCGTTCGTCGAATGCCGTGCAGTGCGGCTACTTCGGGGGGCAATTTGCCTTCGTGTTCGTCGCCGGGCGTCATCTCGGGGTTTCCTTTCCGTGTTGTCACTCGCAGGTCAGCACATACCACAACGTCGCCGGGTTGCCGGGGAGGGTCAGCTTCCACGTGCCGTCGTCGGCCAGGTCGACGGGCCATTCTTTCAGCGGCTTGCCGTCGCCGTCCAGGGCCGCCAGGCGCGGCTTGGCGGCCTTGGCGTGGCTCAGGGCGATCGTCGCCCGGACCGGCTCGATGAGCGTCGGGCTCTTGCCCCAGTGGTCGGCGACGCTCGTGCGGGCCTCGTTCCACTGCTGGTCGGTGTTCTCCATTCGCGAACAGGCGGTGATCAGGATGCGTCCGGACACAGCCAGCGGCCGACCGTCGAGCGACGAGAGCGTCACGGCGGCAAAGTCCGGCGACTGGAGGTCGAGCGTCATCGGGCCGAGCTGTTGCGGTTTGCCGCGCGCGAAACCGACCACGGCGGCGCTCCGCTCGCCGACGGCCGTGTAGATACCGGTCTTCTGTCCGGCGCTCGTCCAGTGCAGCACGTCGCCGGCGGTCGTGAAGTTCCACGGCCCTTTCTCGGGTCCGGCCGGCGGCAGCTTGAACTCGGCGGCCTGCTGCACAAGCCGCGTGGGCGAGTCGCCGGGGCCGGTCATGTCGAACGGCGCGACCGAGTAGCGGCCGAAGAACTGGGCCTCGGGCGTCGCGCCGATCCCCGGCGCGCCCAGGACACGGTCGGACCAGACGCCGTACCGTCCTGCCAGTTCCATGATCCGCTCGATCGGCAGGGCCGTGACGACCGAGGCCGGAAGCTCGGGAATGTCGCCGCGGCGGAACATCAGGGCCCCGGCCGCCATCTGGACCATCTTGACGGGGTTGCCGGCGATGTCGAAGAAGCTCCGCACGTGGTCGCGGTCCCAATCGTCGCCGTGGCGGTAGGCGAAGATGAAGATGCCGTCCCAGTCCTGTGCGGCCGCGAACGAGGCGATCATCGGCACGCCCTCGGCCTGGTAGTCACCGGGGGCCGAGTGGTTGTACTCGGTCACCGTGAACGGCCGCGCTGCCGAGCGGCCATCCGGGCCGACCACGCGGTGCCGCGCCAGATCAACGAGGGTAGCCTTGCGCGGCTCGTCGACCATAGCCGTGTTGGGGAAGACCCAGTCGCCCGGGTCCCACGCGCGATTCGGGAACCGCGGGTGTTGCCAGTAGGCATGACTGTCCACGAAGTCCAGATGCGACTGGACCCAGTCGCCCGGCGTAGTCCAGCCGGCGGTGCCCGTCACCGGGGCCTTCACCTTGAGGTCCTTGGCGAGAAACTCGCGCATCGACGTGAAGTACCGCAGATCCAGGTCCGTGAGGAAAGCGGCCCAATCCTGCCGCCGCCCGTCACTGGCCAGATCGTCGGGGTGTCGCGTCGGGATATTGCGCTTGGTCAGCGTCTCGCGGTCGCCCAGCCCCGTCCGCCCGCCGGGCGTCATCGAGAGGTCGGCCAGGTCCACCGCGCCCTCGGCCTGCCCGACCGAGAACGTGAGCCGCGCGTGGTCGCAGTCGGCCGAGGCCTCGAACCCCAGCTCCACCGGCTGCCACTCGGCGGTCAGGGCGACTGTGCTGCTCAGGCCGAGGAGGTCCCACGGGTCGCGGTTCTGCTGGACGCCGACCTGGACCTGTCGCGGCTGGTCGGCGCGGGCCCGGAAGCGGACGGTGTAGTAGCGGCCTTTCTCGACCTTCAGCCCGCTCTGCATGAATTGCAGGTGCCAGGCCGTGTCGGTGACCTTCTCGACCTTGAGCCGCACGGCGTGCGCCGCGCCGCCCTCTGGCGCGTCAATGGGCTCAGCGGTCATCTTCGCGCCTTGGAGCTGGCCGAGTTGCCAGTGCTTGTCGAGGACCTCGCGCGTATAGTCCGCGCCGCCGGCCAGCATCTCGGGGCCGCGCGGAATCTCGCCGACGGCCCAGGCCTCGCGGAGCTTGTTGTCGCTGTCGTAGCGGCGGGCGAGCCAATCGTTCCACTGGTCGCGAAGCACTTGGGTGTACCGCGGGGAGAAACCGTCGCGGCCATACTGCGACAGCGCCAGCAGGGCCGAATTCTCGTTCGAGATCTCGACCACGGCCACCACGGGATCCTCGGCGTAGGTCAGCTTGGTGTAGGCGTTCCTGTGTCCGAGCAGGTCGCGGGCGTACTGCTTCTGCAACTCGATCAGCTCGGGATCGAAGATGCAGACGATCTTGCCAAACTCCGTCAACTCGTCCCGGTTGACCTTGGCCCCGGTGCGGGAGAAGTCGCGCGAGACGTGCAGGTTGATGTTCGCGTAGA
>JAFGPY010000216.1 GCA_016935955.1 Planctomycetota bacterium
ACGACGATCACCTTGCGGACCGTCGCGCCGCCAATGGCCTTGACCACCTTGTCGTCGGCCAGGGCCATCTGCTCGATCGTCTTGTCGTCGGTCCCGGCGGCAACCGTCACGTGGCCGCGCAACTTGCCGTTGACCTGCACGGCCAACTCGATGACGTCCTCGCGGCAGGCCTCCTCGCTGTACGACGGCCAACCCGCGGCAATGATGCCGCCCTCGTGGCCCATCATCTGCCACAGTTCCTCGGCCACGTGCGGCACCATGGGGCCGAGCAGGTTGACCATCGATTCCAGGGCGAGGCGGAGCACGGATTTCGCCTGCCTGGACTCAGAGTCCCATTTTTCCAGCAAATCGTCGAGAGACACATCATCTGGAACCTGCGCTCCAGCTCTGGGATTGGGCACTCCTGCGCTGAAATCCCAGAGCGCACCAATGTCATTCGACAACTCCATCACGGCGGCAATGGCCGTGTTGAATTGCCACGACTGCTCGATGTCGGCGGTCACTTTGCGAATCGTCTGATTCGTCTTGCGCCAAAGAGTCTTCTGCTTGTCGTCCAAGTCCGTTCCGTCACCTTGATAGACGCCAACCTCTCCCCAGTCACCGGGATTCTCTGCCGACCATGCTACCTGATTCCACACACGCTTCAGAAACCGGTTGGCTCCGGCAACCGCCGAATCGTTCCATTCGGCGTCTTTCTGCGGCGGGCCGATGAACAGCGTGTAGAGACGCTGGGTGTCGGCGCCGTACTGGGCGATCAGGTCGTCGGGCGAGACGACGTTGCCCTTCGACTTCGACATCTTTTCGAGCTTGCCGGTCTTCTCGCTCATCTTGCAGATCATGCCCTGGGTGAACAGGGCCTTGAACGGTTCGCGGCAGTTGTCGCCCACGTGACCCGCGTCCATCAGCACCTTGACGATGAACCGCGTGTACAAGAGGTGCAGCACGGCGTGCTCCACGCCGCCGATGTACTGGTCCACGGGCAGCCAGGCGTCGATGTCCTCGCGGCGGAAGGCTACGGAATTATCCTTGTCGCCCGGGGAGGCAAAGCGCAGGAAATACCAGCACGAGCAGAGCCACTGGGCCAGCGTGTCGGTCTCGCGACGAGCCGCGCCGCCGCACTTCGGGCAGGTCGTATTGACCCAGTCGGCCACTCCGGCGAGCGGACTGGTGCCCTTGGGCCGGAAGTCCACCTTGGCCGTCTCGGGCAACTCGACGGGCAACTGGTCGTCCGGCACCACCTGCTCGCCGCACGTGTCACAATAGATGACCGGGATCGGCGCGCCCCAGTACCGTTGCCGCGAGATCAGCCAGTCGCGGATACGGTAGTTGACGGTCCGCTCGCCCATGGCGTGCCGTTCCAGGTACTCGATCACCGTCGGGATGCCGCTCGGCGACGGCGTGCCCGACAGTGCGGCCGAGTTCACCATCTCGCCGGCCTCGACGTAGGCCTCGGTCAGTTCGGCAGCGGTCAGCGTCGTCGCGCGGCCCGCGGGCTGGATGACGACCTTGATCGGCAGGTCGTACTTTTTGGCGAACTCGAAGTCCCTCTGGTCGTGGGCCGGCACGGCCATGACCGCCCCGGTGCCGTACTCCATCAGGGCGTAGTTGGCCACCCACAGTGGCACGGCCTCGCCGTTGACCGGATTGGTGACCGTGCGGCCGGTGAAGACGCCTTCCTTCTCGGTTGCCTCGGCGGCGCGGTCGGCGGCGCTCTGACGGCGAACGCGGTTGACGAACTCCATGACCGGCCCTTCGTGCTCGGTGCCGCGAACCAGGTCGGGAATCATCGGGTGCTCGGGGGCCAGGCTCATGAACGTCACGCCCCACAGCGTGTCGGGCCGCGTGGTGAAGCACGGCAGCGGATCGCCCGTGTGCGTGACCTTGAAATCGACGCGGGCGCCTTCGCTGCGGCCGATCCAGTTGGCCTGCATCGTCCGGACGGTCTCGGGCCAGGCCTCCAGCAGCCCCAGGTCGTCCAGCAGCCGCTGGGCGTACTCGGTGATGCGGAAGAACCACTGCTGCAAGTCGCGCTGCTCGACGGCCGTGCCGCAGCGCTCGCAACCGCCGGCGACCACCTCCTCGTTGGCCAGGGCCGTGCTGCACTGCGGGCACCAGTTGATCGGCGCCTTCTTGCGGTAGGCCAGCCCGCGCTTGTAGAGCACCGTGAAGATCCACTGCGTCCACTTGTAGTAGTCGGTGTCGCAGGTGGCCACCTCGCGCGGCCAATCGTAGCCGACGCCCCACTGGCGGAGTTGCTTCTTCATCTTGGCGATGTTGTCGTAGGTCCACCGGGCCGGGTCGGCGTTCTGCTTGATGGCGGCATTCTCGGCCGGAAGGCCGAAGGCGTCCCAGCCCATCGGCGTCAGCACGTTGTAGCCCTGGGTCATCTTGTAGCGGGCCACCACGTCGCCGATGATGTAGTTGCGGCCATGGCCGACGTGCAGCGTGCCGCTCGGGTACGGGAACATGACCAGGCAGTAAAACTTCTCGCGCGGATCGCTCGTCGGGTCGGCGGCCGTGAAGGTCCCCTGCTTCTCCCACCTATCCTGCCACTCGAGCTCGATCGCCTGCGGATTGTACTCGCTCACAGCAGTCTCCTTCATTGACGCCCGCCACGGGGCGACGCTGCTCTCGGGCGGCTCACGAGCCGCCCCTACAGACTACCTCGCGTCTGGATACCAAGTTGCACGGACACGGCCCCTCGACCTCGCTCGGGACAAGCAGGCCGTGCCCCTACCCCTCTGTCCGGGCGTCGGGTGCCGTTGTAGGGGTCGCTCGCGAGCGACCCTGCGCGAGAGCGTTCCAGGGCGGCTCGCGAGCCGCCCCTACAAACGACCCTTGCGACGCACGGACGTGCCCAGGCCCTCAACAGGCCAACAAACTAACAAAAAAGCCCCGACGACGCCAGTCATCCGGTACCGTCATTTTAGCGAATGTCCCCGTTTCTCTTAAATCCGCGCAAGATCTGATACGTTCAAGCAGTTAGAATGGTCAGCGGCCGCCGCCAGCCTGCCGAACGCCGCCTGCCATGGTCGCCTTTGCCGCATGTTCCACCACGATGGGGGTCCCGCCCATGATTGCGAAACCCTGCCGACCTCTTCTTGCCGCATCGCTTCTGGCCCTCTGGATCGCCGCAGGGTCGGCCTGGGCGCCGCCGTGCGCCGCCCAGGACCGCGAGCCCGACGGCGCGGACACGACCGAGACGACGGCCGAGAAGCTCTCTATGCCCCGCAGGCCGACGGACATCACCGACGCCCACGTGCGGATGTCGATCGACTACGGCATCAGGTACCTGAAGAGCCTGCAGTCCCGCGACGGGCGCATCGGCACGCGCAACGACGTCATGAACTACTCGTACCCCGTGGGCCAGACGGCCCTGGCCTTGCTGGCGATGCTCGAGGGCGGCCTGACGCTGGAGGATCGCAACGCGCGGGCCGCCTATACCTACGTCGCCGAGAATCCGGTCGACAAGACCTACGAGGTGGCCCTGATCGCGATGGTGCTGGCGAAGCTGCCCAAACAGCAGAACGACCGCGGCAAGCAGAAGACTATGGAAAAACTCGTCGCTCGTTTCGCCGACAGCCAAGCCACCGACGGCATGTGGACCTACTGGCTGCTGCCGCCCAACAAGGTGCCGCCGCGGGAGAAAGGCGGATGGGGCCGCGTGGTCGGCTCCACCTGGCGCGGGGCCTTCGCCTCGGGCGACAATTCCAACACGCAGTTCGCCGTGCTGGCCCTGTGGGAACTGGCCAAGTACGGCATCGAGATTCCCGAGCCGACGTTGCGGCGGGCCATCGAGCACTACGTCCGCACGCAGACGGCCGGCGGCGGCTGGAGCTACATCCTCAAACCCGAGAAGTACAAGCACCCGGAGATTCACCCGTCGATGAGCGCCACGGGGCTGGCCAGCCTGTACATCCTCCGCGACCTGCTGGGCGAAACGGGCGAACGCAAGTTCAACGGCACGAGCAGTCCGCAGTGCGGCGCCGCCGGGAAGTACGACCAAGCCATCGAGGACGCCTTCAACCGCGTCGTCCGCGACCTGGGCGTGACCAACGGGCTGATCGAGCTGTTCGGCGGGCCGCCCTTCCCGCGCTCGGGGTACTACTCGTACGCCGTCGGCCGCATCGGCGCCGCCGGCGGACGCAAGCGGCTCGGCGACCACGACTGGTACCGCGAGGGCGCCTGGTACTTCCTGAAGAATCAGCAGCGCGACGGCTCGTGGAACACCGGCTACAACGAGCCGATCGAGACATCCCTGGCGGTGCTCTTTCTGGCCAAGGGCCGCGCCCCGTTCATCATCCACAAGCTCCAGTGGCGCGGCGACTGGAACCGCCATCCGCGCGATGCGGCCAACTTCGTCCGCTATGCCGAGAACACGTTCGAGCAGCGGTTCCGGTGGCAGATCGTCGGCACCGACAGCGAGGTGGAAGAGTGGCTCGAAGCGCCGATTCTGTTCATCAGCGGCCACGAGTCGCCGCGATTGTTCGACGAAAAGGAGAAGAAGAAGCTCCGCCAGTTCGTCGAGTCGGGCGGCACGATCCTGGCCGACAATTGCTGCAAGAGCAAGGAATTCGACGAGGGATTCCGCGGCCTGATGAAGGACCTCTTCCCGGAGACGGAG
This sequence comes from Planctomycetota bacterium, assembly GCA_016935955.1. The sequence goes on from JAFGPY010000216.1 coordinate 4,625, forward strand.
CTGCGCGAGTTGCAGCCGCCGCACAGGGTCTTCCAGAGCCACTTCAAGCTCAAGCCCGTGTCGACACACCCACTGCTGGGCCTGGACATTCCGGCCCGAGGCTACGGCCAGGCCGCCGGCGGCAAACCGCCCGAGCCGCGGACCGTCGTCTTCTACTGCCCGTGGACGATCGGCTGCGTCTGGAACCAGAACCTCAAGGCCGAGGACCACGTGCGCGTCTTCCAGGTGGGCATCAACATCTTCCGCTACGCCACGACCGGCTGCATCCTCAAGCGGCCGCTGGACGGCACCAGCAAACCGATCCCCGTTCCGACGACTACGCACGATGAGCGCAAACTCAGCAGCGACGAGGAGCCGGACATCAAGTAAACAGAATGCAGACCGGTGACCGCGGCACGTCAACGGGACGCGGTCGCCTGAGCCTTCTTCCCTTGGGTGCCATGGCTGCCCCGTCGCAGATCCCGAGCAGCGTCGAGGGGCAGCCATGCATGAGGCCGGGGGCATTCGGCATGCCTGACGAAGCAGCATGGCGCCCGGCCAATGCGGTCCGGCCCGGCGCGCGATCGGGGCACGGCCTGCCGTGCCCGACGAGCGTGTAGCGTGGGTCCACCGGACACACGCGGAATGTCAGACCACCACGGGGCACAAGCCCGCCGCACGGCGGCGGGATACGAACGTCTGCAACCATTCGATCCCCCGTGCTGGGGGCTTGTTGAGCGGCGTGGACGGGGAGGCATGGCTGCCCCGCCTGACTAGAGGTAGTTGACGCCCTGCTCGTCGATCAGGCGGCGCGTCACGCGGCGGCCCACCTTGCCGTCGCCGTCGCGCAGGTCGCCGGCCAGGTCCCAGCTGCGCGGCGTCGGGTCGCCCGCCGGACCCGGGGCCACAGGGTTGATCGAAACGTTCCGCGTCGTCCGCACGAGCCACTGATAGAGCCGGAACCTCAGTTCCCCGACGACTTCGCGATACTCGGGATCGAAGTACAGGTTCCGCAGTTCCCACGGATCGTTCTGCCGGTCGAACAGCTCGCCGAAATCGCGACCGCCCTGCGTCTCGGGCAGGTATTGCGTCAGCTTCCAGCGCCGCGTGTGGATCGTCTTGGTCAGCGGATTCTCGGTCACCGCGACCTCGCGGACCTCGCCGCCGCGGGCCAGCAGGTCGGCGATATTCAACCCGTCGACCCAATCGGGTTCGTCGAGGCCCGCCAGGCGACAGACCGTCGGCAGGAAATCGATGCTCTCGACCAGTTCGTCGCGAACGGTCCCCTCCGGCAGGCGGCCCGGCCACGACCAGATCATCGGTATCCGCGTCACGCAGCCGAAACCGATGCCCGGCGCCTTCTCGATCAGCCCGTGCTCGCCGGCGAACTCGCCGTGATCGGTCGTGTAGACGACGATCGTGTTGTCGCGCAGCCCCAGTTCGTCGAGCTTGGCCATCACGCGGCCGACCGCGTAGTCCACCTGCGACACGCACCCGTAGTAGCCGCGCAGCACGCGCCGCCGCGCAGACTCCCAGTCCTTCGGATCGAAGAGCCTCCACCAGTCGTCGCCCTGCTGGCTTCGCTGCTTGGCCACGGCGGCAGGATGGCGACCCTCCAGCCGGTTGTCGGCATTCGGCGGCAACTCCAGGGTCGCCTCGTCGTAGAGGTCCCAGAACTCGCGAGCCGGGGCGTAGGCCTCGTGCGGGTGCGGCACCGTCATCCAGTAGCAGAACGGTTGCCCGTCGCGGGCCGCGTCCTCGATGAACCGCTCGCAGCGCATCGCCGCCCAGCCCTCGATCGTGTGCTCCTTCGGCAGCCGCCCGGCGCAGGCGTCCACGCCCTGGCTCCAGCGATGACCGGCCTTCTCGAACTGGCCCGGCAGAATCTTGTCGTCCCGCTGATCGGCCAGGCCCAACTCCTCCAGGTACCGGTCGTAGTCGTCGGGCGTCAGGCCCTGCAGACCGAACTGGCGGTCGGCCGTCTCGGGCGTCAGGTGCTGCTCGTACCCGTACCCGTCGCCCACGTCGTCGCAGTGCCGCGCCAGCCACCCGGTCGGCGTGTGCGTCTTGCCGGCCATGCCCGTGCGGTAGCCCTGCCGCCGCACGTGGCTGAACAGCGACGGCAACCCGTCGGGCGACGGGCCCATCAGGCTGTAGGTGCCGAAGTTGTGGACGTACTGGCCGCTCATGATGCACATGCGGCTCGGGGTGCAGATCGGGTTCTGCGTGAAGGCGTTGTCGCAGCGCACGCCCCGGGACGCCAGGGCGTCCAGGTGCGGGGTGCGGACCTGCCCGTTGCCGTAGCAGCCCAGGACGCGGGCGTTGTGCTGGTCGCTGTAAAGCAGCAGAATGTTGGGACGTTTCGCCGATCGTGCCGCCATGGTCAGTCGCCTCCCTGGGTATTCGCCCGTGGCCGCAACCCGGCAAGCGCCGCTCCCGGTGGCCACCCGTGGGAGCGGCCTCGGCTGCAGGCATCGGGATAGTGCATTGTACAGCATTTGCGGCCGCCGTGGGGTGACGGGCCGCACAAAAACCGCTTTCGCGAAACGTTTGACATTGCGGCAAAAGGGGGTATAATGTCCCTCCGTACGGTCGCCTCCCAGGGCGGCTGTGCTTTGGACAATCCACGGGGGCATAGCTCAGTTGGGAGAGCGTCTGGATGGCATCCAGAAGGTCAGGGGTTCAACTCCCCTTGCCTCCACCATTCGACTCACAGGGCAGGCGCTGACGCGTCTGCCCTGTTCGCTCATGGCAGGCCATTCTCTCTCCAGGGCGGAAGACACGCGAAGAGAGGCCGGCCTGTGAGTCGGATGTCCTGAGCGAGCGGAGCGAGTCGAAGGGCCCGTCCTGCCTGTCCCGAGCCTGCCGAGGGGAGTAAGCCGAAGAACTGCCGTGAGCAACTACTTCACTTACATCCTCCGTTGCTCCGACGGCAGCTACTACGTCGGCCACACCGATGACCTTGCGCAACGTGTTGCCTGGCACAATCAGGGACACGGTTCAACGTGGACCGCCAAACGCCGGCCTGTGACGCTCATCTACAGTGAACCGCACGCCACGGAAACGGAGGCTGTTCGTCGAGAGAAGCAAATCAAACGCTGGTCCCGCGCGAAGAAGGACGCCCTCATCGCCGGTGACTTGGCGGCGTTGAAGCAACACAGCAAACGGCGGAACTGACGGGCCGCCGGGGGCTATGCCTGCCCGCCAGGCATGCGCTGTCGGATCATAGCCACGCCCCTCGATGTCGCTCGGGAACTGCGTCGAGCGCGGCCATGCCACCCGCCTCGGCACACTTTGGCGCCGGCGCGTCTGCCTTTGTTCGCTCGCGGCAAGCCACCACACGTCACGCCGCACACCTGACGCAGCAGGCATGCCACGCGGCTGGACATTAGGGTGGGTACGTAATCGTCAATGCTTTCCTAACTCGCTCAGTGTTCATGTCCGGGAACTCCCACATGCCTCCTCCCAACCCATCGGGCATTGGCATATCGAAGGGAGTAAGGGAGCCATACCGGGTCATGTAGCGGCCACTCCCGATACGGTAGTAAGCCAGAGCCAATCCTGACCCGGAGTCAATGACCCACATTTCGTCCGAGTCCGACACAAACACATCGAGGGTCACCGGCCATACATTTCTACAGCTGGACCAAACGAATGGGCAGTAGCGGGATCGCCCCGACTCATCCTCAATAGAAAAGCCAAGCACCGCGCTGTCAGAGCCGAAGTCCGTATAGAACTGCATGGTCTGCTCGCCGACCTGCACGGAACCGAGGCCTTCCTCGGGATAATCCCTCTCGCGGGATACCCGCAGCGCGAAGAACAGTGTCGGGCCGAGACAGGTCAGCACGATGACGGTCACAGTCTTCCAAGTGAATCTCGTGAACAGAAGCGCGAGAAACAGCGCAACGGCAGGACTTACGAAGCCGGCCCCGATCATCAGGCATTCGGTCCGCGACGGCCACCCCTGAAGCGGGTCACTGGCCCAGACAACAAGGAAGCCGATGGCAGAACACACTCCAACGACCACAAGATGTCCGAGCTTCACGTTCACGACCGTCGGCTTCATGGTCTCTCCCCGGCACGCCGTTCCACCTGGCTGTGGGCGTTATCATATCGGGAGCTCTTGCCGTTGTCCACGGCGGCCCAAAAGGCCGCGCGGAGATACGTCACCGGGTGCAAATCGGTTTGCCTCCACCATCGACTCACAGGGCAGGCGCTGACGCGTCTGCCCTTTTTCGCTGGTTCTGTGCCCCACTTGCAGTAGTATTGCGACCACTGGCATGCCTGACGGGGCAGGCATGCCCCCCGGCGGCCCGAATTGCCGGTGGCGGACTGTTAAGCCTTACCTGACAACCCCACAACCCCGACACGCTCCTTTCCGAGTCCTGGTTTCAGGGCTTTCGAAAGAGGTACAGGGCCCAGCCCAGGCAGTTGCGGCCCCAGCGGAGATAGGCGTCGCGACTGCTGTGGGTGCTGCGGAGCAGGGCCTCCACGTCGGGATCGTCCGGATGGTCGGCTGCATATCGCTCCGCAGCCTGCCATTGGAGCCCCTCGTAGCGGTCCCAATCGCCCGGGCTGGCTACCAGAGTATAGAGGAGGGCGAGGCCCACGTCCTCACCAATGGTCACGTTCCCGGCGTGGGAACCGCACAGGTTGGAATCAGCGCCCATGAGCTTCAGGTATTCCGGGTCGGGGTCGGTCATCCAGAAGGGCTCGCCTACGAGCACCAGGCCGCCGGGCCGGGTCATCTTCATCAGGGCCTCCAGCGCGCCCCTGTGATTCTGGTACACCCAGGAGGCACCGATGCAAGAGGCCAAGTCCAGACTCTCCGGCGCATTCGGCTCGTACTCACCGCCGTC
>JAFGPY010000217.1 GCA_016935955.1 Planctomycetota bacterium
CGCTGTGAGTCGGAAGCGATCCACATGCGAGGCGTTCGTTGGCGTGCGTCACCCCCACCGCCGCCTGGCGGCGGCACCTCCCCCGTCCAGGGGGAGGGGTTTTGAGGCCCTGCGGGGCCGGAGAACAAACCTGACCGTAGGCGAGACGTAACATGATCGAAGACGACTTACCCCGCAAGGTAACGATCGGCACGTGCTGGATGCGCGTGGACAAGGTCTACGCCGGGCTCGAGCAGCGGCTCGGGCGGCTGGTCGAACTCGTGGACGCGATGGGCGAGCGGGCTGCGGCCGCCGGCAAGCGGCTGGACATCGCCTTGCTGCCCGAGGACTGCAACACCGCCGGCTACACGGGCGAACTCGACGAACGGGCCGAACCGCTCGACGGGCCGACCGTGACGGCGCTGACCGCGGCCGCGCGGCGGCACGGGACGCACGTGCTGGTGCCGCTGTTCACGCGCGTCGACGGCCGCACGTACAACTCGGCCGTGCTGCTGGGTCGCGACGGGGCGGTCCTCGGGCGCTACGACAAGATGCACGGCATCGAGTGGCCGGAAGGTTCCGGGGCGATCGAGCATTGCTGCACGCCGGGCGCGCGGGCCGCGACGTTCGACCTGGACTTCGGTCGCGTGGGCGTCCAGATCTGTTTCGATCTGCTCTACGACGACGGCTGGCAGGCTCTGGAAGAGGCCGGAGCCGAGATCGTCCTCTGGCCGAGCGCCTACGAGGGCGTGGCGCACCTGGGCTACCGCTCGTGGCGGCACGGCTACTACGTGGTCTCGTGTCCGTGGCGGCCGCCGTGCGGCATCTACGATCCGAGCGGGCACCAGTTGGCCCACGCCGGTCCGCGCGACGAGCACGTGCTGGTCGAGACGATCGACCTGGCGTGGCGCCTCATGCCCTGGAAGTCGGCCAAGGACCGCGCCAAGGCCCTGGCGGCCAAGTACGGCGACCGCGTGACGATCCACTACCGCCACCACGAGGACGTGTGGCTGCTGTGGTCGAACGACTCCGCCTGGCCCGTCGACCGCATCTGCCGCGAGGAGGACCTGGAGCCGCTGCGCCCGTACCTGGAACGCATGCGTCAGGTGCAGGACCAGGTTCGCGGCCATCCGCCGCTGGTGTGACAGGCGTAGGTAGCCGCACTCTAAATGCAGACTTGCAGTGGGGGTGCCACGCGTCTGCTTGCAGACGCGTGCAAGAATGCCAGTAGCAGCAACGCCCTGGGTAGAAGAGGATGCATGGCCAGCAATGACGAGACACATCGAAAACGCTGTCGCCGCTACGATGTCCTTGGCCACGCACACTACGTGACGTTTTCCTGTTACCACCGGCAGCCTTTCCTGAGCAAGGAACGTCCAATTGGCTGGCTTGTCGACGCGATTGATTCAGCACGCGTCAAAGCTCCCTTCGATCTCTGGGCCTACATAATCATGCCCGAGCACGTGCACCTGCTTCTTCTGCCACACGAAAGGGTGCAGATCAGTGCAGTGCTTCACGCGATCAAACTGCCCGTATCTCGCCGGGCGCTGAACTGGGCCAAGAATCATAGCCCGGAGGCGCTGGCGAGAATGAGGCACATGACCTCCGGCGGTCAGGTGTCCTATCGATTCTGGCAGCGCGGCGGGGGATACGATCGCAACATCTGGACTGTCGAGGAACTGGCCGAAAAGGTACACTACATGCACGCCAACCCGGTCAGGCGAGGCTTGGTGTCTCATCCGCGCCAATGGCGATGGTCAAGCTGGCGGGCTTGGCATGAAGGTATACCCGAACCGCTGAAGGTGGACCGAGAGTCGTTTCCGATGCTTCAAAGGAAGTGAGCACGCGTCTGCAAGCAGACGCGTGGCACCCAAATCTTGGAGGGTGTGCAACATGGGTTCGAAAAAGAAAGCTCAGGATACGGCGAAGTTGAAGGCCTTCCTGGGTGACGGAATGGCTTTCTTCCGTACTCTGTCGGCGGAATCAGACAGAGGGATGGTACTTGTCGGAGCTGCCTTTCTTGACGCAGGCCTCGAAGCCTTGCTGCGAGCACGCCTAGTTGACGCTCCTGACGAAGTTGGGAGACTGACGGACCTAGATGGCCCTCTGAGTTCCTTCGGCAGCCGCATACGGCTTGCCTTTTGTCTCGGTCTTATAAGTAGAGAAGAGCGGGATGATCTGGACTTGGCGCGGAAGATTCGCAACAACTTCGCTCACACCTTTGAAGGTAGGACATTCGAGGAGGTTCCAGGGATTGTCGACATAGTCAAAGAACTGAGGGTCTATCGCGGTTTTGGCGAAGACCTTGGGCTTAATTACTGGGAGAAGACCTCAAGCAAGGCGAAATTCATGATGACAATCTCCCTGTTGGCCGTGCAGTTGAAGAATCGCTGTCGCGAGACCGATCACCTCAGTGAGCGACCTCCTGGAAAGTGGAGGAGGTTGGGCAAGTCGACGTAACAGGTGCAGGGTGCCACGCGTCTGCTTGCAGACGCGTGCCCGACCGAGCTTGAAGTACAGAACGGATTTGGAGTCATGATGCCAGACTACAGTGACATTCTCGCGATTGTTCCCGGCGGATCGAACACGGACCTGGTGATCTCGGGGGCGAGGATGGTGGCGCCGGGGAAATTGTCGGCAGGGGGACGGCTGACAATCGGACCCGGCGGCAAGAGCCGCAACGTCGCACAGATGATGGCCGCTTACCTCGGTCCCGGCCGCGTGGCCTTTCTCGGGCGGACGCTCAGTGCGCCGCAATACCCCTCCCCCTTGACGGGGGAGGTGCCGCCGTCAGGCGGCGGTGGGGGTGCGATGCGGGAGCAACCGAACCAACGTGCCGCATCCTCCGCCGGCGTCACCCTCACCCGGCCCTGCGGGCCACCCTCTCCCGTCAAGGGAGGGGGGTTGGCATCGAGTCCGGACGATCTTCTGCCCGTGGTCTATTCCCTGCTGGCCCAGGTGCCGTTGGCGGCGCTGCGGCAGGCGGGGGTGGTCACGGACTTTGTGCGGCAGGTGCCGTATGCGGGCACGGCGGCAGGGGTCGCTGAGATTCTGGTCTCGCCCGAGGGCGAGAACACCATCTACCTGGCCCCCGGGGTCAACGCCGAGTTCTCGCCGTGCGACGTGGACGACGCGGAACCGCTCTTTGCGGCCGCGAAGCAACGCGGCGGCGCGGTGATGCCGCTGGCCCTGGAGATTCCTCTGGCCACGGCGGCGCATGCGGCTCGCAAGGCTCGCGACTGCGGCATGACCGTCGTGCTCGATCCCGGCGGCATCGATGCCGAGGGCGACTACGGCGAGGTGCTGTCGCTGGTCGACATCGTCAAGCCGAACGAGCACGAGGTGCGGCTGCTGACGGGCGTGAGCGTGGACGACGACGCGAGTGCCGCCGAGGCCGCGGACGTGCTGGCCAAGGAGTACGGCATCGGCTGCACGATCATCACGGCCGGCTCGCGCGGGGCGTGGCATGCCGCCGGCGGTCGGGCGACGTTCTACCCGGCTTGCCGCGTGAAGCACGTGGCCGACACGACGGGTTGCGGCGACCAGTTCATGGCCGTCCTGTGCTCGCGGCTGGCGCGCGAACCGGGGTCGCCGGATGCGGCTATGCGCGAGGCCGTGATGGCGGCGGCACTGCAGGCCACGCGGCCGGGCATTCAGCCCGTGGCGGCTGAGGAGGTCCGCCGCTTCGCCGCCGAACAAGCCGGTCGCTGAGGCTGTTCATCTCTGTTCGGCACATCGGTTCGGTTGTCCGGGAAAAATCACGCCCCGACGCACGGGTGTGCGCCGGGGCAGCTCGCTCTATCAGGCGCGGAGGTCCGCGCCTGGATCCCGCAATACTTCGGCGTCCGATCAGAACTCGTACTTGATCTGCAAGCCCAACACGTCGTCCTCCCGGGCGTTGGCGATGTTGCCGAACATGCCCCAGACGGCGGTCACCGTCAGCCGGTCGTTGACGACCCAGCTGGCGCTCAGGGCGTGCCAGTCGTCCTCGGCGTCGATCAGCTCGTCGATCTTGTGGTACGGGTTGGTCTTCTGGCGATACTCGTAGGCCAGGGCCAGCCAGTCGGTCGGCAGCGTGGCGATCGAGCCTTCGACGGTCGGCTTCCAGCCGTTGCCGAATCCCAGCAGGCCGATCTGGGCCGCCTGGCTGAAACGCATGCCGGTCGTGGCGATGACTGGCCGCCCGAAGGCCAGCTTCGGGAACATCTTGGTGGCCGTCAGCGTGAAGTCCACGCCGTTCTGCCGCTCCAGGCCGATGCCCGTCAGGGCCTTGCCCAGGTTGTCGTCGATCGACGCGATGCCGTGGTTGAGCTTGAAGTGGATGCCCGCGGTCACGGCCGGCAGCGGCAGGTCGTGGCTGTTCTCCTTGATCAGTTGGGCCCGCAGGTTGAAGTGGTGCAACTGGACGCTGTCGCGGCCCATGTCCAGACCCGCGCCGTTGACGTCGTCGACCAGCGACCCGAGGTTCAGGAAGTTGGCGGCGTAGCCCAGTTCGATGCAGCCGAAGAAAACCTGCGTCACCGAGACGACGTGCATCTCCTTCGAGCCCAGGTTGACGAAACTGTAGGCGGCCGACGGGCGGCTGCACTTGGTGCACCCGCAGTCGGGCCCGGCGTTGCACAGGTAGGCCATCGGCGTGATGGCGCCGCCGGAGACGCCCTCGATGCTGTGGAACGGCAACGGGGCTCCCTTCTTGTGCTCGTGCTGGACCGCGTCCTGATCGGCGGCTGTCTCGGCGGCCAGAGCGTCACGAACGGCGTTCGGCGGCGCGGCCTCTTTCGTCTGGTCCTGGGCCATGGCCGGTTGGGCCATC
>JAFGPY010000030.1 GCA_016935955.1 Planctomycetota bacterium
AAGGACGTGGACGCCGACCTGGCCGGCCGCCTGCCGCAAGCCACAGGCAAGCTGCGTCAGGTGTTGATCGAGCTGGCCAGCCAGCGGGAGATCCACCAGAGCCTGCCGACGATCGTATCGAGCATGGAAGACGACGACCCCGCCGTCCGCGCGGCCGCCGTCCAGGCCGTCGGCGTTCTCGGCCGCGACCGCCAGCACGTCGCCGAGCTGACCCGACTCGTGCAGAAGACCGCCGCGTCATCTGAACGGGCGGCCATCGAGAAGGCCCTGCTGGCCGTCACCGGCCGCGTCGGGGCCCCCAGTGTGACGTACCTGATGCCGCTGACCAAAAGCAACGACCGCTCGCTCCAGATCATCGGCCTCCGCACGCTGGCCGTCGCCGGGGGCCCGGAGGCCCTGGGCGCCGTCAACGCGGCCATCGCAGGCGACGAAGGCGATGTCCAGGACGAGGCGGTGCGCATCCTCTCGACCTGGCCGAACCGCTGGCCCGACGACGCCGATGCGGGCGAGGCCCTGCTGCGTCTGACCCGCTCGGGCGGCAAGATGTCCCATCAGGTCCTGGCCCTTCGCGGCTACCTCCAGCACATCCGTGGCAACAAGGGCCTCAGCAACGATCAGAAGCTGGCCCGCGTCAAGGACGTGCGCCCGCAGATCCAGCGGCCGGAGGAAGAGCGTCTGGCCATCGCCGTTCTCGGCGAGGCCCCGACCGCCGGGGCGCTCGAACTGCTCACGACCCTGGCCCAGGATGCGGCCGTCGCCGAGGAGGCGTATTCGGCGATCGTCACCGTCGCCGCCAACGCCCCGGGCCTGTCCAAGCCGCAACGGCAGCAGGCCCTCCAGACGGTCCTCGACAAGTCCGCCAACAACGGAACCAAACGACGGGCGCAGGAGGCGATCAAAAGACTCCAGTAGCTTGCCTTCCCACCACCGATTGCAGCAGGATCGTAGGGGCGATGTCCGCCGGTACGGGGATCGCCCCTACCTTTGCGCCTCGCGGCAAGGCACGTTTGAATATTCCGTTGAGTTGACCGGCGCAACCGGCGTACAATGGACGTCCGCCCCGCCGTTCGTAGGGGCGATCCGCCTCCGGCGGACATCGCCCTCGCCCGACGGTGCGGGGATCCCGGGGTGCGGGGCGGCAGGGGTGCGGGGTGGTGTTTGGGGGAACGCCGAATGAGCGACAGGGATAAGGCAGCCAGCGATATCTCAGAGGTCTCGGCCTTGCGCCGGGGCAGGCCGAAGGGCCTGGCCCGTCTGCGGACCTACGCCACGGGCAAGGAGATCCTCGTGCTCGGACCCAGCTCGGCCGGCAAGAGCAAGTTCGCCGAGTACCTCCAGCTCGGCCGCCTCCACCCCGAGGGCCAGCGGGAGATGACCTACGGCCTGACGAAGTCGCCGACGTTCACACTGACGCTCGGCGTCGACGGACGCGTGGCGCTGAACGTCCGACGCACGGTGGACACCCCGGGCCAGACCGGGCCCGTCCAGCACGCTGCACTCGTCGGCGAGCGAAAGCCACACGCCGTCGTCGTCATGCTCGACTCGAGCCGGCCCATTGCCACCAGCGTCAAGTGGCTCGAGCTGTTCTGCAACCGGCTCGACACCGTCCTGCGAAAAGGCCACCACATCCGCAACAAACTCCGCGAGATCGTCGTCGTACTCAACAAGCGCGACAAAATCGATCCCGCCGAGCGGGACGAGCTGGCCGCCCGCGTGCGCCAGGTGCTCGACCGCCATCTCGCCGTGGTCCTCGGGCCCGACCGGGCGGCGGCGATCCCCGTTCTCGAGTGCATCTGCATCGAGGGCCCGCACGGCCCGGCCCTGATCGACGCCGTCCTGGCCTGCCTGGCCGAGCGGCTGACGCAGTAACGGCGCGCCGCCGGCCGCCTGGGGCCAGAGCGGGCCGCGACAAATGTGGGCACGAGAAGGGGTGATGGTCGATAAGAAAAGGGAGGGCCAGAGGATGGCCCTCCCCAACCGGCTCCGCTGAGGATCAGGCAACGTTCGGCAGAACCTCGCAGGAACAACCGAACCGCCCGGCGGGGCCGGTGCTGTTTTGGCTGGAATGAGAAGAGGGGGGATTTGCGACGGGCCGACGGGAGGGGGCGGCCGGATCAGGCCTCCAGCGCCGAACGCAGCAGGCGTTCGCGCCGACAGTGCCGGACCAGGCCAAACAGCCCGCACGCCACGACCGCGCCCACCAGGTCGGCGGCCCAGTCCACCGGACAGGCCGTCCGATTGACCAGCGGCTGGGTCAGTTCATCGACCGCGCCGAGCGCTGCGGCCGCCAGAACCACGCCCGCCATCGCCCTGAGGCCCGGCGGCCGCCGGAACGACAGAAGCCAGAGGAAAACGACCGCGCCGTAGGCCAGAACGTGCTCGAGCTTGTCCAGCAGGGCCACGTCCAGCGACGGGGGCATCATCTGTTGGGGGATATGCGTCGTGACCAGCATCGCCAGCGTCACCACCACCGCCACCGCCAGCCGGCGTGGCTCGAAGATCGTCCCGACCCGTTCGATCACCCTTCCGCAGAATCCAGAGCGTTCATCCATGCCCGCCATCCTACCCGAACCCCCCGCCGAATGCACGCCCTTTCGCCACCCGCCCGGCCATCGGCGGCCGATTCGAGGATCGCCACGATCCGGCGAACGCTGCGGTCGCGGCCGAAATGCCGTTCGTAGTACGCCCGGGCGTTGCGGCCCATCCCGCGACGCAGGGCCGCCCCCGCCGCCAGCCGGCCCAGCACCTCGGCCGCCCGCTCGACGTCGCCCGGCTCGACCACGAAGCCCGATCCGCTCTCGCACACGATGCGGCCCACTTCGCACTCGGCCGGCCCGACAAACAGCGACGGCCGCCCCGCCGCCAGCGTGCTGTAGATCTTGCTCGGCACCAGCAGACCCTCGGTGCCCGGCTGCTGACAGACCAGATGAATATCACCCTGCGCCAGCAGATCGCCCAGCCGAACCAGCGGCACCGGCGGCCGAATCTGTGCACCGGCCAGACGCAGCTCGGCAACCAGCACCCGAACCGCCGCCAGACCCTTGCCGTCCCCGGCGATCAGCACCTTCAGGTCCGCCTCGCCGTCGAGGCGCGCGACCGCCCGAAGCGCGGTGCCGATGTCCTGCCCGATACCGATATTGCCTGAATAGAGGAGGGTGGGCACTTGGGATTGATGATTGACAATTGACAATGGATGATTGGCCGCTACGAACCGAAAGCCACCGACTGCAGCTCGGCAGCCGCCGGGCCGGCCGCCGCCACCGATTCACGAGGCGTCCAGTTGTGCACCGTATGCAGCCGCTCCGGCGGCGCGCCCGCCGCCGCCAGCCGCTGCGTCATCACCTCGCCCAGCGAGATCACCGCCTCGGCCCGGCGATACAGCACGCGATTGACCCAGGCAAGCAGACGGCACAGCCGGCCCCGCTCGGCCAGCACGCCGTACGCCACCGCGATCTCCGGATACAAATCCATCAC
>JAFGPY010000218.1 GCA_016935955.1 Planctomycetota bacterium
GAAGTCGATCCGCAGATGGACGGCTTCAAGGTGTTTGTGACCGGGCTGAGCGGGCGGTTCGTGGTTCGCACCGTGCCGGCTGCGGCCGAAGGCGGGGAGGCCCAGGAAGTGGTCCTTCGCAAGACGATGGAACTGGAATTCTCGGTTCCCGGCGACGACGTGAAGATTTCCGAGGACAAGGTCTATCTGCTGAAGCAGAAATGGATCTGGCGATAATCCACGGCTTGAGGGAAGTGGGCAATCGGTCGTGGGATTCTCACAATAGGCATCCGGACGCAGGAGTGGTTTTTCATGGCGCATAAAAAGGGACAAGGTTCATCTCGTAACGGTCGCGACAGCAATCCGCAGTATCTGGGCGTCAAGGCTTACGGCGGCCAGCAGGTTAAGACGGGGTCGATCATCGTTCGCCAGCGAGGCACGAAGTTTCGGCCCGGTCGCAACGTGGCCAGAGGACGCGACGATACGTTGTTCGCCCTGTGCAGCGGCAAGGTGGAGTTCACCTCGCTGCGGCGCGTCAACGTTGTTCCGGAAAGCAACTAGCTTTTCGCCCCAAGCGAATCGGTTGTGCAGGGTGGCCCGTCATGCGCCACCCTGTTTTCTTTTGCCCGTGCGGGGCTTCCAGACGAGTACAGGCGGGACCGCGATGTTCATCGACGAAGCCGACATCTACATCAAGGCCGGTGACGGGGGCAACGGGTGCGTCAGCTTCCGTCGCGAGGCCCATGTGCCGCGCGGCGGTCCGGACGGCGGCGACGGAGGACGCGGGGGAAGTGTCGTCTTCGTGGCCGACCCGGGCGTCAACACGTTGCTCGACTTCCGCGGCCGTCTCAAGTGGGTCGCTCCGAACGGCAAGAACGGGTCGGGCCAGAAATGCACCGGCAAGAGTGGCAAGGACCTGGTCATCCGCGTTCCGCCCGGTACGCTGATGGTGGACACCGACAAAGACGTGGTGATCAAGGACCTGGTGGAATCCGACGAGCCGTTCGTCGCCGCCGCGGGAGGCAAGGGCGGACTGGGCAACGTCCATTTCGCTACGCCCACGCGGCAGACGCCCGAGATTGCCACGCCCGGCGAGCCGGGGCAGGAGCGGCACCTGCACCTGGAGCTGAAGCTCATCGCCGACGTGGGGTTGCTGGGACTGCCGAACGCGGGCAAAAGCACGCTGCTGGCCACGCTCAGCAGGGCTACGCCGAAGATCGCCGACTATCCGTTCACGACAACCGAACCGTACCTGGGCATCGTCGAGATTGACGCCGAACACCGTTTCGTGATGGCCGACCTGCCGGGCCTGATCGAGGGCGCGCACGAGGGCGTTGGGCTGGGCGACCGGTTCCTGCGGCACGTCGAGCGGACGCGCGTTCTGCTGCACCTGGTCGAGCCCATGCCGTCCGACGGCAGCGATCCGCTGGAGAACTATCACACGCTCCGCCGCGAGATCAGCCGCTACAGCAGCGAACTCGCCGAGCGGCCGGAGCTTGTGGCCGTGACGAAGATGGACCTGACCGGTGCGGACGAGGTTCGCAGCCGTTTGGCCGACGAACTGGGCCGCGAGGTGCTGGGTATCAGCGGTGTGGCCCGCAAGGGTCTGAAGCCTCTTCTGGGCCGGATTGCCGCGATGTTGGCTCCGGCCGACACGTGGGGGTGACGTGGGATGTCCGATGGTTCCGGACACGATCTTCTGTTCGCCTGCGACGTGGGCAACACGCGTGTCGGCTTCGCCCTAGTCGAGGGCGGCCGCATCCGCCAAGTCGTCCGCGTGCCGCTGGCCGGCCTCGATGGTCTGGCCACCTGCCTGCAACTGGCACGCGAGGACGGCGGCAGGCCGGTCGACGCGCCGGTTGTCGTTTCGAGCGTCAATCCCAGGATGACCGAGCGACTCCGCGACACGGTCGCACAGTTCACGTCGGGGCCGTTCCTGGTGGCCCGCCAGGATTTTCCCATTCCGATGCCTATTGACGTCGAGCGACCCGAGAGGGTCGGCATCGACCGTTTGCTGGCGGCCCTGGCCGCATGGCGTACCGTCCGCGGTTCCGTGATCGTGGTGGACGTGGGCACCGCGACGACGGTCGACGCCGTGGACGGCGACGGCCGGTTCCTGGGCGGCGCGATTCTGCCGGGACCGTCGCTCGGGGCCTGGGCGCTGCACGAGAAGACCGCGGCGCTGCCGCAAGTCGCGCTCGACGGGCTGGTCGAGGCCGTCGGACGCAACACCGAGAAGGCGATTCGCAGCGGCCTGTTGTTCGGCGCCGCCGGGGCCGTGGAGCGGCTGGTCGCCGAGCAGAAGAAGTTCCTGGGCGGTGCGGCCCGGGTCGTCGGAACCGGCGGCGGACTGGGAGCCCTTGCGCCGCTGATAACATGCGTGGACGAGGTTCGCGACGCCCTGGTCCTCGAAGGGCTCGTTGCTGCCTACCTTTTGCAATCATGACCGATCCGCCACGTCGCAACATCTTCTGCGAGCTGACGCCTCCCGGCCGAGGCGGCATCTCGACGCTGGGCCTGTTCGGCCCCGAAGTACTCGACGCCGTCAGGCGGATCTTTCGCTCATGTCGGCCGCTGGACGAGCGGCACGAACGCATCGTCTATGGCCACATCGTCGGCGACGATGAGCGGTCGCTGGACGAGGTGATCGTTCACGTGGCCGATGCCGCCAATGTGGAGGTGCACTGTCACGGTGGGCCTGCCGCCGTGGAAGCCGTGGCCCGGCGGCTGGAATCGCAGGCGGTCGAACGCTGCGCGTGGAACGCCTTTCTGCGGATTCGCGCCGAGGTCGAAGGCGTGGGGCGGATCGTCCTCGACGCTGAGCTGTTGCTGCCGCGACTTGCCGCCCTGAAGCCGGCCCTCGTGGTCACCGCCCAGCGCAACGGGCTCCTGGCCGCGGCCGTGCGGCGAGCGGGGGACCTGATCGGCGAAGGCCGACGCGACGAGGCCCTGCGACTTCTCGGCGATTTGCTGCGGAGCTACGCTCGCACGGGGCGGTTCATCGAGCGGCCGCCGCGCGTGGCTATCCTGGGGCCCGCCAACTCGGGCAAGAGCAGCCTGATGAACCGGCTCGTCGGGGCCGAACGTATGATCGTCACGGACATTCCCGGCACGACGCGCGACGTGGTCACCGAGATGGCGGCGTTCGACGGGCTGCCGGTCGTGCTGGCCGATACGGCGGGCCTGCGACCGGCGGCGGACGCCGTCGAGGAGGCGGGTATTCAGCGAGCCCGGGCCGAAGTCCTTGCCGCCGATGTGTTGCTGGTAATGCACGATCTTTCGGGCCGGGCCGAGGCGGTTGCCGGCCTGGAACCGCAGGACCTCAGCGGCGACGGTCGGCCGCCGTTCATTCGCGTCGGCACCAAGGCGGACCTGGTCGGCGGGAGCGAGATCGGCCGCGATGTGGACGTGGTCACGTCATCGGTTACGGGGCAGGGGACGGACGAACTGACGCGGACGATTCTCGGTCGGCTGAGCTTTCGCTGGCCGCAGGAGGCCGAGGCGGTGCCGTTCACCGCGCATCTGGCCGATGTGCTGTCACGGACTCACGATGACCTGCGGAATGGACTGGACGAGTCAGCCTGCCGCCGTCTGGCGCCCTTGCTACCGCTGTTGGGCAAGGTATAACCGTCTTCCCCACGGCCGGACAAGACCGGCCGTGCCACACACCCCATCTAGTAGAAGTAGGTCCTCAGGATGTAGCTGCCGTCGTTGAAGAAGGCCATGGCCACGACGCACAACAGGAGCACCGTGCCTGCCATGGTGACGGCGCCGCGAACTTTGATCGGCACCGGGCGCCTCATGATCTTCTCGATGACCAGGAACAGCACGTGGCCGCCGTCCAGCGGCGGGATGGGCATGGCGTTCATCAGGGCGATGGCCACGCTGACCAGTCCGAGCAGCGTCATGAACTTCGCCATTCCCATCTTCGACGATTCGTAGAAGAAGACGCCGATGCGAAGCGGGCCGCTGATCTCCTTGGCCGGAACGGTTCGGTTGGCCAGGGCCTTGATCGTCACGTACTGCATGTTCAGCAGGTTGGCGATCTTCTTGAATCCAATGTTGAACGCCGCCAGGGGATTGTAGACCGGAGCGAGCCGTCTCTCGACGAGCTTCTCGGTTCTGGTGCCGATCATCGGCGATTCGGCGACGATCGTCCGCGGGACGATGGTGACGGTCTTCTCCTGGTTGCCGTCGGGCTCCACGTACGTGACGGTCACGTCGCGGCCCTTGGCCTCGTCGAGCCGTTCCCACAGGCGCAGCCACGTGCGGACGCTCTCGTCGTTGATCTTCTCGATCCGCGAGCCTTCAGGAATGGCCGCCGCCGGCCCCGGAGAGGAGTAGCGGTGCACGACGGGGACATCTTCGGCCTCTTCAAAGAACGAGCCGAACGTCACGCCGATGCGCGGCCGTTTGAGCACGTCGTCCCATTGCGGCGTCACGGTCACGGCGACCGGCTCGGCCCGGCCTTCCCGACAGACCAGCAGTCGCACCGGCTTGTCCTTGCTGTGACCGATGATCTTGTGCACTTCGGTGAAGGTCGGCAGGGTAAGGTCGTTGATGCCGACGACGTCGTCCTCTTTCTTCAGTCCGGCCCTGGCCGCTGGGCTGTCCTCCTCCACCTTCTTGATCCTGATCGCCGGATCAAGGCCATAGTCCGGCATCTTGACCTTCTCGGGGTCGGCGGCAAGGTCCACGGTGGTTCCGTTTCGCGCCACCGTGATCGTCAGCGGCTGCTCGGGCCAATTCTCGATCAGGTCCGGAACCTGATTGTAGAACCGGATCGGCTGCCCGTTGACGGCCGCCACGCGGTCGCCCGTCTTGAGACCGACGAGGGCTGCAGGACTGTCATCCTTGACGGCGCTGAGCCGGGGCAGAATCGGTGGGGCGATGCCGATGCCCGGCAGCGGCATGCCGTTGCTGGCGGGTTCGGCTTTCAGGGTGACGGTGTGGACCATCGCCCCCTCACGCTGGTAGTTAATCTGGAACTCATGGTCGATGTCGTCCAGGGCGCTGACAGCGATGTGGGCCCGCATATCTTCGAAGGCCTCGATCTTTTTGCCGTCGATCTCGACGATCCGATCGCCGACCTCCAGGCCGGCGGCCTGGGCGGGCGATCCGTCGCTGACGCCGCCCACCAGGGGCTCGGTGACCTCGATGCCGATGAAGGAGGCCACCATGTAGATGACCATGGCCGTGGCAACGTTCAAGGCCACGCCGGCCAGGAAGACGACGGCCCGTTTCCATGGCCGCGCGTTGCACAGGGCCCGTGGATCCTCGACGGATTCCCGCGGGTCTTCGCCGAGCATCGACACGTAGCCGCCCATCGGGATGATTCCTAGCCGGTAGTCGGTCTCGCGGAACTTGCGGTGCAGGATGGTCGGCGGATAGCCGAGGCTGAAGGCCTCGACCTTGATGCCGAAGAGCTTGGCGGCCACGAAGTGGCCCAGTTCGTGGATGAAGATGATGAAACCAAAACCGAGGACGGCGTAAATCACGTTTGGAACGTCAGGCATTCTTGGGCAACCTTTCTGGCCCAGGCATCGGCTTCCAGGACCGTCGCGAGGTCCGGGTCCGAACTTCCCGGGTGGCTGTCGAGCGTCCGCTCGACCACGTGGACAATCTGATCGAATCTCAAGCGTCCCTCGCGGAACGCGGTAACGGCCACTTCGTTGGCGGCGTTGAACACGGCCCCGAACGTGTCGCCGGTTGCAGCCACTTGGAATCCCAGCCGCAGGGCCGGAAAACGCTCCAGATCGGGCCGCTCGAAGGTCAGCGACCCGGCGCGGGCGAGGTCGAGCTTGGTCGACAGCCCGCAGCGTCGCTCGGGGTACGTCAGGGCATACTGGATCGGCGTCTGCATGTCGGGGACGCCGAGCTGGGCGATGCTGGATCCGTCTACGAACGTTACTACCGAATGTACGATCGACTGGGGGTGAATCACAACTTCAATCTGATCGGCCCGCAGGTCGAAAAGCCAGCGGGCCTCGATGATCTCCAGGGCCTTGTTCATCAGGGTGGCCGAGTCGATGGTCACCTTGGGGCCCATCTGCCACGTCGGGTGGTCCAGGGCCTGCTCGGGGGTGACGGCGGCCAGTTGGTGGGTGGCCAAGCGATAGAACGGTCCGCCGCTGGCCGTCAGGACCACGTGGTCGATCTCCTCGTGGCGGCCCGCGTGGAGGGCCTGGAAGATGGCCGAATGCTCGCTGTCGACCGGCAGGATCTCGGCCCCGTGCTCGCGGGCGGCCTGGGTGACCAGGTGCCCGGCCATGACCAGGGCCTCCTTGTTGGCCAGAGCCAGCCGCTTGCCCGTGCGGACGGCCTCCAGGGCGGGTTGGAGGCCCACGGCCCCGACCATCGCCGAGACCACGATGTCGGCCTCCGGCAGGCCGGCCAACTGCCGGGCGGCATCGACCAGCACTTCGGTCGCGGAATCGTCGCCGATGAGGGGCAGGAGCCGCCGGCGTGCCTGGTCGTCGCCGACCGAGACGCAGGGCGGATTGAAGCGGCGTACCTGTTCGGCCAGAAGTTCGACGCTGTCGCGGGCCGCAAGGGCCAGCACGCGGAAGTCGCCGCCAAGGGCCTCGATGACGTCAAGCGCAGCGCGGCCGATAGAGCCGGTGGAGCCTAGGATAACGACGTTCGGCATGTAGTCTGTGCCCTCAAGCGGGTGGTGAATGCAGAAACTCAGTATACGGTGCGCCAGGGGTCCGGGCAAGGTCAAAAGGCCCGGCGGCAGGGGCGAAGGGTGCACGTCACGTTTGTGGTAGCCGTCAGGCGGCCAGGGGCTTGGCGTGCCAGAGTTGCGACCACTGGCCGTTGAGCCACGTGAC
>JAFGPY010000219.1 GCA_016935955.1 Planctomycetota bacterium
CCAGTATCTCCATCAAACCCTCGGTGCTCACTTCGCCAGCCACCCCACCCCCTCCCTACTGCCCACCGGGCCGTGAACGGTTACGGGTGACTCGCGTAGCGAGCAATATCGTCAATTAACTGGCTGCCGACTTCCCTATCCGCAAGTCCATCCCGGGTCTTCTTGGTCTCGATAACAATGCCATGGTCTTTGAGCAGAAAGTCCATTCGGGAAGACTTCCCAGCATAGCTGGGAGTCCACTCTTCAGAGCGGACATCATCGAACTCGGTCTTGAGCAATGCGTGCAAGAGATCTTGTACGTCGTACTCGTCTTCGACCTGCAATGCTGCCCGGTTCTGATGACGCTGACGGAGTTGTCGGCAAACCAGATGGAATCGGGTGCAGAGTCGTCTGACTCTCTCCATGGGGTCAAATCGCGAGCCTTCCCCACAGGCTGGCTCGCCTGAGAACCGATCAATCTCCAAAAGAACAGACGCCAGAAAGGCTTCCGCCCTGACTTTGCCTCTCTCGAAAGCCTCCATGTCCCACTGCCTGTTCCTCTCCCGGTTGGGGGTGGCAACTCCG
Organism: Planctomycetota bacterium; assembly: GCA_016935955.1. Next base: position 565 of record JAFGPY010000219.1, read on the forward strand.
GAAAAGAACAGGATGCCTTCAAACTCCTCGACATGCTTCGAGTTGGTGCCAAACGTCCTTTCGAGAATCACACGAGTGTCACGCCGCCACTTGTCGAGAATCGGATTCACACCTGCGTATTGTATGGGTCTCAGTGCGTCAATCTGATCCTCCAACAATGCTCTTGTTTTCTGCATATCCATGGGGCCTCACTCCAATTGGGCCGGAAGGAAGCAGGAAACTCAGCCCACGTCTTTCGGGTGCGTGATGCGGCCCGTCACGGCGCTGGCGGCAGCAACCGCCGGGTTCGACAGGTAGACCTCGCTGTCGGGATGGCCCATGCGGCCGGTGAAGTTGCGGTTGGTCGTGGCGATGGCCCGCTCGCCCGCGGCCAGGATGCCCATGTGACCGCCCAGGCACGGACCGCACGTCGGCGTCGAGACCGCGCAGCCGGCTTCCACGAACGTCTCCAGCAGTCCCTCGCGCATCGCCGCCAGGTAAATCTCCTGCGTGGCCGGAATCACCAGGCAACGGCAACCTTTGGCCACCTTCTTGCCCTTCAGGATCTTGGCGGCGATCCGCAGGTCGCTGATGCGGCCGTTGGTGCACGAGCCGATGACCGACTGATCCACGGCCACGTCCTTCAGTTCGCCGACCGCCTTGACGTTCTCGGGCAGGTTCGGGCAGGCGACCATCGGCCCCATGCCCGTGACGTCCCACTGATAGGTCTTCTCGTAGCGGGCGTCCGCGTCGCTGGCATAGTAAACGGGCTCACGTTCGGCGCGACCGTCCACGTACTGTCGCGTCACGGCATCGGGCGCGATGATACCGTTCTTGCCTCCCGCTTCGATGGCCATGTTGCACATCGACATCCGGTCATCCATGCCCAGGACCTCAATCACCGGGCCGCAGAATTCCATCGAGCGGTACAGGGCGCCGTCGACGCCGATCTGCCCGATGGTGTAGAGCACCAGGTCCTTGCCTCCGGCCCAGGGGTCGAGTTTGCCGCTGAAGACGAACTTCAGGGCGGCCGGCACCTTGAGCCAGACCTTGCCCGTGGCCATGGCGGCCGCCAGATCGGTCGAGCCGACCCCGGTCGAGAAGGCCCCGAGGGCTCCGTAGGTGCAGGTGTGGCTGTCGGCGCCGATCACCAGGTCGCCGGGACCCACCACCCCCTGTTCCGGCAACAGGGCATGCTCAATGCCCACCTCGCCGACCTCCCAGTAATGGGTCAGATCGTGCTTGCGGGCGAAGTCGCGGAGAATCTTCGACTGCTCGGCGCTCTTGATGTCCTTGTTGGGCGTGAAGTGGTCGGGCACGAGGACAACACGCGTGCGGTCGAAGACGTCCTGGACGCCCGCGGCCTCGAACTCGCGAATGGCGATCGGGGCGGTGATGTCGTTGCCCAGGGCAATGTCGACGTTCGCGTAGACGAAATCCCCGGCGCTGACCTCGTCGCGCCCGGCATGAGCGGCAATGATTTTTTCAGTAATCGTGTGTCCGGCCATCGAAGCATTCTCCTGCAATCGGTCGATACTCAGCACAGGACCACAGCCTCCCGCGCAGACGAAAGGAAGATTATAGCATCCGCAGGCCGTTACTGGAACGCTTTCTTTGGCCTCGGGCGGGACGGTCGTCCCAGTTTCCGCATCGGGCGGCCAAAGCGCGCGGAGAATTGTGCAAACTGTAACCACGTATATCACATGGACGCAACGGATTCCCTAGCGCCTAATACACGCCCGCGCGAGGCGTTCCATACCCTGCTCTCGGGATTTGGCAAATCGGACACTGCACTTATGAAAGGTGGCTGCCCTTGGGTGAGTACTTCCAGAAGCTCGTCGAGACGATCAAGTCCAGCCCGCTGGATACTGTGGACTACGGTGTGCTTATCGGCTACTTCGTACTGATGATGGCCGTCGGCGTCGTCTGCCGCAACTCCAGCAGCAACATCAGCGACTACATCCGTATGGGCTGCAAGGGAACCTGGTGGCTGTCGGGCATGAGCATGTTCATGGCCAGTTTCGCAGCGAGCATGTTCACGGCCTCGGCCAGCCAAGCCTACCTGGGCGGCTGGAGCATCCTGATCCAGCAGTGGTTCATGGTGCTGGTCTTCGTCTACCAGGCGATCTTCATCGGACCGTGGATGCGGCGGACGCGGGCGATCACCCCGGGAGATGCCGTCTACAACCGTTTCGGACGCCTTTCGGAGCAGATCCTTATGTACACGGGCGTCCCGATCGGCATGATCTGGGCCGGGACGATGCTTCTGGGCCTGGCCAAGTTCGTTGCGCCGGTCTTCGGCCTGCCTGTCGAGTGGGTGTTGTTCTCGACGGGCGTGGTCATCGTCTTCTATAGCGTCGCCGGCGGATCGTGGAGCGTCCAGATCACCGACAACCTCCAGGGCTTCATCCTGATTCCGGTCACGATGGCCGTAGCCGGCCTGTGCCTGTGGAAGGTCGGCGGCTTCAGCGGCCTGCTGACCGAAATCGATGCCCAGGGACTGACGGCCGACTTCGCCTGGATCAAGTCGAGGACGCACGAGTACACCTACGTCGCCCAGGGACTCTCCGGCGAGATCAGCCGCGGCCTCTATACCCTGCCGTGGTTGCTGATCATGGGCCTCTACTCGGTCGTCCACGGGTCGAACATCGTCGGCCAGAGTTCCCGTTACCTGAGTCTCAAGACCGACCGCGAGGCCAGCAAGGCCGCCTTGTTCGCGGGCTTTCTGACCTTCGCCAACTCGTTGTTCTGGTTCGTTCCCCCGATCTACGGGCGTCTGTTCCTCTCGACGGAGATCGAGGCCACGGCGGCCCTCGGCCTGAAGAACGCCGGTGAAGCCGCCTATGTCATCACGGCCATGAACATCCTGCCTCCGGGACTTATCGGCGTGGTCCTGGTCTGCATGTTCGCCGCCACGATGAGTTCCATGGACAGTTCGCTCACGGGCAACGCCGGGCTTATCATGAGGAACATCTACCCGCCGTTGTCCAGGCTCTTCGGGTTCCGCGAACTCAGCGGCAAGCCGCTTCTGGTCTTCACGAAGGTGATGAACCTCTGCATGGGCGTTGTGGCCATCGTTGTGGCGGCAGCCCTGATGTGGTGGGAAGGAGCCGGCGGCCTGTTCGCAATCTTCCTGGACATTGCCGTTCTGGTGGGACCGTTCAGCCTGCCGTTCATCGTGTCGCTGTTCATGAAACGCCTGCCGTTCTGGTCGCCCATCGTCGGCATGGTCACCGGCGGCACTGCAGCCTTCCTGTTGCAGTTCGGCGAAAAACTGTTTGGCATGTCCTTCCCCTATGAGATCAACCGCATCTACCACTACCGCCTTCTGTTCGTGTTCTTCGCGACCATCATCCCGACCATGCTGACGCGGGTGTTCTGGGACACGTCCACACCGAAGTTCCGGGCCAAGGTGGATCGGTTCTTCGACCAGATTCACACGCCGATCAACTTCAAGAAGGAGGTCGGCAAGGAACAGGATGCGCCATTGGCCCGCGTCGTCGGCCGCCTGGGCATGATTCTCGGGGTGATTTTCCTGCTGCTGGTTTTCCCGGCCTGGTTCCAGCACAACGGCGACGAAGCCGTACAGGGCACAGTGGCCGTGGTGTTCATTGCCGGCTTCATCATGGCGATTTCGGCCGTCTACTACATCCACGGCGTCCGCCGTGCCAAGAGGGTTGCCGCGGCAGACCAGTTGGACGACCTGGACGCCACGAACGACGAGCCGTCCTCCGACTCCGCCGCCTGACCGGGCGTTCGCCAAGGGGGGAGGTTGCCGTCCGGGGTAACGGAGCGGCAGGACGGCAGCAGGGCGAGACAACAGAAACGGGCACGCCGGCTGATTGCCGACGTGCCCGTTGGATTGTTGCAGCAGGCTCAATTCCCTGCCGCCCGGATTGGTTCCGGGTCGACTACCTGGTGCAGGAACCTCCACCGGCCGCATTTTCAGCATCATCCTCCAACTGCCGCGCGCGGCCCTTGGCCCGACCAATCAGGAGCATGACAAGCGAAATGCCGCCGACACAGGCCGAGACGAAGAGAACCGCCATCACACTGCTGGTCTCGACAACTCCTTCGGCGTCGCGAGCGAAGGGGATCAGGACGAGAATAGCCCCGGCGATGACGAGCCCGAGGATGCCGATGATCTTCATCAGCGAATGGTCCATGTCCTTGCCGACCTCTTTCTTGAAATCGATCGGCGTGCGAATCTGGCGGAAGAAATTGTCAACCCGCTTGCGGTATTCGGGGGTCGCGGTGAACCAGAAGGCACACGTGGCAAACGTCGGGATCAGCGTCAGGCCCATGTTGATGTACATGCGGTGGTGCCACATCAGGCCGTTGACCCACTCGCCGAAGTTCCTCAGGCCGTCGGGCCAATCCGCGGGCAGCCAGGAGAAGCCCGACATCCAGTCGGCGATCTGACCGGCGAACATAAACGTCAGCGAGCCGCTGAAGCCGAAGAACATGCCGACCAGCGGAGCCCACCAGGGCAGCCAGGGCACAAAGAACGACAGCGCCATGGCCAGCACCATTGGCGTGCTGACCAGGTTGATGATCTCCTGGCCGATGTCAAAGAGGCTCTTCTCTCCGGTCATCTTGTAGAGCAGCATGGCGAGGATGATGGCCCATGCGCCAAGCAGCAGATTGATCACCTGGGTCAGTCGCAGAAGCTTCATACCGGTCCAGGGCACTTGACCGAACAGTCTGGCCAGTGGCGGATAGATGTTGTTGGTGACCAGACCGGCGTTGCCGGTCAGGGAACTGTCCAGCGAACTCATCGTCGCCGCAAAGAGCCCGATGACCACCAGCCCGAGCAGCCCCGGCGGCAGGACCTTCTTGGCCACAAAGGCATAGGCCCCGTCGGCAGGATTGTTGAGTTTTCTGGCGTCGTCCTTTGCAGTCGTCTCCGGCTGCTCATCTGCGGCGGCAGCGCCGGCTGCGGCTACTTTCTGAGCCTGCCCTTCATCGGCTGGCTGCCCGGTCGGGGACGCGCCCTCAACCTCGCTCTCCTCGGCCGCTTCTTCAGAAGGCGTCTCGACGTTCGCCACAACAACGTTCTTGCCCATGGCGTTGATTTCGTCCTCGTACAGAATCCGCCCGACCATGGCCGGCATGTACCACACAAAGGTGCCGAGGCACAGCAGGACGCCGGCCAGGATCGCGGCCTTGCGAGCGTCGGTGTCACTCTTGACGCTGAGGAACCGCCAGCAGGCGGTCATGTTGGCCGAGAGAACGAAGTTGTAGATAAGCGAAGCCACGAGCCAGCCGAAACTGAAGTAGCCCAGGCCGACCTTTGCGGCCGAAGACTTGTACTGGTGCCCGACTTCCATGATGACCTTGTAATCGTCCTGAAGCCCCTTGTCGGCGATGCCCTGCATCAGGCCGCCGAGCCAGCCGACCTGCCTCAGGCTGAGGAAGAGCACCACCAAGGCGATGGGCACAAGGATGTAGGCCTGCAGGGTATCGGTGATCTGGACGCTCCAGGAGCCGCCGGAGACCGAGTAGAAGACCACGACAATACCGACGAAGAGGATGACCGTCGGCACGGGAACGTTGAAGACCACGGCCATGAACTGGCCCAGGGCCAGCAGCCACGTGCCACCCCAGAGCATACCACCAACAGCGCCGAGGTAGGCGTTGATCTGCTCGACAAACGGCCCATAGCGAAGACGGATGGTGTCGGGCGGCGTGACGGCCCGCGTCCGCCGCATCCACGGGGCGAAGAACATCATGCAGAGGTAGCCGAACAACGATCCCAAGCTCATCAGCAGGAAGCTCCAGCCCGACATGTAGGCCTGGGCAGCACCGCCCGTGAACGTGCCCGCGCTGGTCATGAGCATGAAGATGCTCGTGCCCATGAGCCACCACGTGCTCTTGCAGCCCATTCGGACGTAGTCGCTGACGTCCTTCGAGATGCCCTTGCAGAGCCAGCCGACGACCATCATCAGCAGAAGGTACCCGAGCATGACGCCCACATCGACTGTCGAGATTTCCCAACTCGACACGTTGAACATCGTCCTGAACTGTTCAATGAGCCAATCCATAGGCACGTCCTCTCTGTGTAACAGGATGTCTGGTTATACCGTGCAGCAGACAATCCACAGGCGCAGCGTCTGCGGTTCGTCTGACAGGAACGCCATAGAATGACCGTTTACGGGCCCACGCAGCCCTCTCACCGCGAAGGTGTTGCCGGTGAGGATACGGGCCGAATCGTACCCCGTTTATGATGGCATGTCCACTGCGAATTCGAGGCGGCTTCAGCTGCCCTCCGCAGCCGACGAGCCCGGGCCCGACGGCGCCGGCAGCGGGTGGGCCAGGTAATGCTTCTGGCAGAACGGGCAAAGGTCGAACTGGAATCGCTTGTAGACTTGGTCCTGCAGGGTCTGCGGGTCCGCGCGGCGCATCTGGTCCAGCAGCCGCTCGATCTCCCGGCGGTGGTCCTTCTCGATGTCGTCGGAGGTCAGTTCCATGGTGTCGTAGGCGGCAAAGACCTCGATGCGGGCCACGTAGCGTGTGTTCTCGTCGGCCAGAAGCACCTTGCCGCACATGTCGCACGTGAAACCGTCCATCGCACAATCCTCGCCACCAAGCGTTCCCGGCCGAGGGCAGCCGGGCCAGATAGGCTCAACGGAACGGTCAGGGGTTGTTGGTCAGGGCCACCAGGCGAGCCAGGGCCTTGGCCGCAGCGCCCGAGTCGATGCTCTGGCAAGCCTTCTCCAGCCCGGCCTCGATCGACGGAGCTGCGCCGCCCACGTAGATGGCGGCGGCACTATTCAGGGCAACAACATCGCGGGCCGGCCCCTTCTGCCCCGCCAAGACGCCGCGAACGATCTCGGCGCTGGCCTGGGCCGAATCCACTTTCAGGCTCTTCATCTCGGCAACCGCCAGACCGAATTGCCCGGGCGTCAGGTCGTACAGCTTGAGGTCGTCGGGAGTCACCTCGGCCACGTGCGTCGCGCCGCCCAAGGTGATTTCGTCCAGGCCGTCGGCGCCGTGGACCACCATGGCATGCTCCGCTCCGAGATTCTGAAGGACGCGACCAATGAGTTCCACGAGCCGCTCGCTGAAGACGCCCATGATCTGCCGCCGCGCGCCGGCCGGATTGGTCAGCGGCCCGAGGACATTGAAGATGGTTCGGATGCCGATCTCCTTGCGGACGGGTACAGCATGCTTCATCGCCCCGTGCAGCAGCGGCGCAAACAGAAAACCGATGCCCGCCTCACGAATGCAGCGGCTGACCGTCTCGGGCGACACACTGAGATTCACACCGAGGGTTTCCAGCACATCGCTGGAGCCGCTTTTGCCCGTGCTGCTGCGGTTGCCGTGCTTGGCCACGGCCACGCCCGCCCCGGCCGTCACGAGGGCGACGGCCGTGGAGATGTTGAACGTGCCGCTGTGGTCGCCGCCGGTGCCGCAGGTGTCCACGACTGTGCGGCCGCCGGGATCGATCCGCGTAGCCTTCTCGCGCATGACCATGGCCGCGCCGGTCACTTCGTCGCTGGTGTGCCCTTTCATGGCCAGGGCCACCAGGAAGGCGGCCATCTGCACCGGGCTGGCCCGGCCTTCCATGATCTCGGTCATGGCCGCACGCGACTCCTCGACCGTCAGGTTCTCGTGTCGCGAGAGTTTGAGAATGGCTTCCAACATGGTCTGCCCCCCAACTCGCTGATTGTTGTTCGCGGCTCGCTGCGTCTGCGACCGTCAATCGGCCGCCCACTCCAGGTGCGCCGGCCCTGCGGCTGCGGTCACCAGAACGCCGGGCTCCAGCCCCGTCTGGCCAGGGTATCGCTCCATAACCGCTTGCCGCAACGGCTCGATGGTCTCGCGCCGGCAGAGCGTTACTGTGCAGCCGCCGAAGCCGCCGCCGGTCATGCGGCTACCATAGACACCCGGCACGCCCTGGGCGATCTCGACCAGCAGGTCCAGCTCGCGGCACGAGACCTCGTACATGTCGCGAAGCGAATCGTGCGACGCATTCATGCAGCGGCCGACCATCGCCGGGTCGCCCGAGCCAAACGAGACCACGGCGATCTGCGTCCGTTCGTTCTCGGTCACAACGTGCATCGCCCGCCGCGCCACCAGCGGATCCATCCGCTCCTGGAGCTTCTCCCACTGCCATGCGGCCACGTCACGAAGGGCCGTGACGCCTTTCAGGTGCTGCGCGAAGAATCGCACCGCCGCCTCGCACTCTTTCCGCCGCTGGTTGTACTCGTTGGCCGCAAGGTCGTGATGCACGCGACTATTGATGATGACCACGGCCACGTCCATACTGTCATCGAGCGGCACGTGCTTGGTCTTCAGGCTGCGGCAATCGATCATCAGGGCGTGGCCCTCGCGTCCGTTGAGCACCACGAATTGGTCCATGATGCCGCACAGGGCCCCAACGCGGTGCTCGGCCTTCTGGCACAGCAAGGCCAGATCAGCACGCGTCTTGCCCGCTCCCGCCAGCAGATCGTCCAGCGACTTGCCCGCGGCCCCGTCGACCGAAGCCAGCAGTGCCCCGGCCACCGAGGCTTCGAGGCTGGCCGAGCTGGACAACCCGCCGCCCACGGGCACGTCGCTGGCAATTGCCAGGTCCGCGCCGCCCAGCGGCAGGCCTGCCTCCGTGAGCACGGCCGCCACGTTGGCCACGTAGCGGGCCCAGGCCGGCAGCGAATCGGGCACACCGCCAAGGGGAAACTCGATCGTCTCGCGAGCGTGGTCGCTGAAGGCCCGCACCGTGGCGTCGCCGCGCGGACGGAAGGTCACTCGCGTGTAGCGCTCGACGTTCATCGGCAGCACGAAACCGTCGTTGTAGTCGGTGTGCTCGCCGATCAGATTGACCCGCCCCGGGGCCACACTCACACCGCACGGCTCGGCGGCAAACCTCTTGGAGAAACCTGTTCGTTCGTCAACCTTCATCCTGGATTCCTGACAATGCGACGACCGCCTGCGACGGCCGCTGTCCATATTCGTTGCAGGTCTGCAGCCGCTTGAGTATGACGGCCCGGCGGCAGTCCGTCAACAGCGAAGCCCCGCGACGGCGTGCTTGACACGGCCGCTGGAGCACGGTATCACTGTGGCCACGCAACGAGGAGCCGCACGAGAGTCTATCCACGGGAAGCAGCATATGCAGAACCAGGTCGTCGCGGAGGTCAACCTGTCGGCCCTTGAGGCCAACTACCGCACCTTGGCGGCGCTCGCCGCCCCCGCCAGAGTCATCGCGCCGGTCAAGGCCGATGCCTACGGGCACGGAGCCGTGGCCTGCGCGCAGCGACTGGCCGAGGCCGGCACCGCCATGCTGGCGGTGGTCTCGCTGAATGAGGCCCTGGAACTTCGCGACGCGGGCATCAAGACACCGATCCTGGTCATGGGCGTGACCGATCCGAAGCGGATCGACGAAGCCGTGGCCCGACGGATCACCGTGGCCGTCCACAGCCGCGAGTACGGTCAGGCCTACGCCGAAGCGGCGAAGCGGGCCGACGGCACGGTGATCTGCCACGTGCACGCCGATACGGGCATGCACCGCATGGGGACGCCATGCGACGATGTGGTGCCGCTGATCGAGGCCCTGACCGAGTCGCGGCACGTGAAGGTCGAGGCCCTGATGACCCACCACAGCCACAGCGAGGACACGGACCCGTCGATCACCAACGAGCAGCGCGAGTTGCTGGCGCGGCTGGCGGCGGACCTGGAGCGTCGCGGGTTGCGGCCGCCGGTTGTTCACGCCGCGAATTCGGCGGCGCTGATGCGATTCGGGCGGGAGGATTTCGACATGGTGCGGCCGGGCATCGCCCTGTATGGCGTGACGCCCTGCCCCGAACTGACGCCGGACGTGCAACTGCGGCCGATCATGACGATCAGGGCACCGATCGTGACAATCAAGGACGTCCCCGCGGGCCAAGGCGTCAGCTACAGCCACACATGGGTGGCCGATCGGCCGTCGCGCGTTGCCGCCCTGCCGGTGGGGTATGCCGACGGGTACCGCCGTGGATTGTCAAACCGGACGGTGGCCCGCGTGAAAGGTCGGTTGGTTCCGGCCGTCGGCAACGTCTGCATGGACACGACGCTGATCGACGTGACGGACGTTCCCCAGGCCCGCGTCGGGTCCATGGCGACGATGATGGAAGCGCAGACGGACAGCCCGTTGTCGGTCTACGCCCTGGCGGGGCTGCTGGGCACGATTCCTCACGAAATCTTCTGTGGTATCGGCAGGCGGGTGCGGCGGGTCTACGTCGGCGACGAATCGGTGTAGGATTCCTGCTGACGATTCCTCGGCTGATGCGTTACTATCTAGGGATTGTGAAGGCAATGGGCCGCGCAGGCAACGCCCGGTTGCGGCATGAGTGTACGGCGGCGGGTTGCCGTGAAGGATTGTGTCCATCAACGTAGGAGGCTGGTGCATGAAATGCCGCATGTGGATGGTGCTGATACCGGCGATCGTCCTGTGGGTTGCCGGCTGTGAGCCGCAGGACGGCGATGCAGGGGTTGCCAGGCTCACTGCGTCGGGCAAGTACACGGGCGCGGACATTCAGGCCATGATCGAAGGGGCCAAGGAGAAGGTCTTTCCGACGCTCGTCTACGTCAAGCCGATCCGCGAGGACTACAGCGAAGGCAAGAAGCAACGGATGGTGGTCAGCGGCTCGGGCGTGATCATCAGTTCCGACGGATACGTCGTCACGAACAATCACGTGGCCGAGAAGGCCGTCGAGATCCGTTGCGTACTGTTCGACAACACGATGCTCAAGGCCGACCTGATCGGCACCGACAAGGACACGGACCTGGCCCTGCTGAAGTTGAAGCCGGAGGACGGGGTGAGGGTCTTCCCGTACGCGGCACTGGCCGACAGCAACAAGGTGGTCGAGGGCAAGTTCGTCATGGCCCTAGGCTCGCCCTGGGGCCTGAAACGGAGCATCAGCCTGGGCATCGTCTCCTCAGCCGAGAGGTTCCTCGAAAACGACAGCGAGTACAGCCTGTGGATACAGAGCGATGCGGCCCTGAACCCGGGCAACTCGGGCGGCCCGCTGGTGAACACCGACGGCGAGGTCATCGGCATCAACACGCTTGCCACGATGATGGGCGGCGACATGGGCTTCAGCGTCCCGTCGAACACGGTTCGCTACGTCGTTGAGCAATTGAAGGAACACGGCGAGGTCAAGCGTAGTTGGACGGGGCTTCGATTGCAGCCGCTGCGCGACTTCGACAGCGACTCGTTCTTCGAGGGTGAGCGCGGCGTGCTGGTGGCCAGCGTCGATCCGGGCTCGCCGGCCGAGAAGGCGGGCCTGGAGGTCGGCGACCTGATCCTCTCGGTCAACGGTGAGCCGACCAACGGCCTCTACAGCGAGAACCTGCCGCACATCCGCACGATTCTCGGCCGCCTGCCGACCGGCCAGCCCGTGGAGGTAGCCATCGAGCGCGGCGGCAAGCCGAGCACCGTATCGCTGACGACTTCCGAGAAGGGACTCGTCGAGGGTGAGGATCTGGAACTGAAGCGATGGAACATGACCGTCAAGAGCATCAACGAGCACGCCGACCCGCAACTGTACTACTACGTCAAGCAAGGCGTCTACGTCCAGGGCGTGAGCTATCCGGGCAACGCGGCCCTGGCCGGGTTCTCCGGCCGCGGCGAGATCGTCCTGAAGGCTGACGGCAAGGAAATCAAGACGCTCGACGATATCAAGAAGGCGTACGACGAGATCATGGCCGACACGAAACGCAAGAAGCGCGTGGCCTTCGAGATCATGCGCGGCGGCATGCCGTCGATGCTGGTCCTCGACTACGCCCGCGACTATGACAAGGAATAAGCCCGCTTCCGCGGAAGCATTGAGCAGGGGAAAGGAACGCAGATGAACAGTCGGACGAACAAGGGTTGGGCGTTGCTCCTTGTGCTGCTGGGGACGGTGGTCTGGACCCCGCGGTTGTGGGCCCAGGCGGCACCGGCGGCGGACACGGACGCTGAAACCAAGGCCACGGCGCAGACCGAGGCAGCCGAAGTCGACGGCGAAAATGCCGAGGCCGAGGAGAATGGCGATCAGCGCGAGTTGATGAGAAAGATCGCCGATCAGGCGGCGCCGTACCTGGTGACGGTGGCCACACGCTGGAAGGAAGACAAAGGCGAGAGTCCCGGCGAGGATTACGAGGTCCGCCGCGGCATCGACACGAAGATGTCTTCCGAGGAAATGGGCCTGGTGCTTGATCCGTCCAAGGGCTGGGTGCTGACGCAGGACAGCGACTACGAGACACGATTCATCGAATCGGTTAAGGGCATCACGTCCGACGGCAAGGAGTTCCCGTTGCAGCCGCACGGCTTCTATCTGGATCTGCCGGCCATGGTTTGCCGCAGCGACGCGTGGCCGGGCGTCAAGGAACCACTGGTGTGGTTCGACGGCGACCTGGAGATACCGAGCGGCCTGCACCTGGCCCAGTTGTCGCGGGCTCGCCTGGGCTGGAACGTGACGGTCTGGCTGGGCGGCGGTGGCGGACAGACGGGCTTGGCCTCGGACCGCAAGACCGACGAGGAATGGACGGTCCCGACGGCCTGCGGCCTGATTGTCGACAACGAGGTTCGGCCGCTGGGCTTCCGCCTGCCGCCGCTGGCGAGCTTGACCAGCGACCGTTTCCCATGGCGGGGAGCCGATCTGGCCAAGGCCCCCCTGGTGACGTTCGAGGACTTCGACAAGGCCAAGGCCGAACGCCTGAGCCGCTTTGGGCAGTTCGTCCACGAAGTGAAGATCGTCTATCGCCAGCCGGAAGAGGGCGAGGAGAACCTGGAATTCGAGGGCGAGGACCGCACCAGCCTGACGCAGCACTACTACGGCTACGCGGTGTCACCGCGGCGGATCGTGGTGCCGGTGCGACTCGACAAGATCTACATTCAACGGTTCAAGAAGATCACCGTACGGTTCAACGGCCACGAGGTGGCGGCGAAGTTCCTTGGCGCCTACCAGGACTTTGGCGGCTTCATGGTCGAGACCGAGGAGGCCGAGAGCCCGGCCGTATTGCCCCGCGAGTCGGCCCCGGTGCCGGACACCAACCGGGCCGTGCTGACCTACGTGGCCGAGCGTAAGTTCGGCGGCCGCCGCGACACCGTCTGGTACAACCGCATCACCGGGTACCAGAGGGAGTACAAGGACGAGCAGTGGCCGGCCACCAGAAACTCGCTGACCCGCGGCACGCTGGTCATGGACTTCGACGGCCGGCCGATCGGCCTGGCCCTGATCGAGCGCCGTCCCGAAGAGGAGAAGAAGGGTGACACTCGCCAGGATTGGCGCTATCGCGGCAGCGACAATGCGGTGAAGCTCTATCGCATGGACAAACTGGCCGCGGCCTTCGCCGACCCTGAGGCCCATTTCGATCCGAACCTGCGGCCGACCGATGAACGTGAAGAGAAGCGGCTCGTCTGGCTCGGCGTCGAGACCCAGCCGGTGACGGCGGAACTGGCCGAGATGCTCGACGAGATGGCCGGCGGCGACGCCATCCAGAAGCTGACCCGCCGGGGCGAGATCGGCCTGCGCGTGACCTACGTCTACGCCGGATCGCCGGCCGAGAAAGCAGGCATCAAGCCGGGAACGGTGTTGCTTGAGATCAAGGAAGAGGGCAAGGACGACCCGATCGAATTGAAACCGTTCGACGGAGGCTACGGCTACCGCCGCTACGGTCGCTACGGCAGTTCGATGGGTTCGGAGAACAATCGCAGCAACTACCTGACGAAGCTGCTGACGCGGCTGGGACCGGGTACGAAGGTGACGCTCGCGTACCTGGACGGCACGGAGAAGAAGAACAGGGATTTCGCGCTCGAATGGGCGCCGTACGACTACTCGTCGGCGGCCAAGTACAAGGACGAGAAGAGCGGCCTGACGGTCAAGGACCTGACCTACGACATCCGGGCTTACCTGCACCTGGACGCCGAACAGCCGGGCGTCATCTGCGCCAAGATCGAGCCGGGCGAGAAGGCGGCCGTAGCCCAGATTCAGCCGTCGGTCATCCTGACCGAACTGAACGGGCGGCCGATCAAGGACGTCGAGGACTACCAGAAGCGTATGGAGGAGATTCAGAACGGCAGCAATGGCGGCGTGGCCGACATTCGGCTGCTCTGGATGGGCAAAAGCCGCATGGTCCGCCTCCAGTTCCCGTGACGGCGCGACGTCACGGTTAACGACAAAAACGCGAAGGAGCGTGGTCCACAAGGGATCACGCTCCTTTGTTCGTTGATGACCGAAGGTCACTCTGTTGCCGCACAGTCCTCCGGTGCCGGGGATGTCGTACCGTTGCCCGTACCTTCAGGGGCTGCTTTGTCCGAATCGGCGTCGTCCCCTCCTGCCTTTCTACGCAGTTCTTCGATGCGGGCCTGCGCCTTCTTCACGTACTCGTTGTCGGGCAGGTCGTCCACGTAGACGCTGATCACGGTATCCTGATAGATGCTGACCACTTTGGCGGCATCCAAGGCCACATTCTCGCGGTCGAACTTCTCGGCGGCCTCGAAGGCCAGCTTGACGCCCTCAAGCATCATCTCCCGATACGATTTCGTCTGACCGGCCGGCTCCGGAACCGACTCCGTCGTATCCGCAACCGGTGAGGCCTGGCGTGGAGTCGTCGCGGTCGCCGGCTGAGTCGTAGTCGTATCAGGCTGAGTGGTCGTGGTCGACGGAGGGCCCTGCTCTTTCGGATTCTTGGATGATGTCGACGCAGCCGGCGTGGCGCTTTCCCCCACCGGGCCGATGGGCGTCAGTCCCTGCCCTTCGTCATTGTGACCATTGCTGACGGCCAGGATGATGGCCACGACGACGGCCACGATGCAGACCACCGCCACGGCCACGCCGCCGATGATGTACCACTTCAGCGGCGTGACCTTCTCGATCGTCTCGGCGACGCGGATGCGACTGGTGCTGATGTCGGCCCGCCGCACGGCCTGTTTCATCACTGCCCCGACATGCGATCCGACCTGCGGCGTCAGAGCACCGATCTGCGCCGAAACAGCCTCTAGGCTGATCGAGGAATTCGGGTCCAGGGCCGCAAAGTCCAGCGCCTCCAGAGCCGCCAGCAGGTCTACGGCCGTCTGGTAGCGCTCGTCCGGGTTCTTGGCCATGGCCTTTTCGATGATGCGGAACACGGCGGCAGGAAGACCGGGCACGTACTGTCGCGGGTCCGGCGGCGGGTCGAACCGGTGACGGTTCATCACCTCTTCGGTATCGCGGCCCTCGTAGGGCGGCCGCCGCGTCAGGGCGACGTAGTAGCTCGCCGCCATGCTGTAGACGTCGCTCCGCGAGTCGCCCTCTTCGCCCTCACACTGCTCAGGCGCCATGTACAGCGGCGTGCCGACCGCGCGGCCGTCCTCGGCGTCGCTCGTGTCGCGGAAGATGTCGCGGGCCAGACCGAAGTCGGTCATCTTCACCTGGTTGTCAGCCGTAACCATGATGTTGCCGGGCTTGATGTCGCGATGGATCAGGCCGCGGCGATGCGCGTGGGCCAACCCGCGAGATGCCTCCGTGATAATCCGCGTGGCATCCTGCGGCGTCAGCCGTTTCTGGCGGACTACGTCTGCGAGGGTTCGGCCGTCGACCAGTTCCATGACGATGAAGTACAAGCCGTCGACTTGGCAGATCTGGTGAACGGTCACGATGTTCGGGTGGCTGAGCTTGGCCGCCGACCGAGCCTCCTGAAGAAAGTGCTGGACCTTCTCCTTGCCGGCCCTGGCCATCTGCGGCGGCAGGACCTTCAGGGCCACGTGCCGGTGCAGCGATTTGTCGAAGGCCCGGTAGACAGCGCCGAAGCCGCCCACGCCGAGAAGGTCTTCGATGCGGAACGTCCCGAGTTCGCGACCGATAAGCCCCTTGGCGTCCTGGATGGCCTTGGCCTGCTGCGGATCGTAAACGCGGGCCGGCGGCGTCGGACGGTCGGTCACGTCCACAGGACGAGCCACGGCAACCGGAGTGTCGCCCGGCGGCTCGACAGACTGCGGTTTGACCGGCTCGGCCTTCAAGGGCTCGGGCTTGACCGGCTGAGGCTTCACGGGCGCAGCGGCCAGAGCCGCCGGAGCCTGGGCTGCGGCCTCAGCTTTCCAAACGTGGCCGCACTTGCACTTCAGCTTGTGGCCGAGGCGGTCCGCCGGGATTTTGTAGCTGCGAGAACAGTTGGGACAGGAGACAACAGTCGGCGTCAACCGTCGTAACCTCCACACTCGGCGACCTTTGCGGAATTGATACACGGCATAGCATACGTGGGTCACTGCATGGCTACACTGTTTATTCTAATGGGCGGCAGGCGGATGTCAAAATCATAATGCCCTGGGGTGCACGTCACGTTTGTGGTAGCCGTCAGGCGGCCAGGGGCTTGGCGTGCCAGAGTTGCGACCACTGGCCGTTGAGCCACGTGAC
>JAFGPY010000220.1 GCA_016935955.1 Planctomycetota bacterium
AAGGTCGAGATGCCCGAGGACGGGCCGATCGTCTTCGAGGTCGAGGTCGAGGTCAAGCCGGAGATCGCGCTGCCGGACTACCAGAACGTGGAGCTGGAGGTCCGCAAGATCCAGGTGGCCGATTCGGACGTCGAGGAGGCCCGCAACAACCTGCTTCGCAGCCGCGGCCGCTTCGTCGAGCAGGACAAGAAGGTCAAGATCGCCGAGCGCGACATGCTGACGGCCGACATCCAGATCACCTGCGGCAAGGAAACGATTCACGAGCAGACCGACGGTACGCTGGCGGTGTTTCCGCAGAGCGTGGGCGGCATTCGGCTGGACATGCTGGTCGACGAACTGAGCGGCAAGAAGGCTGGCGACACGGTGACGCTGAAGGTCGAGGTGCCCGAGGATCACGAGAAGGCCGACCTGGTGGGCAAGGAAGCCGAGGTCACGATCGCGATCAAGAGCGTGCGGCGGCTGGAGACTCCGGAACTGACCGACGAGTTCGCCAAGGGCATGGGCTTCGAGTCGGCGGCCGACGTGGACGCCGAGCTGCGTAAGCGTCTGGAAGCCGACGTCGAGGACATTCGCGTGCGTGCCCGCCGCGAGGCCATGGGCACGTGGCTGATCGAGCACGTGGAGTTTGAGGTGCCCGAGGGCGTGGCCAAGGCCAATGCCGGCCGCGTGTTCAACCAGCACATCGTGGACCTGCAGCGTCGCGGCGTGCCGGTCGAGCGGATCGAGGAGCGGGCCGAGGAGCTGCGCGAGGCGTCCGACCGCCAGGCCCAGAGGCAGTTGAAGCTGGACTTCATCTGCGAGGCCGCGGCCAAGGCTGAGAAGCTGGAAGTGACCGAGGACGAGATCCAGGCCCGCGTGAGCATGATTGCCGCCGGGTACGGCCGTCCGGCCGACCGGCTGTACGCCGAGCTGGAGAAGCGCGGCATGCTGGACGCCATCCGCGACCAGATCCGCGACGACAAGGTCTTCGCCCTGTTGCTGGAGAAGGCCAAGGTGACCGAGGTCGAAGCTCCGGCTGAAGAGGCTAAGGAGGGTGAGGCCGGCGAAGAGAAGCCGAAGAAGAAATCGACCTCCCGCAAGGCCCCGGCCAAGAGCAAGGCCAAGAAAACCAAAGACGCGGGCGACGATGAGTCGAAAGATAAGCAGCAGAGCGACGACGAGACGACCTGATCGGCGGCGTCACGATGGTCTGATTGAGTTAAGGAACGCGACATGGCCTACCAGGATTACCAGCGGCAGCGATGGATGACGCTCCAGGATATGCTCCTGGAGAACCGGATCATCTTTCTCGAGGGCGGCATCGACGACGCCGTGGCCAACAACATCGTGATGAAGCTGTTGTACCTGCACAGCGAGAAGAAGAACGAGGACATCAGCCTCTACATCAACTCGCCGGGCGGTTACCTGTCGAGTACGATGGCAGTGTACGACACGATGCAATTCATCGAGTGCGACGTGGCGACGTACTGCATCGGCATCGCGGCCAGCGGGGCGGCGCTGCTGTTGACCGGCGGCGCGGCCGGCAAGCGTTTCATCCTGCCGCACGCCAAGGCCATGATCCACCAGCCCGCGGGCGAGGTGGGCGGCCAGGCGGCGGACATCGAGATTGCGGCCCGCGAAGTGCTGAAGGACAAGGACACGCTGATCAGCCTGTTCGCCAAGCACTGTAAGAAGGAGCCGGACGATATCCGCGGCGACATCGAGCGCGACCGTTACCTGTCGGCCCAGGAGTCAGTGGACTACGGGCTGGTCGACACGGTCCTGGGTCTGGAGACGCCGGGCAAGTAAGGTCGCCACGGGCGGCCTGGGCTTCGCCGGCGCCGGCGCACAGTGAAGGAGAATCCATGCGATCGCAACACCTGATTCCGATGGTCATCGAGTCGAGCGGCCGGGGCGAACGGGCCTACGACATCTACAGCCGCCTGCTCAAGGACCGCATCATCTTCATCGGCGGGGAGATCGAGGACGACATGGCCAACCTGGTCATCGCCCAGATGCTCTTCCTGCAGAACGAGGACCCCGACGCCGACATCCACATGTACATCAACTCGCCGGGCGGCGTGGTGACCAGCGGTCTGGCCATCTACGACACGATGCAGTTCATCACGGCTCCCGTGGCGACGTACTGCCTGGGCCAGGCGGCCTCGATGGCCGCCGTGCTGCTTGCGGCCGGGGCCAAGGAGAAACGCTTCGTGCTGACCAACTCGCGGATCATGATCCACCAGCCGCTGGGCGGCGCCCGCGGCACGGCCACGGACATCTCGATCCAGGCCGAGGAGATCATCCGCATGCGCCGGCAGCTCAACGAGATGCTGGCCCATCACAGCGGCCAACCGGTCGAGAAGGTCGAGAAGGACACCGACCGCGACCGCTTCATGAGCGGCGAAGAGGCCGTCGAGTACGGCCTGGCCGACAAGCTGCTGAAGCAGATGCCCCGCCCGCAACGGGACTGAGGCCCGGCTCGCGATGGCCACGGCGCTCGGGCGTAGGGGCACGGCCCGCCGTGCCCGCCGTCTTCGGAATGCACAATATTCAAGGGCGACCCTCGCGGTCGCCCTTGCTGCTTTCGGGCGGGGAAAATGCGGCGACGGGGCACCGAAAAGACCAGACCGCCGGCCCGCGGCGGGGGTTCAAGGGGAGCGTGGTTCGTCGTTGGATATTCCGGCTGTTGCGAAGGAGACGTTTGATGCGCGGTACCTTGACTCTTGCGGCCCTGGCGGCCGTTGTTTTTCTGTGCAGCGTGGTCCAGGTGGCTTGGGCCGACCCGGCGGCCGTGAAGCTGCGGGCCGGCGACATCTTCTCCGACGAGCGGGCGGCCGTGGCGGCCGACGGGCCGGTCGGCAGTGTGGCTATCGTTGCGGCTCGTAACGGCTCGTTCTCGGGTCGTGTGCTCGTCTCGTCGGCCGAGACCATCAAGGGGCTTCGCGGCTCCGTCTCGACCCTGAAGACCGACGACGGGACGGCGCTGGCCGACCGCTGCACGCAGGTCCGCTACGCCGTGGCCTTTGACGACTCGTGGCGGCGCTATCGCCCGGGCGGGCTCGATGTGATCCTGGAGTCGGCTCCCGAGAGCGTGTCGCCGCGCGACAAGGGACCGGCCCTGGCCGCCGTGTGGCTGACGGTCACGCCGGCGAAGGATGCCAAGGCCGGCCTCTACAAGGGCGAGATGACCGTCGAGGCCGCAGGGCTGCCGGCGACCAAGGTGCCCGTCGAGGTGACGGTGACCGACTGGACGGTGCCCGCGGCGCACGACTGGCGGACCTGGGTGGGCATGATCCAGTCGCCCGACTCGCTGTCGATGGAGTACGAGGTCCCGATGTGGTCCGAGGAGCACTGGAAGCTGATCGCCCGGTCGTTCCA
>JAFGPY010000221.1 GCA_016935955.1 Planctomycetota bacterium
CGCAAGATCCGGGCGCTGATCCTGTCGCCGACGCGCGAGCTGGCGGCCCAAATCGGAGAGTTCTTCTCCGCGTACGGACGGTTCACGGGTCTGCGACACACGGTCATCTATGGAGGCGTATCGCAAGGACCCCAGGTGCGAGCCCTGCAGAAAGGCGTCGACACCCTGGTCGCCACCCCGGGTCGGCTGCTGGATCTGATCGGTCAGGGGTACGTCGACCTGACGGGAGTCGAGATCGTCACCTTGGACGAAGCGGACCGGATGCTCGACATGGGGTTCATCCACGATCTGCGACGCATCGTAACGCACGTGCCGCGTGGCCGTCAGACGCTGATGTTCTCCGCCACGATGCCGGACGAAATCCGCCGATTGGCCGCCGAGTGGTTGCGCAAACCGGTCCATGTGCAGGTCGCGCCCGCCGCCGCGCCCGCTGAAAAGGTGGAGCAATCGGTGTACTTCGTCGAACCGAAGCAGAAGCCGCTGTTGCTTGCGCGCTTCCTGCAAAACACGCTCAGCACTCGCACGCTGGTCTTCTCTCGAACGAAACACGGGGCCGACAAAATCGTTCGAGGCCTGCTGCGCGAGGGAATTCGCGCCGCGGCCATTCACGGGAACAAGAGCCAAGCAACGCGACAGCGCGTGCTGGAGCATTTCAAGTCCGATCGACCGCCGGTCCTGGTCGCTACCGACGTCGCCGCTCGCGGACTGGACGTCCACGGCATTTCGCACGTGATCAACTACGATATGCCCCATGATCCGGAAACCTACGTTCACCGCATCGGACGCACGGGGCGCGCCGGCGCCGAGGGAATCGCCGTTTCCTTCTGCGGGCGCGATGAGCAAGCCCGGTTGCGGTTGATCGAGCGCCTTATCCGGAGCACGCTCACCGTCCGGCAGCAGCCCGAGCAACCGCAAGGCACGCAACCGTCCTCCAGCCGAGCTCCCGCCGTTGGGCAGCAGACGCAACCCGCCCGACGCAAATCACGGCCGCCACGGCAACGCAGTTCCAGGTCGAACGGGAGTTCTCAAAAGGGCTACCGCAAGGCAGCCAGGCCCGGCGGGCGGACCGCGAGGCGTTGACTGCCTCGCGCCGGCGTTTCGATCACGGATTCTCTCGTGCCGGGCGCATGATTCTGTAGAATACCCCAAATGCCCGAGTTGCACTCACGCGACCGATCGGCATAATGGACCAGGCGACCCGCCGGCCTGAATTCTTCCAAACGCATTGCCCGAGGAGCCTTCGATGAACACTCCCCCTGGCCCCCGTGCCGCGTGTCGAATCGTCGTCCTGGCCGCTGTCTGTCTGCTGTCGACAACCTGTCGGGTTGCGGCCGACGACTGGCCGCAGTGGCGCGGGCCGGGCCGCGACGGCGTTTGGCGCGAGACGGGCGTACTCGATCGCTTCCCCGACGCGCGGATCAAGCTCCGCTGGCGGGCGCCGATCTCGGCCGGCTATAGCGGGCCGACCGTGGCCGACGGGCGGGTCTACGTCACCGACCGGCTCGAAGAGCCCGACGAGGTCGAGCGGGTCCACTGCTTCCATTGCTCGACGGGCCGCCCGCTGTGGACGCACGCGTACCCGTGCTCCTACGACGACGTCAGCTACCCCGCCGGGCCCCGGGCGGCCGTGAGCCTGGACGACGGCCGGGCCTATGCGCTGGGCACCACGGGGCATCTGCTGTGCCTCGACGCGGCCGACGGGCGGGTGCTCTGGCAGAAGACGCCCGGCCGCGACTACGACGTTCGCATGCCGATCTGGGGCGTCTCGGCCGCGCCGCTGGTCCATGGCGATCTGCTGATCGTGCAGCTCGGGGCGGCCGGCGGGGCCTGCGTCGTGGCCCTGGACAAGCGCAGCGGCGCCGAGCAATGGCGGGCGCTGGACGACGACGCCTCCTACTCCGCCCCCGTGATCGTCGAACAGGCCGGCCGCGGCGTGCTGGTCTGCTGGACGGGCGAGAACGTCGTCGGCCTGGACCCCGCCACGGGCAAGACGTACTGGCAATACCCGTTCCCGCCGAAAAAGATGGTGATCAACGTGCCCACGCCGGTCAGCGACGGCAAGCGGCTGTTCCTGTCGGCCTTCTACGACGGGTCGCTAATGTTGCGGCTTGGCCAGGACGCGCCCCGCGTGGAGAAGATCTGGCGTCGCCGGGGCCCGAGCGAGCGGGACACCGACAGCCTGCACGCGATGATCGCCACGCCCGTCTTGCAGGGCGATTACGTCTACGGCGTGGACAGCTATGGCCAGTTGCGCTGCCTGGCGGCGGCCACGGGCGACCGCGTTTGGGAGGACCTCACGGCCACGCCGCCGGCCCGGTGGAGCAACATCCACATCGTTCGCAACGGGCAGCGGTACTGGATGTTCAACGAGCGCGGGGAGCTGCTGATCGCCACGCTCTCGCCGGACGGCTTCGGAGAGATCAGCCGGGCGACCCTGATCGAGCCGACCACGGGCCAGTTGTCGCAGCGGGGCGGGGTCTGCTGGGCGCATCCGGCCTATGCCTACAAGCACGTCTTCGCCCGCAACGATCGCGAGCTGGTTTGCGCCAGCCTGGCGGCCCCATGATCGCTGAAGTCGCAAGACTTCGGGCCGGGGCGCTTTTGGCTGGCGGAACAAGCTGAATTCTGGCGAATCCGGCTACGGGATTCGCAGAACGGCATCCTACCAGCGGACCCGTTGCCCCAGGCCCAACTGCTCGGCGCAGTCCAGTGCCAGGCGCGCGGCCAACGCGTCTTGCACGGCCACGCCCACGGCCTTGAACAGCGTGATCTCCTCGGGACCGCCGCGACCCGGCCGGCGGCCCAGCACCAACTCGCCCAACTCGGCGTGGATGTGCTCCTGATCGATCAGTCCGCGGCGGATCGGTTGGATCAGGTCGCCCGCCTCGCACAGCGCAGCCTCGCGGCTGTCGACGACCACCCGCGAGCCGATCACCGTTTCCGGCGGGATCTCCCGCACGTCGGGCTGATAGGAGCCGACGGCGTTGACGTGGACGCCCTGTTTCAGATCGGCGTGGGCGAAAACCGGCACGCGGGAGGTGGTCGCCGTGCAGACGACATCGGCGTCGGCAACGGCCTGGCGGGCGTCGGCGGCCGCTCGGACGTCGGGGGGAATCGGATCGCGGCCGGCCAGCTCGGCCGCCAACTCCTCGGCCCGCCCGGGAACCGGATCGTGGATCCACACCGTTTCGATCGGACGGACCGTGCAGACGGCTTCGAGCTGGGTCCGGGCCTGGACGCCGGCGCCGAAGACGGCGGCCGTTGCGCAATCGCTGCGGGCAAGCAGGTCGGTGGCGGCGCCCGAGGCGGCGCCGGTGCGGATGGCGGTCAGCGCGGCCCCTTCCAGCAGCGCGACCGGGCGGCCCGTGCCGGGCTCCAGCACCAGCACGGCCGCCTGGATCCGCGGCAGACCCAACGCGGCATTGCCGTCGAACAGCGAGACGACCTTGACCGTCAAGGCTTCACCCTGTGCGTCTTGCACGAAGGCGGACATGACGAGGCTGATTCCCTGGTGCGGCTCCACGGGCAGGTGGGCCCGCAGGGGAACCACGGCCCGGCCTTCCGAGAGGGCGGCGAAGGCCCGTTTCATGCCCTCGACGGCGCTGCGCATCGGCAGTGCCTGGCGCACCTCGGCGGCATCGAGAATCAGCATGGCGGACTCCTGGTGGATTCGTGGTTCGCTTTCGCCCGCGACTTACCCGCACGGCACGGCAATCGTGGGTCCCAGTATAGGACACCGGCCGGCAGTCGCACAAGCCGCCGCGGTTGCGTGGGCCGGAGATTCCGCTATTCTATGGATGTTTGCATTGCGAATGATCCAGGCCGACCAACGGGAGGCCGGAAGAATCGGGCGCCCGTTGGTCGCCCGCGCGCATGGACTGTGCAAACGTCAATAAGAGGCGGCCGAAGGAGAATGCGGTGGGGATGATCGGCTTAAGCGACAAGGACCGCCGGATGCTCGACGGCCGCCACGGCGAAGCGGCACGGACGGCCATGGCCATCCTCGTCCGCATGGCCGACGTGCTCGACGCGGCCGAGCTGATGGACATCACCCAGGTGCACATCGACGGCTGCGGCCTGTTGAGCGAGGCGAGTCTGGACTTTGCCGAGACCATGGCGGCCCGCGGCGGCAAGGTGTGTGTTCCCACCACCTTGAACATGGGCCCGCTCGATCTGCAGAACTGGCGGCGGTTCGGCGTGCCGGAATCCTTCGCCCGGCGGGCCATTCGCCAGGGCAAAGCCTATACCGACATGGGCTGCGTGCCCACCTGGAGCTGCGCGCCCTACCAAGGCTACCTCACGCCTCGGTTCGGCCAGCAGATCTGCTGGGGCGAGTCCAACGCAATCGTCTACGCCAATTCGGTCCTCGGCGCCCGAACCAACCGATACGCCGACTATCTCGACCTCTGCGCGGCGATCACCGGCAGGGTCCCCAAGCAGGGGCTCCACGTGACCGAAAATCGCAAGGGCCAGGTGCTCGTGCGGCTGGCCGGCGTCGCCCCCGAGGTCCTGCACGACGACGCCTTTTATCCGGTGCTGGGTCATCTGCTCGGCTCGCTGCTGCAGGACGAGATCCCGGTCATCGAAGGGCTGCCGCCCGGGGTCGCCGACGACCAGTTGAAGGCCTTCGGTGCCGCGGCGGCCTCCTCGGGCGCCCTGGCCCTGTTCCACGCGGTCGGCGTCACCCCCGAAGCGAGCACGGCCGAAGCGGCCTTTCAGGGCGATCCGCCCCGGCGGGTCCTCGAGATTGGCTTGGCCGACGTGCGGGCCGCGCGGGCCGATCTCTCCACGGCCGCCGAGGGCGAAAAACTCGACGTGGTCGCCTTGGGGTGTCCACACTATTCTTTCGCCGAGTTCCGCCGGCTCGCCGAGCAGATCCAGGCCCAGCGGCCCCGCCGGCTGCACCCCGACGTGATGTTTCTGGTCACCACCTGCCAGACGTCCTACGCCCTGTTGCAGCGGGCCGAGTGGAAAGACGTGCTGAGCGCATTCGGCGCGCGGATCGCCTTGGATACCTGCCCGTTCCATTCGCCCATCGTGGCGGCGCGGGCCGAGGTGCTGATGACCGATTCGGGCAAGTGCGCCTACTACGCGCCGGGCGAGCTGGGCGTGCGGGTGGCCTTTGCCACGGTGGCCGACTGCGTCCGCTCGGCCGTCGAGGGCCGCGTGTGCCGAAAGGAGCCGCCATGGGACGCGTCCTGAAAGGCAGGGCCCTTATCGCCGGCGCGGCCGAAGGGACCGCGCTGGTCTGCGGCGAGCCGCTGAGCTTCTGGGGCGGGCTCAGCGCCGAAACCGGCCGCATCATCGACCGCCGCCACCCGCAATGCGGCGCCGTGGTCACCGGCCGCGTCTTCGTCTTTCCCGCCGGCAAAGGGTCCAGCACCGGCAGCGGCGTCTTGCTGCAAAGCATCAAGGCGGGCACCGCGCCGGCGGCCATTATCAACCGCAAGACCGACCCCATCCTGGCCCTGGGGGCCATCGTGGCCGACGAGCTTTACGGGCGACGCCTGCCCATGGTCGTCCTCTCGGAGGAAGACTTCGCGGCGATCGCGGAAGGCGATCACCTGGCGGTCGAGGAGGACGGGACGGTGCGGATTCTCGATTGAGACGCCACGGGGCTGAACGCCGCTTTGGCTGCAATCATCGGCCGAGTCAGGGCTTGCTCTCTTGCGAGTCGTTAGGGCGATACCACTGCGCTGCGCCGCAACTGGCCGCAAGCGGCGTCGATCCGCTCGCCCTTGCGGTAGCGGATCTTCACGTTCAGATCGCCCTGCTGAAGGACGTCGACGAACCGGGCCGTGGCGGCCGAGGTCGGGGTGCGATAGGGCAGATCGGAAACCGCGTTGTAGGGAATCACGTTGACCAGCGCCCGGCGGCCTTGCAGCAGCGCGACGAGTTGCCGGGCGTGCCGCGGGGCGTCGTTGACGCCGGCCAGCAGCACGTACTCGAACGTGACGCGGCGGCCCGTCTTGGCGAAATAGCCGTCCGCCGCCGCCAGCACCGCCGCGATGCCGTGCTTGCGGTTGGCCGGCACCAGCTCGCTGCGCAGCGCGTCGTCGGCCGCGTGCAGCGAAACGGCCAAATGGTACTGGCAGTTCTGCTCGGCCAGGCGACGGATGCCCGCCGGCAGACCGACCGTCGAGATGGTGATCCGGCGGGCGCCGATGCCCAGGCCGTCGTCGTCGGTGGCGGCGGCCAGGGCGGGCAGCAGGGCGTCGAGGTTGGCCAGCGGCTCGCCCATGCCCATCACCACGATGTGGCTGAGCCGCTCGTCGTTGCCCAGCAGCCGCTGCAACTGAAGCATCTGCTCGACGATTTCGCCGGCGGTCAGATTCCGCACCACGCCGCCGATGCCGCTGGCACAAAACGCGCAGCCCATGCCGCAGCCGACCTGCGTGCTCACGCAGATCGTGCGCCGCCGCCGGTCGTCGCGCAACAGCACGCACTCGATCCGCTGCCGGTCGGCCAGCTCCAGCAGCAGCTTTTCGGTCCCGTCGTCGGCCTGTGGATGGGCGGCGACGCGGCTGGTGAAGACCTGGAACTCCTCGGCCAGCAGACCGCGGACCGCCTTGGGCAAATCGCTCATGCGGTCGAACCGGTCGGCCCGCCGCGCGAAAAGCCACCGCCGCACCTGCGACGCCCGATAGCCCGGCAGACCGCGGTCGGCGAACCAGGACTGCAATTGCTCGGGCGTTTGTTCCAGCAGATGCCGCATCCCGCCATCATGCCCGATCGACCGCCGCCGGGCAATCCCCGCCTGCGGAATCCACATTGACACCGGGCCGCAGGCCGCCGACAATAGGAGCGATCGCGTTTCGCTCGCATCCACCCGCAGGAAAGGACCGCCCCATGTCGATGGATCCCTTCGAGAAACCCTCGGAAGAAATGCAACCGTTGCCCAAGCAGGGCATGAGCACCGGAAGCAAAGTGCTGCTGATCTTGGGAATCGTCTTCGGGGGCCTCTTCCTGCTTTGCTGTGGCGGCGTGGTCGTGTTCATGTTGTACATGAGGCAGTATGCGGCCGACAACTTCAGCGAGGACCCCGTCCGAGTAGTGGAGGTCACCGATACGGTCACGCAGATCGACGTACCCGAGGGCCTCGACCCGACCGTGTCGATGAACATGAAGATCCCCTTCTCCGATCAGAGCGTCATGGTCATGGTGTTCTACGCCGACAAGGACACGCAGAGCGTGTTGTGCCTGATCTCGATGGGCGAGGCGTTCGGCCCGCAGAACCAGCAGCAGATGCGGCAATCGCTCGATCAGCAGCTTCGGGCACAGGGATTCGGCGACCAGGAAGACATCGTCATCGAGGAGTCGCGAGAGCTGGAGCTGGAGATTCGCGGCCAGCCGGTCACGTTCACCATCGCCAAGGGGACGGGCAGAAACTCGCAGACCGCGCGGATCCAGGCCAACGGCGTCTTCGAGGGTGAGCAAGGCCCGGTGATGCTGGTCTTCGAGGGCGACGCGGAGACGTATCCGGAAGAGACCGTCGTCAAGATGCTCGAGTCGATCGAGTAGTGCCCTGCCTCCTCAATGCCCCAGCACCTCGCGGATCCGCGCGGCCGCGGACCCGTTCTGCAGGGCGGCTGCAAACTGATCTTCGTCCTCGTAGATCGCGTGGCTGAGAAATCTCACGGCCCAGTTGTGCTTCAGCGGGCTGATCGTGATCACGGCCGCGCCGTGCTGGTGGGCTTCCCACATCTCGATGGCCGTGCCCATCGACGCCTCGGGCACGAAGGCCAGCAGCACGTCGACCCGGCGGCACATGACGTTGTGGCCGAAAAACACCTCTCGCCCCGTGACGTCGTCGTAGAAGACCGATTCGCCGTGCTCCGCCCGGGGATCGTAAATCTCGGCCTGGGGAAAATGGACCGCCAGCAGCCCCTTGATCCGCTCGCGGTAGTCCTGGTCGTGGACCAGCGGCTCGACGTGGGAACCTTGGATAATGCCGGCCAGAAAGAAACGCATCGGATTCGGGCCTCCTGGTGCCTCGGGGTCGACCCGCTATAATAGCGGGACGATCGCCATAGGGCGAGCCCCGCAACGTCCCATCGCCCCCTCGCCATTCAGACACCATGAAGAAGAACAACGCGACGAGTAAGGGTGAGACCTCCCGGGCCGAACGGCTGGTGATGAAGCTGTTGGCGCTGCCCGGCCGCAGCGGGCAGGAACGCCCCGTGATGGAGTTCATCGAAAAGCAGCTCCGCCGGGCCGGGGCGCCGGCGGCGGCGATCCAATTCGACCGGGCCCATCGCCGCAGCGTCCATGGCGGCGAGGTGGGCAACCTGGTCTGCAAGCTGCCGGGCACCCTCCGCGGCCCGCGGCGGATGCTGATGGCCCACGTCGATACCGTGCCGCTCTGCCAGGGGGCCCGACCCGTGCGCCGCGGCCGATGGATCGTGCCGGCCGAGAAGCGCACCGCCCTGGGCGCCGACGATCGCGCGGGCACGGCGGTCGTCTTGTGGACGGCCCTGGAGGTTCTCGGTGGCCGGCTGCCGCACCCGCCGCTGACGCTGCTGTGGACCGTCCAGGAAGAGACCGGTCTGCACGGCGCGCGGCACGCCCGGCTGGGAATGTTGGGCAGGCCGCGGCTGGCCTTCAATTTCGACGGCGGCGCGGCCGAGAAGCTCACCGTCGGCGCCACCGGCGGCTATCGCATGGACATCCACGTCACCGGCATCGCCAGCCACGCCGGCGGCGCGCCGGAGGACGGGGTCAACGCCATCACCGTCGCCTCGGTGGCCATTGCCGAGCTGCACCGGGAGGGCTGGCTGGGGAAAATCGACAAGCACCAGCGGCAGGGCACGGCCAACGTGGGCGTGATCCACGCCGGCGACGCCACCAACGTGGTCACCCCGCTGGCCGAGTTGAGGGCCGAAGCCCGCAGCCACAACCCGGCTTTCCGCCGGCGCATCGTCCGCGCGATCGAGCGGGCCTTCGTCAAGGCGGCCCACAACGTGCGGAATCGAGAGGGCGTCCACGGCGACGTGCGCTTCGACGGACGGCTCGACTACGAGGCCTTCAAGCTGGCCGACGACGAGCCGTGCATCCTGGCGGCCGAAGCGGCGATCCGCCGCTTGGGCGGCAAGCCGGTCCGAGCGATCTCCGACGGAGGGCTGGACGCCAACTGGATGACCGCCCGGGGAATTCCCACGGTCTCGCTCGGCTGTGGCCAGGTCAACGCCCACACGGCCGGCGAGCGGATGGATCTCGGCGAGTTCCACCGCGCCTGCCGCATCGCCCTGCGGCTGGCCACCGACGTCTGAGCCTGCCCGAAAAGCTCCCGCAACTATCCCCGCCGACGCCGCCGGCCGGTCGTTTCACCCCGATTTCGCCTTTTGCGGCCAAGACGTTCGCCGGGCTGCTTGCCCGGGGGGTGGGTGCTTGGGTATAACATGGTCTGCACTTTCTGAAAAAACGGCACTTAGGCCTAGATGAAAGAGGAAAGGCGCGCAGCGGCGTTGCTCTTTCATGGCGTTTTCCCCCGCGTCAGGCCCTGCTGGCGGGTTGTCGAAGAATCATGGTTCCGATGGCAGGGCACGCAGCGATACGAAGTCGAAATTGAAGGAAACGCGGCTACGCCGCCTTTCCCCCAATTTGTAGGCCCAAGTGCCGTTTTTTCAGAGAGTGCAGACATGGTCCATACCAGCCGGCAAAACCAATCGAGGGCCCAGCAAAATGTTCGTAGTCCAAAGTTACGCGGTGGCCGTGGTCTTCTGTGTGATCACGATGTTGTGTTGGGGCTCCTGGGCCAACACCCAGAAGCTGGCGGGCAAGCGCTGGCGATTCGAGCTGTTCTATTGGGACTACGTCTTCGGCGTGCTGCTGATGGCGCTGATTTTCGCCTTCACGCTGGGTAGCCAGGGTGATTACGGCCGGGGATTCATCGAAGACGTCCGGCAGGCCGAAATCGCCAACATCGGCCGGGCGCTGCTCGGCGGCGTGATCTTCAACGCCGCCAACATCCTCCTGGTCGCGGCCATCGCCATCGCCGGCATGTCGGTGGCGTTTCCGGTGGGCATCGGCCTGGCGTTGGTGTTGGGCGTCATCGTCAACTACGTGGGCAAACAGGAAGGCAATCCGTGGGTACTCTTCCTCGGTGTGGCCCTGGTCACCGCGGCCATCATCCTCGACGCCCTGGCCTACCGCAAGCTGCCCGGCCAGAGCAAAGGCGCCGGTGCCAAGGGGCTCATCCTCTCGGTCCTCTGCGGCGTGATGATGGGCTTCTTCTACAAGTTCGTCGCGGACTCGATGGTCGAACTGTTTCGCGACGGCAAACTGGTCCCCACCGACGACCCGGTCAACGTCGGCCGCCTGGGACCCTACGCCGCGATGGTCCTTTTCTCGCTGGGCATCCTGCTGAGCAACTTCCTCTTCAATACGGCCATCATGCTCAAACCCTTCACCGGCGACCCCGTGCCGCTGGGCGACTACTTCAAGGGCACCCTGCAGGATCACGTCTGGGGCGTGGTCGGCGGCATGATCTGGGCCGTGGGCATGACCTTCAGCATCATCGCCGCCGGTCCGGCCACCTTCGCCATCGCCTACGGCCTTGGCCAGGGTGCTACCTTGGTCGCCGCCATCTGGGGCGTCTTTATCTGGAAAGAGTTTCGCGAGGCGCCGCCGGGAACCAATCGCCTGCTGGGGCTGATGTTCCTCGGCTACGTCGTCGGCTTGGCGCTGGTGATCGTCGCGCGGGTATTGTGACGCGAGGAACCGTCGCGGCCGTCTCCAACAGGCCCCAATGGTTCACTTGCCAGTCCGTAAACCAACAGTAGGACAGAAAAACATGAGCGCACCTCGCATCGTGGTGGTCGGCAGCTCGAACACCGACATGGTCGTCAAATCGCGGCGGATTCCCGTGCCCGGCGAGACCGTCACCGGCGGGACCTTCGTCATGGCCCCCGGCGGCAAGGGGGCCAACCAGGCCGTGGCCGCCGCCCGGCTCGGGGCCGAGGTGACCTTCGTCGCCAAGACCGGGACCGATATGTTCGGCGACCAGGCGATCGAAGGCTACCGCAAGGAGGGCATCGTCACCGACTGGATCCTCCGCGACCCCCGCAACCATACCGGCGTGGCGTTGATCCTGGTCGACGACGCCGGCGAGAACCTGATCTCCGTGGCCTCGGGCGCCAACCACGCCCTGACACCGGACGACGTCGGCCGGGCGGCCGAGCCGATCGGCAACGCCGAGCTGCTCATGCTCCAGTTGGAGATTCCCTTCGACGCGGTCGAATGTGCGGCCCGGCTGGCGGCCGAGGCGGGCGTGCCGGTCGTCCTCGACCCCGCGCCGGCACCCGACGCCCCGCTGCCGCGCGAGTTGATGCGGCACGTGACGTATCTGACGCCCAACGAATCGGAGGCCCAGCGGCTGACCGGCGTGGAAGTCCGCGACGAAAGCTCCGCCCGGGCGGCCGCCGAAAAACTGCTGGCCGACGGGGCCCGTCATGTGATCGTGACCCTGGGCGCCCAAGGGGCGCTGGTCGCCGGCCCGGCCCGGGCCGTGCTGATCCCCAGCCGTCCGGTCGACGCCCGCGACAGCACGGCCGCCGGCGACGCCTTCAACGGCGGGCTGGCCGTGGCGCTGGCCCGCGGGCTGGAGCTCGAGGACGCCGTGCGGCAAGCGAGCCTGGTGGGGGCCCTCTCGGCCACGCGACTCGGCGCCCAGCCTTCGCTGCCGACCGAGGAGGAATTGCGGCGTTTCGCGGAGCAAACTGTCGATTGACACCAAAGGGCGAGCCGGGCAACCGGACTCACGAGAACCGTAGCACTTCCGCCACCCTTTGGCTGAAGTGTTACCAGAAGCAGAGGAAGTCCCCATGGCGCCGAACCCGCTACGGCAAATCCTCGACACGATCACGGGCCTGACCGGCGCCGCGCTGGCCGCCGTGATCCTGGCGGCGATCGTGCTGGTGTTGGTGCTGATCGTCTGGCGCGTGCTCAGCGGCCGACGCCGCGGCGAGCCCGAGCGGCGGCTCGATCTGAACATCGACGTGATGGCCCTGGGCACGCACGACGCGCCGATCGGCGGCCCGGTGCTGGAGTTCTACAACGTGCCGGTGCGCCTGGCGGCGGTGGTGGTGGCGCCGGCCGGTCGGGTCCGCCCGTTGCCCGACGCGTTGGACGACGTCTTCGACGCCATCGTGCCGGGGATGGCCCGCGTCGTGGCGATCCACCGCCCGGTCGTCCGCCGCTGGCCGCCGCAACTCAGCGCCAAGGGCTTCGCCCACATGTTCTTCCAGCACGTCCGCCTTCCCGGCGAGGGCGGCAAGGGCACGCCCTGGTCGTCGGCCGCCGGACTGCTGAAGATCGAAGGCCAACCGTTGATGGCCGGGCTGGTTCTGCGGACCGAGTCGCCCAGCAGCCACGGCCAGGAGATCGTCCAGAAGGAGGAGCAGTGGCTGAGCATGCTGCGGGTCAAAGGGGCCTAGCGCTCTGTCAAACCCTGTAATTGGGTGGCTTCGGGCATCGTAACCCGAAGCGTAAGCAAGGAAGAACGCGGAATCCGCCGCATCTGTCGCTCACGCTTCGGGTTACTATCCTCGGTACTCAACCCCATTTCCCACCATGCCCCGCTCGACCGAACAACTCCGCCGCGACGCTCTGCAAATTTGGCAGGCCGGCGTCGACGCCGTCCGCTCCGAGCGACTGGTGCGTCAGTCCCTGTGCGTCGACGGCGGCGCCCTGCTCCTGGGCGACGACTCCCTGCCGCTTGACGCCATCCGGCGGATCGTCGTCGTCGGCGCCGGCAAGGCGGGCGCCGGCATGGCCGCCGCGGTCGAGGAAGTCCTGGGGCCGGATCTCATGGAGCAAAAGCACCTGGTCGGGTGGGTCAACGTGCCGGCCGACTGCGTGCGGCAACTGGCGCGGATCACGCTGCACGCCGCCCGGCCCGCCGGCCTGAACGAACCACGCCCCGAAGGCGCCGCCGGATGCCGCGAAATCCTGCGGCTGGTCGCATCGCTCGGCCCGGACGATCTTTGCCTGTGCCTGCTCTCCGGCGGCGGTTCGGCCCTGATGCCCGCCCCGGCCGAAGGCATTACCCTGGACGACAAGCTGGCGGTCACGCGATATCTCAGCGCCGCCGGGGCCAACATCGAGCAGCTCAACGCGGTCCGCAAGCAGCTCAGTCGGATCAAGGGCGGGGGGCTGCTGCGGGCGTGCCGCGCGGGAAGGCTGGTCTCGCTGATCATCTCCGACGTGCTCGGCGATCCGCTGGACGTGATCGCCTCGGGCCCCACCGTCGCCGACACCTCCACGCCCGAGCAGGCCCTGGCGGTCCTCGAACGCTTTGCCGCCCGCCGAAGCGACGTCCGCCCCGAGGTTTTCGAATACCTCCAGCGGAAGCAGCGGACGAAACCGGCCGAGCCGACCTGCCAGGTCGCCAACCGGATCATCGGCAACAACGCCACGGCCGTCGATGCCGCCGGCATCGAGGCCGAACGGCTCGGCTACTCTCACGCCATGCTCAGCGCCACGCGCTGCGAAGGCCCGGCCGAAGAGGTCGGCCGCCATTTGGCCGAGATGGCTTGCCGGATGCGGGCCGCGCCCGGCCCCAACTGCCTGATCAGCGGCGGC
>JAFGPY010000222.1 GCA_016935955.1 Planctomycetota bacterium
CCCGAGGACATGCAGACGGCCGAGGCCGTCCAGGTCTGGATCCGCCGTCTCCGCAAGCTGCCCGAGAAGGTCGACGTCGTGGACTCCTGGACGCAGGTCGAGGAAGTTCTGTTCGAGGGCAAACGCTATCCGGCGTCCCAGGCCATCGAGGGTCTGTCGCGACTGGCCGACCAGCGGGCACGGGAGGCTGCCGCCCAGTCCTCGGCCAACGGCAACGGTGCGGCGACCACGTCTGACGGAACATCCGGGGAGGCCAAGCCATGAACCGGACGCCTCGTACGATTCTCCTGGCCACGTCGATCGTCCTGCTGGCCGTGCCGCTCGGCGGGTGTATGAAGAACCACCGCATGGAACAGGGACGCATCGACGAACTCTACCAGCCCTCGGCCGATCTCTGGCTCGAAGCCCAACCGATGACGCTCCAGGTGGGCCAGCAGGCGCTGCCCAACCGCGTCGTCCTGATTCGCGAACAGAGCCTGCACCGCAGCGTCCTCAGTCTGGCCAGCCTGCGCGGCCGCATCTTCACCGGACAGGACGACCTGCAACTGCTGATCGCCGACCAGGTGGCCCAGTCGGTGGCCGACATCTTGCGGCAGATCGCCGACCGCACGGGCGCCTGGGGACAGAAGGCCGAGACCTATCCGACCGACGCCGGCCGCGACGAATGGGTCGACGACACCGCCGGCATCCTGGCCCTGCTCTACGTGCTCGACCGCGGCGAGGCGGCCGTCGACCCGCGGCAACTGACCGGCGGCGGGTCGGACGCCGTCGTGGTGGCCCCGGTCATCCGCTCCATGATCACCTACATGATGAAGCGCATGGAGATCGAAACCGGCCAGGACGAGCGACTGCTCAACACGCCGAGCGAACGGCGGCTGCCCATCGAGTTCGTCCTGCAAGGGGCGTTCCGGCTCGCCGGGCTGGTCATGCCGCCCGGGGCGCCCGACGAGGTGCTGCACGTCTTCGAGGGCGGCCCGCCGACGGCCATCGGCGTGGAGCGGCAATTGCAGGACGTGTTGCTCGAATTGCGCAAGGCGGCCGAGGAGGACCGTCGCCCTCCGTCGAACGAGAAACTGATCCTGGCCCTCAAGGCCGTGCCGCTGGCGCTGAACAACATGGCCCGCGTCCTTGAACAGTGGGACAAGTTCTACCTCGTCAGCATGGAAGTGGGCAAGGTCGACGGCCAGGAGATGGTCAGCCTGGTGATCGACGTGCAACCGGGCCGCGAGGTCCGCATCGACGCCATCCATTCGATGGCCCCCGTGGTGACCATGCAGGGCCGCGTCCGCATCAATCTCATGTCGTCGGACACCGAGGACGCCGGCACGACGCGCGTCCAACTGGTGAACGAGCGTGGTGGCCGCATCGTCGTCCGCTTCGAGAGTTGGGTCTACGGTTTGGCCTCCCTGTTCGCTTTTCCGATCGAGGACTGGGGCCTTCGGGAAGTGACCGTCGTCAGGACGCGCCCCGAACGCCACCGCAGGGTGACGGATGTCGAGTTGGAGTTGCAGGCCGACAACCCCAAGAGCACGTCGGACCCCCGCCGCGTCATGCGCATTCACACCGTGCGGAACCTCGACGTCAAGACGCACCAGGAGATCGTCGACCGAATCGTGAAGCGCGACACGACATTTGAGTTTTTCCGGCCCGAGCAGATGTGGTACTATGAGCGCACGTCGCGTGAGAGCCTTCCGAAACCATGACCGAAAGGACCCGCCCGTGAGATTGCCATGCGTCAGTGCCGCCGTTGTGACGATGGGATGTGTCCTGGCCGGCTGCAGCGAGTCGTCGCAACAGGTGCGATCCGAGGCCATGGGGTTGCGGGTCGTCGCGAAACAGCGCGCCGCGGCACGCATGCAGACCTCGCAACAGGCGGCGCCGACCGACGGTGAGCGGCTGCTGGCCGACCTGCAGCGACAGGGCGCGGCGTTGTGCATCGTCCGATCCGATCGTGGCGACGGCCTCACGCTGTTGCCAGCGATCATCTTCTCGGCCGGCGACGACACGCAGACGGCCGCAGGCGAGACGGCATCCGAAACGGCAAACGCCGGCAACTCGTCCCCCGGGCAGGATCAGGGTGCGTGGTGGCAGAAGTCCCTGGCCGGACGAAGCGCCGGCGAGGTGCTCAAGGATGACGTGCGACTGTTCCCCAAGGAACTGTGGAAGGCCACCAAGGACAGCGTGAACGTGCCGTCGCTGGTTCTGCTGGCCGGAGCCGGCGGCCTGTCGGCCATCAGTCGCGGCTCGTGGGACCACCACGTCGACGAGTCGTTCCACCGCGCCAGCCAGAGCAACATCTTTAAGAAGGAAGGCGACTTCAGTTCCGTGGCCGGCAATCCGACGCTGCACTTCGGAATCGCGCTGACGGCCTACGGTCTGAGCCTGAAAACCGGCGACGACAAGACCTACGCCTTCTCGAAGTCGCTGATCCAGGCACTGACGCTCAACGGCCTGACGACCACCGGACTGAAACTGGCCGCCAACGACCACAGTCCCAATGGCGAGGACTTGGCTTGGCCCAGCGGACACACCAGCAGCACGGCGACCATGGCCGCCGTGGTCTGGGAGTACTACGGCTGGCAGGCCGGCGTGCCGCTCTACCTGCTGACCGGCTGGGTGGCCACGGGCCGCCTAGACGACCGCGAGCACTGGCTCAGCGACGTGATCTTCGGTGCCGTCCTCGGATCGGTCATCGGCCACAGCGTGGCCCAGGGACGCATGATCGAGGTCGGCGGCTTCACGGTCGTGCCCTACGTCGCTCCCGAAGGCGGCGGCGGAATCCTGTTCGCCAGGGACTTCTGAGTCGCCGCGCTGTCAGACCCACGTAGCGGCCGACACGCCCCGACGGGCGAATCACGAAAAACGCATGGCCACCGGGCAGTCGCCGGCCGGTGGCCATGTTCAATCCGCCAACGCCTGGAGATGCTGGTACCGGCGCCAACACTCTGTGTGCAACGGAAGCTGCGCAGCGGCCACAAGACCCTCAGCCTTCCGCCCGTGCAGGGCCGATTCCTCACCCGCTTGCCGTTCGCCTCACGCCAGGAGCCCGACAAAGACGGCCTTGTCC
>JAFGPY010000223.1 GCA_016935955.1 Planctomycetota bacterium
CCTGTGGTCCTCCCTGAGGGAACATCCGGTCCCAAGTCGTTGTGTTGGGCGAGCCCTGACGCTTGCAGCACCCCCACGCGGGCCGGTCCGCGGCGTCAGAGACCGGACATGATACAAAACCACCCCCGGCTTTTGAAGCCAAATTGCCCACGCATTCCCGAAAGGGTGCGCTTCAACAAAGTGGCATGGGCATCCTGCCCATGCGTGCCACGGCCATCTTGGCCGTGGCCTTTGCCTTCATGCAGGGCCAAGATGGCCCTGCCACGCACGGGTGAGACGCCCGTGCCACGTTCTTCAGGTGCACTCTCCCGAAACCCGGTTGCCGTGGCCGTGATCCTCGTGGGGGCACGGCCTGCTTGTCCCGAGCGTAGCCGAGGGGCCGTGCCCGCGATCGCCCTGTCGGCACGATGCCGGCGGCGGTTGGAACTGGACGCGGTCGCCCGGTACACACTACAATGAAACGTGTGACGCGGGCGGACGCGTCCGTGAGCAAGGAGTGCCGCAACGTGAGCGAAAAACCGAGACTGGCCATTACGGTGGGCGATCCTGCGGGTATCGGGCCCGAGGTTGCCGCCAAGGCCCTTAATGACCCCGAAGTGCGGCAACTTGCCGACTTCGTCGTCTTCGGCGACCGCCGCCTGTGGCAGCGGGCGGACGGCGGCGGCCTGGCAAAGTTCGAGTTTCGCACCGTGCCCGTCGCCGAGTTCGCCGGGGCCGCCCCGGGCGTGACGCTGGTGGAGTTCCCCGAGGTCGACTATGCAGCCATTCCGCGGGGCTCGATGAGTGCTGCCGGCGGGGCGGCCTCCATCGGTTACATCCTGGCAGCCATCGACGCCGTCAAGGCCGGCCGCCTCGACGGCGTTGTCACAGGGCCCATCAACAAGGAAGCCATTCAGGCGGCCGGCTACTCGTGGCCGGGTCACACTGAATTGTTCGCCGAGAAGTTCGCCTGCGACGACATGGCCATGATGTTCGCCGGCGGCCCGATCCGCGTCGTCCTGGCGACCATCCACATGTCGCTGGCCGACGTGCTGCGGGCGCTCTCGACCGAGCAGATCCTTCGCATCGTGCGGCTCGCCGACCGCACGCTCAAAGACTACTTCGCGATCGCCGTGCCGCGGATCGGCGTCTGCGGGCTCAATCCCCACGCGGGGGAGGGCGGCCGCTTCGGCCACGAGGAGCACACCGTCATCATCCCGGCCCTTGACCAGGCCCGCGAGGAAGGCATCTGCGTGTTCGGTCCCTTGCCGGCCGACACCATTTATCGCGCCGCCATGCAGGGCAAGTACGATATCGTCGTGGCCATGTACCACGATCAGGGACTCATCCCGATCAAGACCGTGGCCTTCGAACAGAGCGTCAACATCACGATCGGCATTCCGGCCATCCGCACCAGCGTCGATCACGGCACGGCCTTCGACATCGCCGGTCGTGGCGAGGCCGACCCGTCGTCGATGGCCAGCGCCATTCGCATGGCCGTCCGCATGCACGAGGCGAGAAAAGCCGCCAGAGGGAAGAAGATGTAGCCCGGCCGCCCTCGGCCGGGGGAGAGCACGGTAGGGTCCAACAAACCGGCCGCCCTCGGCCGGGAAGATGAAAGCCGAGTGACCGCATGACTGCCAAGCCGCAATCCATTGCCGATGTGCAGCAACTGCTGGCCCGCCAGGGGCTGGAGCCCAACCGCCGCCTGGGACAGAACTTCCTGGTCGACGGCAACCTGATGCGGATGGTTGTCGATGCCGCCGAACTCGATGCCGCACGCGACGTCGTCCTGGAGGTCGGCGCCGGGACCGGCAGCCTGACGCTCCTGCTGGCTGAACGGGCGGCGCGGGTCGTCACCGTGGAGACCGACCGCAATCTGGTCCCGATTCTGGAAGAGGTCCTGGAAGGGGTGGGCAACGTAAACCTGCTGGTCATGGACGCCCTGGCCGGAAAACACGAGGTGGCCGGCGAGGTGACAGCGGCCGTGAGGGAGGCCATCGAGCAGGTTCCGCAGGCCCGGCTCAAGCTGGCGGCCAACCTGCCTTACGTCATTGCCACGCCGCTCGTGATCAACCTGCTGCTGGGCGAGCCGCGGCCCGACCTGCTGGTCTTCACCGTGCAGCGGGAACTGGCCGACCGTCTGGCGGCCACGCACGATACGGCCGACTATGGTCCCATCAGCATCCTGGCCCAGGCCCTGGCCACGGTCGAGCGGCTGCACGACCTGTCGCCGAACGTCTTCTGGCCCAAGCCGCAGGTCCATTCGACGCTGGTTCGCGTGCGTCCCGAGGCGGCCCGCTACGAGGCCGTGGGCGATCCGGCCCTGCTTCAGCAACTGGCCGGCGGCCTGTTCGCCCACCGCCGCAAGACCTGCCACAAGAGCCTGGAACTGGCGATGGACTGCGGCGAGCTTCGCGGCCGCTGGGGCGACCTGCTGGCTTCGTGCGGCATCGATGCGGGGGTCCGCGGCGAAACCCTTTCGCTGGAGCAGGTTCTGTCGCTCCTGGCGGCGGTCCGCCGGGCACTTGCGGCCGGGTGATCGGGCCTGCGGCGATCGGCGGGAGAAAATCGCGAGAACATTTTGACACGTCGAATGCCCCGTGCTAGTATGCGGGATTATCCAACCACACCACTTTTGTCGGGAGTGCACGCCGCCCATGGACCATCGGATTATCGCCGACGCAGTGACCTTTGACGACGTTCTGTTGGTTCCCGCATACAGCGAAGTGATTCCGCGTGAGGCCGATCTGAAGACACGGCTGACGCGGGAGATTCAGATCAACATCCCGGTTCTCTCGGCCGCCATGGACACGGTCACCGAATCCGCGCTGGCCATCGCCCTGGCCCAGCAGGGCGGCATCGGCATCATTCACAAGAATCTGAACGTCGAGCAGCAGTGCCGCGAGGTCCGCAAGGTCAAGCGCAG
>JAFGPY010000224.1 GCA_016935955.1 Planctomycetota bacterium
ACACAGGTAATGAAAGGGACGTGACATGTCGGCGATGATCGAAGCGATTCGGGCACGGGAGATTCTGGATTCGCGGGGCAACCCGACGGTCGAGGTCGAGGTCTTTCTGGAGAGCGGCGACATGGGCCGCGCGGCCGTGCCGTCCGGAGCCTCCACGGGCGTCCACGAGGCGGTCGAGCTGCGCGACAAAGACCCCAAGCGCTACGGCGGCAAGGGCACGAGCAAGGCCGTCAAGAACGTCAGCACGGCGATTGCTGCGAAGCTGATCGGCATGGACGCCCGTGACCAGGTGGCCATCGACAACACGATGATCACCCTGGACGGCACGAAGAACAAGGGCAAGCTCGGGGCCAACGCGATCCTGGGCGTCAGCCTGGCGTCGGCCAAGGCCGCGGCCGCCTACTGCGGTCTGCCTCTGTACCGCTACATCGGCGGCGCGAAGGCCAACATCCTGCCGGTGCCGATGTGCAACATTCTGAACGGCGGCTCGCATGCCGACAACAACGTCGACTTGCAGGAGTTCATGGTCATGCCCTGTGGCGCCAAGAGCTTCAGCGAGGGTCTGCGGATGGTCACCGAGGTCTTCCACGCCCTGAAGAAGGTGCTGGCCGCCAAGAGCTACAACACGGCCGTCGGCGACGAGGGCGGCTTCGCCCCGGACCTGAAGAGCAACGCCGAGGCCTGCGACGTGATTCTCGACGCGGTGAAGAAGGCCGGCTACAAGGCCGGCAAGCAGGTCTTCATCGCCCTGGACCCGGCCTCCAGCGAGTTCTTTAAGGAAGGCAAATACGACCTGGCCTCGGAGAAGCGGAAGCTGACCTCGGCCCAGATGGCCGACTTCTACGGCGACTGGGTGAAGAAGTACCCGATCTGCTCGATCGAGGACGGAATGGCCGAAGATGACTGGAAAGGCTGGAAGCTTCTGACCGATAAAGTAGGTAGCCAGGTGCAACTGGTGGGCGACGACCTGTTCGTCACCAACACCGAGCGTCTGAGCCGCGGCATCAAGGAAGGCGTGGCCAACTCGATCCTGATCAAGCTGAACCAGATCGGCACGCTGACCGAGACGCTTGCGGCCATCGAGATGGCCCACAAGGCCGGTTACACGACCGTGGTCAGCCACCGTAGCGGCGAGACCGAGGACACGACGATCGCCGACGTGGTCGTGGCGACCGGGGCAGGGCAGATCAAGACGGGTTCGCTGTGCCGCACCGACCGCGTCTGCAAGTACAACCAGTTGCTGCGGATCGAAGAGGAACTGGGCAGCAACGCCGTCTACGGAGGAACGCTGTGCAGCAAGTAGAGGGTTCGTCAGGATCGGCAGGCCGCCGCGCGCTGTCGAGTCTGGCTTTCTGGGCGCTGGCCCTTGTGGCGATGGCCCTGTTCGGTCTGTCGGTTGTCGCGCGGCCCATGGCCGAACGGCGAGCGGCGCTGGATCGGCAGGCCATCGAACAGGCCAAGACGGACCAGTTGCAGCAACTGGTCGGCGACCTGACGGTTCTCCAGCAGGCCCTGGCCGACGATCCGGAGTACGTGGCCCGCCGGGCCCGCCAGGACCTGGGCTATCACAAGAGCGGCGAGCAGCGGTTGCCGTTCAAGGCCGAGACGGCGGGAGTGCAGCTCAAGCCGATCGAGCCCGCGGTGCAGCCGATGACGCGGCTGGAACGGATCTGCCGCCGGTTCGAGAAGCCCGTGACGCGAAGCGCCGCCATGGTCGTCAGCATCATGACCCTGGCCGTGGCGATGCTGGTGTTCGACATTCCGACCCGGCCGCGAGGGGCCAAGGCCTGACGTCGCCTGGCCGATGTCAGCAAAAAGAATCGG
This sequence comes from Planctomycetota bacterium, assembly GCA_016935955.1. The sequence goes on from JAFGPY010000224.1 coordinate 1,825, forward strand.
GCGGTTCTCCCATTACGATGGGGAACCGCCCGTTCTGTTGTCTGGTTGTGGAGCCGGCGGGCTAACGGCGACGGCGCTTGAAGACCATCGCGCCGAGGCCGAGGCCGATCAGAGCCGCCGTCATGGGCTCAGGAACGACGCTCTCGGGGCTGCCCGAGATGAAGAACTCCTCGTAGCCGCCGTCAAGGTTCGAAGCCTCCAGGTAGAACGACACCGTGTCGGTCGGATTGAACGCCATCAGATCGATCCCGTCAATTCCGGTGATCCGGAAATCGGAGTACCCCGAGCCATTGTCGGGCGAGTTCAGAACCACAGGACCCGCCGTCGAATAGACGGTTGTGCCGATCGTGATCTGAAACAAGTCGATCGTCAGCGGACGTTTCTTCCCGGCGCCGGGCTCGTTCACGTCCAACTCAATTTGCAGCAAACTGTACGACGGGGCGACGTTGGCGTCCAGGTAATCGAGCAACTCCTGAACGGTCAACGTCTCGGTCTCCCCGGCAACCGGCCAGTCGCCGGCAAACGTCGACCCGTGCCCGGGCATGTCCCTGTTGGGGTCGGGTATCCCGGCCGGGTTGGCCACGGCATCACCCGTGTAGATGATGATGTCCAGCCGTCCCGATCCGGAATGGATCGGCGCCGACGAGGCGTTGATCATGAGATCACCGGAGACAATGGGGTCTGCTGCGGCCGAACCGGCCAGCAGACCGACGAACAGGACTACACCGGCGACTTGGACTGCTTGTGCACCTGAAATCCTCATATTCCCCTCCTTCCGTGGATTGGCGCATCTAACGAGGGCTTGCAACCCTCGACGAAACGTCTTTGGTCTGGAGAGTCCCTCTGTCCCGTTCTGCGTCTCGAACGCGGAACGGCGCCCTTCAGAGAGTCCCCCAGGATATCTCCATTCCGTGAAGTCTAAGCACGATCAGCGGCCGGTCAAACGGCCGCCGCCCGGCGCCGCCTCGGCGACTGACACTTTCTGCTCTCGGCGAGTGTTCCGTCGCAGAGGGTGAGGGCCGCAGTGTCCGATAATGTCTGCGGAATCCGGTCGGGGGCCGGGAATCGGACACAGATCGCTGCGCGGACCGAGGTGGTTGGCCACTGCCACGACGGCTGCATTGTGCGGAGCAAAAAAAACGGGATTTCTGCGGAGGCACGCGATCGGCCCGACAACTTCGGCGTGTATTTCAGATTGAACAACCGGACGCCGCCGGCATGTCGTGCGGAAGACCTGTCCCGCCGAGCCACTTGTGAATCCCGGCGGCTTCGGTTACGATACCCGCCTGTGACTGTGCCGTATCACAAGGGTGCGTCTTCAGATTGGAGAGCCTTGGCTATGAAGGGTATCGTTCTTGCCGGAGGAACGGGCAGCCGCTTGCGGCCGCTGACCAACGTGACCAACAAGCACCTGCTGCCGGTCGGCCGCTACCCGATGATCTATCACCCGATCTACAAGCTGGTCAACGCCGGCATCGAGGAAGTCCTGATCGTGACCGGCCGCGAGCACATGGGCGACATCGTCGGCCTGCTGGGCAGCGGCGTGGACTTCGGGTGCAAGTTCACCTACAAGGTGCAGGATGAGGCGGGAGGCATCGCCCAGGCCCTGGCCCTGGCCGCCCAGTTCGTCGGCGGCGACAGTTGCTGCGTGATCCTCGGCGACCAGGTTTTCGAGGATTCCATCGCCCCGTTTGTCGAAAACTATGGACGGCAGGGAGGTGGGGCGAAGATCCTGCTGAAGGAGGTCGAGGACGCCCCGAGGTTCGGCGTGGCCGAACTGAGCGGCGACCGCAAGAAGGTGGTCGGCATCGAGGAGAAGCCCGCCCAACCGAAGTCGAACCTGGCCGTCACGGGCATCTACTTCTACGA
>JAFGPY010000031.1 GCA_016935955.1 Planctomycetota bacterium
GGCCATCTTCTACAACAGCGGCTACAAGGTCAACACCGAGTTCGACGGCGAAGTCTACAGCATCGACTACGACATCACGCGGCACGACGAGAAGTAGCCGCCCGGGATCGTGCCCACCCACGGCGAGGTGTGCACGCGGTCTGTCTCACAGTCCAACCCGTTACTATCACTGGCCCTCAAACGGTCCCACGTCCGGCCCTTTCCCCTTGTAGGCCAGGTTCACCGGATCGTTGGCCTGCCAGGTGACCGGGTGCTCAAGCGTCAGGGTCTTCTTATCGTAGTCGACCTTGACCACTCGGACCGGCTCGTTCGATCCGACGACCACGAGGTCGCCCTCGATCTGACCGAAGCCATCGCAGAAGTAGAGGGCGTCGTCCACAACGACATCGGTGCCCTTGCCCGCCCCGATGGCGAACGTCAGTGCAGCCCCGGCGTCGATCGTCGGCGACTTCTCCTGCGGACGGAAATCCCCCTTGTCGACGTTGACGAACAGCGGCACAGCCTCGAAGTTCCCCTTGAACAACGCCGGCAACGCCTCCTGGGCCTCGGCCAGCGTGTAGGACTTATCTCGCTGAATCTGCACGACCTTCTGCCCTGCCGTCGTGCCGCGGATCAGGTTGTTGAGGAAGCAGTTGCGGTTTTTCGACTCGTACTCCGGCCATCCCAGGAAGATGGTCTGCCCGTTGTCGAAGAAGATGTTGTTCTTGAAGAGGTTGTCGGTCACGGTCCCGGACCACGAGTTGTTCGTGATCGTCCGTTCGTTGCCCACGAACAGGTTGTTGTAGATCCGGTTGCCGCACGTCCCCTCGTACTGGAACCTCATCACGCCGCGAAGGTCGATGTGCGGATTGCCGTCGGTGCTGTCATGATAGGCTTTGAAGACGTTGCGGCGGATGATCGACGTCGGGGCCTCCAACTGCACGAAGGCCGCCGACGGTCCCGAGCAGACGTTGTCCTCGAAGACGTTGTGCTCGCCCGCATGGAACCACAGGCACTTCCAGTACGGGTCGCGGAACGTGTTCCCTCGAACGATGTTCCGTGACGGTTTGAACTGTTTCGGCTCGACGGCGCTGACCGACACGGCCGTATGCGTGATCGCACCGAAGCGGCAGCCCTGGACGAGGTTGTTGTTGCTGTCGCGGAAGATCTCGATGTAGTCGGCCCCTGGCACCGGGATCCACGGCTCTTTCTCGCGGAATCCCGTCCGCTCGACGGCCCGTTTGAAATCGCAGTCCTCGATGCGGTTGAACGAGCCGCTGTTGATCCGCATCGCATTGTAAATGTGCACGCCGTCGAAGATGCACTTGCGAACCGTGCAATGATGCCCATCGCGAATCAGAATCCAGGCGGCGCAGTCGCGGAACGTCAACCCTTCGATAACCACGTGGCTCTTGCCGTCGATGCGGAAGACGTACTTCTCGGCCCAGGCCTCGGGGTCGGGCCGGGGATTGGTCAGGACGACCTCGCCCTCGCCTTCACGGCGGAACGTGATTGGGGCCTCGACCGTGCCGCTATTGGCCACGGAGACCGTCTCGACGTACTTGCCCGGAGCGATGCCGACCACGTCGCCCGGACCGGCCACCGATGCGGCCTTGCCGATGCTCTTGAATGCCTTGTCGGCCGACGTCCCGGGATTGCTGTCATCGCCCTGCGGCGACACGTAGTACTGCCCTCCCACGGTAACGACCGGTGCAACCAGAACGCCGAGAACAGCCGCCAGCATCGCAACTCGTGACAGCCCCATTCTGCACCTCCTTCGTTCGGTGTTGCGTGCCGTCCGGACGGTGCCGGGCGACCGCGTCAGGCCATGGTCTTCACACGGACACGCCCGCGGAACCCGAACTGCAGGCAGAAGTAGTCGTCCGTCCACGTCGATTCGCCTTCTTCGGCGTGCTCCACCTTGCCGGGGTCGAAACTGTGGTCCCAGGCCGTCCGCCAGCAGTTGTCGGGTTCGCCCTGCGAACGGTGGTGCGGCCCGAGAAGATTCCGCAGACTGCCGACCAGTTCGATCTCGATGCGGTTCTCGCCTGCGGCCACGCAGTCGGTGATGTCGCATTCGTACGGCGGCCAGAGAATCGCCCCGGCCTCCCGGCCGTTCACGCGGACCTTGGCCAGCACCGTGGCGTCCAGGTTCGGCAGTTCCAGAACCAACCGCTCGTCGCCCGCAGGCCGGTCCAGCGTTACCGTGTCGCTGAGCGTCACGCGGCCAGCGAAGAACGGGTATCCCTCGGCCGTCAGGTCGCCCGAAGCGGTGGGCGATTCCCTGTCAATGGCCATTTGAGGCGCGTAGCGGATGCATCGCGGTTGCTGCTTCTCCTTCGACAGCGGCCCGGTGACGGCGAAGTCGCCGATCAGGTAGACCGACTCCAGTTCCGTCCCCTCCTTCTTCTCGAAGAGGCTCGCCAGATCGAATTTCGACCGCGGGATGGCGTCGAACCGCGTGGTCAATTCGACAACATTCTCTCCTTCCTTCACGAGAGCGGCAATGTCCACGGGATGGAACGCGCGGTCCAAGTAGTACGGCAGCCCCGCATAGGCCGCGGCCTTGCCGTTCACCGTGATGCCGTAATTGGCCGCATCTTCGATGACCAGGCAGATGCTCTGCGGCCGCGACGCGACGTTGAATCGGAATTCCAGCGTGACGGGGCCGTGGTACTGCTCGTCGTCCAGTTGCTTCTGCACGGTGATGACCGGCAAACGCTCGCCCCACGCTCCACCGTCCTTCCTCATTCGGCAGATGTCGAGCGTTATGGCGTTCGGATCGTGGCGCTTCAGCGAGAGCAACTGCGACAGGTCGAAGCTGCGGACTTCCTTTCGCGTCTTTCGCGGCACCTTCGCCGACGGTGCCTTCCCTTCGGCCACGAGCAGGCACGATCCGAGCGGGGCCAGCGACACGGTCGTCACGGCGAGGTCGCCGTCCCTCCTCTGCTCGGCCGGCATGACGTCGCCGCTATCCAGGCCCCACCACTGAAGCTGACCGGTGCACCGCAGACGCACCTCGGCGTCCACACCGGAGCGACGATTGGTGTTGACGAAGTAGTACAGCCGCCCTTCGTCGGTGTGGCGAGTGTGGACCCACACATCCTCAGCCTGGCCCGCCGTGGCAACGATCTCGACCTCCGGCGGAATGACGGCGTCGAGCGCCTTTCTTAGACCGGCCGGGGAATTCTTGACCGCGGACACGCACCTCAGCAAGTCCGACAGCTGGCTGCTCGGCTCGCCGTCGATGCGCGTCGGCCGTTCGCCACTCGACAGGATCGTCCCGCCCGCGGCTGCAAACTGCGAAAGCAGGTCGACGGTCGATTGCCGCAGGGTCAGCATGGCAGGCAGGATGACTGCCTTGTAGGTCATATGGCCGACGCGAAGCTCGCCGTCCTCCACGCGCCCGTGACCGGCCATCAGCGTCTCGTCGCCGAACTCCCATCCGCGATGGATCTTCTGCAGGTTGTCGCACAGCGCCACCAGTTCGTCGTCCATCGTCTTGACGTCTTCGGCCTCGGTGCTTCGGTCATGAGGCCGCGTCATCCTCATCGCATCGTACAGGCACATGGCCGATTCCACACTGTGAATCACGAGGACATCGGCCGCTGTGGTCCCGCGGCGCAGAGCGTAGCTGAGCCGCGCGAAGTGGTCGGCCTCCAGGCGGTTGTCGCCCCACCACGGCTGCTGGTAGGATAGGTGCGGCGCGTAGATGCGTTTGCGGCGGCCGCGCAGCGAATAGAACGTCGCGTGATAGCACCGGTAGTTGATGCCCAGAACGGCCATCCACTGGGCGATTTCCTTGCGGTCCTCGAAGGTAATGCCCTGGCTGCTGACGCCGTACATCTCGCAGAGCACCTCGGGGATGCCGAGTTGCCCGGCGGCGCTGGACGCCTGCTTCGGCGTCAGGATGAACTTCTTCTTGGCGGGCCAGCGGAGGCTCATCGTCAGGTGGTCGATGCCCGGCAGGTGCATATGTCCGTAGCACGGCATGCAGGCACCGGTGAAGCCGATCTGGTTGTTCAGCGTGTCCTCGCCCATTAGGTGACCGCTGAACTTCACGTCGTGCTCGGCGCACCAGCGGCTGACCGGCTCGAAGTAGGCGTCCAGGAACATGCCTGTGACCGTCCGCCAGTACTGGTGCCGCACCTTCTGATGGTCGCCAACCGGGCGGAACAGCGACGGCAGATGCTCGGCCACATCATAGCCCCACTGGCGGCGGAACGTCTCGGCCACCCGATCGCCCCAGGGAAGAAGCGGCGGGCGGAAGTGCGGCTCGTCGACCCAGATGGCCTCGATCGTCTTGCCGAACTCCTTGCCGAAACGTCCGTACCACGGCTTGATGTACGCCAAGTCCAGATAGTCCATCACTGCGTCGCGGTTCAGAAGGTCCAGCACGTAGCCCAGCGACCGGGCGCAGTACGCGTAGCGGTCGTCCTCGGCCAGCACCACGTCGCCTGCCTGCCCTGCCTCGTCCTTGCCGCGAACGGCCAGGCCCATGCCCACGTCGGCCGGATCCAAGTTCGGAATGCCGCTCGGCATGTAGCCGGCCTGCAGCCAGACGCGCATGTCGTGCTTCTTCGCCCGACCGACGATTGCCTCGATGATCTCCATCCACTCTTCGCTCAGATACTCTGTAAGCAACCCGTTGAACGTGCGACCAATGACCGCTCCCCAACCGGCGGCGCGGATGCCGTCGAACTGACGGACGATCTCCTCGACCTCCAGCTTGTCGTTAAGCATCCACAGCGTGACGCCGCGGTACTCGGCCCCCGGATTGCGAAAGTCTTGCGGCTCCATCATTTTCTCCCGTTCAGTTGCATGCCATAGCTGCGACGGCCCGCCGAGCGAAACGCTCCACAACCGGAGTCGCCCGCAACCGCCAAGCCCTATACTAGAAACTTTCAACACGAATTTCGCAAGAGCCTGCCGTACAAAAAACGCGGCGGCCACCGAGGCGCCGAATCCGGCACTCCGGCGGCCGCCGTGAAAACTGCCACGAGGGCCTGGCCGCTGCTCCTGCGATCGTCCGTTACACGGCACCGAGCTGTTCGGCGCAGGCCACCGTGTTCCGCAGCAGCATCGCGACCGTCACCGGTCCCACACCGCCCGGCACAGGCGTGATCGCTGCCGCCTTGGCTGACGCGGCCTCGAAGTCCACGTCGCCGACCGTCACCATGGCGCTCTTGCCCTTGTCGTTCTTCAGCGGCTCGCCGCTCTCGTCGAAGCCCTTCGGAATCCGGTTGATGGCCACATCGATGACGATCGCCCCCTCCTTAACCATGTCGCCGCTGATCAGCGGCGACAGGTCCGGCAGCGGCACGTTCTCGCCGGCCTTCTTGCGACGGTTGTAACCCAACCAGCGAGCTTGCGGCACGCCCGTGGCCACGATCAGCACGTCGGCCCGTCGCGTGTGAAACGCCAGGTCGCGTGTCGCCACATGGCAGACGGTCACGGTCGGCGAGGCGTTGAGGCTCTCCAGCAACATGGCCGCAATCGGCTTGCCGACGATCTCGCTGTGACCGACGATGACGGCTTCCTTGCCGGCCAGGTCCGGGCAGATCCGCCTCAGCAGTTCCACGGCGGCAAGCGGCGTGCAGGGTGCCACGTGCCCGCCGCCGAAGAAGAGCCGCCCCATGTTCACCGGGTGCATGCCCTCGACGTCCTTGTCCGGCGCGATGGCTACCTGAACCTTGCGGGCGTCGATCTGTGGCGGCAATGGCATCTGCAGGATGATGCCCGTGACGGAGGCGTCGTTGTTGAGCTGGCCGATCTTCGCCAGCAGGTCGTCCTGTAACGTCTCGGCCGGCAGCGTCAGCAAGTCGTATTCGATGCCGACCGTCTCACAGCTCTTGGCCTGCATGTTGGTGTAGATCTTGCTGGCGGGATTCTCGCCCACCTGCACGGCGGCCAGATGGACGGGGCGTCCCTTGGCGACCAGGGCCTTGACCCGGTCGGCCACCTGCTGGTTAATCTCGTCAGCCACGACGTTGCCGTCAATCAGTTTCGCGCTCATGGTCTCTCCTTTGCGGCTAGGTTTGCACCCATTGTCGCGCCAAGGCGGGCAACCGGCGGTGACCTTCGTCACGACGGGTCGCGAATTGCCGAGAGAATGGCTTCGACGTCGACGTAGTCGCGGACGAACCGTTGTGCGGCGGCAATCTTCTCACTGTCGCCCGGATCGATCTTGAACACCCGCCGGGAAATCTCGGCCGCGACCCTGTACGTGTCGTCGTCGCACAGGAGCACCGGCAGGCCGGACTCCTTCAGCAAGGCCATGATGCTGTCCGGCGGCATCATGCCTCCGGTCAGGACGATGCCGACGATGCTGTTGGTGGCCTCCTGGCCAGCCGGGTCCTTGCTGATCGCCAGGAGAATGTTGTCGATGCGGTCGCCCGGGGTGATGACCAGCGAGTTCTTCTCAATGTAGCGCACGACATGCTCGGGCTCCATGGCCGCCACCAGGTTGTGGGCGGCGACGCGATTCATGGCGGCATGTCCGCACAGCACCTTGGCCTTCAGGTCCTCCTGGATCTGGTGAATCGTCGGGTGCGACAACTCGGGCTCGTAGGGAATGGCCCCCAGCAGCCGCGTGCCGCGGCGCTTGAAACCGATCTCCAGGGCCTGGCGGACCTTGTCGTACTTGTCGAGGTAGATCTTGTTGGCGATGACGCCGACCACCGGGACACCGTGGGCCTCGAACAAGGCTAGGCTGAGGGCCGTCTCGTCGAGGCTGCTGCCGACGCCGCCCGGCACGATCAGCAGAGCGACCGCCCCGAGCATCTCGGCCACCACAGCGTTCGACAGGTCCAGACATGACCCGACGCCCGCGTGCCCCGTGCCCTCGACGACCAGCAGGTCCGCCGACTCACGCAACCGGCTCTGGGCGTCGCGTATCTTCCGGCGAAGCCGCTCAGGGTCGGGATTGTTCAGGTAGTCGGTCACGAACCCACGGGGCACGATCACCGGACTCATGACCTCGGCCGGCATGTCGGTTTCGAGGATTTCCTTGCACAGCCAGACGTCCTCGTCGGCCTTCTGGCCATCGCGCTCGGTCCAGCGCTGCCCGACGGGCTTGACGTACTGGCACTTCAGCCCCTGCGCCTTGAACGCCGCCAACAGGCCGAGGGACATGGTGGTCTTGCCCACATGCTGTCCGGTAGCGGCGATGTAGATTGGCTTCATGAAAAACAACCCTAGATTGGTGCTTCAGAAAACGGGCTCGCCGTTCCGCACTCTGCAACGCCGACATTCAGCGTGGCCCGACGGCGACTCGGTCCGCCCATCGCGACCTCGTCTGCCATGGGCATTACGAGGACGACGGGCACACCTGACGCGGCCCATTGTATGCCCTGAGGGTGCCGGACTCAAGGGGATGTCTTGGACACCCCCGCGGGAGAGTCGCCTGCCGTCAGCCCTGCCCGTCCCAGCAGTAGGTGCACAACCTGTTCTTGGGCAGGCCGATGGCCCGGACCAAGTCGTCCAGACGTTGGTACCGGAGGGACGTGAGATTAAGCTGCTCCCGGATGACCTCGACCATGGCCGCATGCTTGTCGGACTGCGGGTCGGCGTACTCTTCGAGACAGTCGCACGGTTCGCCTTCGAGCCACTGGATGGCTTTGCGAGCGGCCAGGTCGAGGTCGCTGCGACTGCGCGAGAAGTTGAGGAACTTGCATCCGTAGACCAGCGGCGGGCAGGCGGGGCGCATGTGGACCTCGCGGGCCCCGTTGTCGAACAGCCGCCGGATGATGTCGCGGAGCTGCGTGCCGCGGACAATCGAATCGTCGCAGAACAGCAGCCGCTGCCCCTCGATCAATTCACGGATCGGGATCAGTTTCATGTTGGCGACGAGGTCACGGATTCGCTGGTCCTGTGGCATGAAGCTGCGGGCCCAGGTGGGCGTGTACTTGACGAAGGGCCGGCGATAAGGAATCCCGGCGGCATCGGCGTAGCCGATGGCGTGGCCCGTGCCCGAATCGGGGATGCCCGCTACCAGGTCGACCTCGACCGTGTCGCTGGCCGCCAGAGCGGCGCCGCAACGGTTCCGCGACACCTCCACGTTGATGCCCTCGTAGTGCGACGCCGGGAATCCGTAATAGACCCAGAGGAACGAGCAGATACGCATCGTGTCGCGCGGCGGCTTCTTCTGCTCATAGCCCTCGGCCGTCACCAGGCCCACCTCGCCCGGCCCCAGGTAACGCAACGTCTCGTAGCCCAGGTTCGCGAACGAGCACGTCTCCAGGGCCGCGGCGTAGGCCCCGGGCTTCTTGCCGATGACCACAGGCGTGCGGCCATGGAGGTCGCGCGCCGCGTAGATGCCCTCCTCCGTCAGGAGCAGGATGGAGCACGATCCCTCGATGGCCTCCTGGGCTCGTTCGATGCCGTCGGCGAAGGTCGAGCCCTGGTTGATCAACGTAGCCACAAGCTCGGTCTGGTTGACGTCGTTGCCGGTCATCTCGGAGAAGTGACTGACGCCCTTGTTGAAGGCGCGGTCCGTCAGGGCGGCCATGTTCCACACGACGCCGACGGTCACGATGGCGTAGATGCCGAGGTGCGACCCGATGATCAGCGGCTGGTCCTCGTAGTCGCTGATGACCCCGATGCCGCACGACCCGTTCATCTTGCAGACGTCGTCCTCGAACTTCGAGCGAAACTGGCTGTTGGTGATGTCGTGGATGAAGCGTGCGTAGCCGGCGCCGTCCCTGACGGCCATGCCGCCGCGGCGCGTGCCCAGGTGGCTGTGGTAGTCGGTCCCGTAGAACAGGTCGCTGACGCAATCGTCCCTGGAGGCCACGCCGAAAAAGCCGCCCATCCACTCACTCCCTTTCCTTACGCGGGTTCGCAGACCCTAATCCACAGGTCATGCGCATCCTGACCGGAAATGAGAGGCGGCGGCACGTCAGTGCAGGCGCCCGGGCAGGACGACGCGACGGCATCATAGCGACTTCGGGCACCCCATGCAACGTCGTCGCCAACAAAATGGCGGACGGGCTTCATTACGGCCTTTGCCGTACGATCCAGCGGCGTCCCGACGAGGTCGCCAATTTCTTGCCGGAGCCTGCCGAAACTGCTTGCAGGGCGGCCCGACCTTGGCTACATTCTCCGGGACTCGCCCCCTGCCCGGGCGATCACCGCTGTGGAAAAAGGGGGAAATGTCGCTTGGCCGCACGGCAATGCTGCGCTGAGAACGGCTGCACCCCATTCGTCGAAGCCTGTTGCGAATGTGCATCGGCCCGATCGCGGCACACAGAAAATCAAGTCCCATGAAATGGAGTCTGCCATGCCAAGACGTGACGACATCAAGAAGGTAATGATCATCGGCTCGGGGCCCATCGTTATCGGCCAGGCCTGCGAGTTCGACTACTCGGGGACACAGGCCTGCAAGGCGCTGCGCGAACTGGGGTACACGATCGTCCTCGTCAACAGCAACCCGGCCACGATCATGACCGATCCCGGTATGGCCGACGCAACCTACATCGAGCCGCTGAACGTCGAGTCCATGGAACGGATCATCGCCAAGGAGCGCCCGGACGCCCTGCTACCGAACCTCGGCGGCCAGTCGGGCCTGAACCTCAGCAGCGAACTAGCCGAGAAGGGCATCCTCGACAAGTACGGTGTCAAGGTGATCGGCGTGGCCGTGGACGCCATCAAGCGCGGCGAGGACCGTAAGGCCTTCAAGGAGACCATGACCCGCCTGGGCATCGATCTGCCCAAAAGCGAACTGGCCTACACAGTCGACGAAGCCGAAGCTGTAGCCGCAACGCTCGGGTACCCGGTGGTCATCCGTCCGGCGTACACGATGGGCGGCACGGGCGGCGGCCTGGTCTACAACATCGAGGAGCTTCGGACGGTCGTAGCCCGCGGCCTGGCGGCGAGCCTGGTCGGCCAAGTGCTCGTCGAGGAATCGGTCTTGGGCTGGGAGGAACTCGAACTGGAGGTCGTCCGCGACGCCAAGAACCAGATGATCACCGTCTGCTTCATCGAGAACGTGGACGCCATGGGCGTGCACACCGGCGACAGCTACTGCACGGCCCCGATGCTGACGATCGATTCCGAGTTGCAGAAAAAGCTCCAGAAGTACTCCTACGACATCGTCGAGGCCATCCAGGTCATTGGCGGCACGAACATTCAGTTCGCCCACGACCCGAAGACCGGCCGCGTGGTGGTCATCGAGATCAACCCGCGGACATCGCGGTCGTCGGCCCTGGCCTCGAAGGCTACGGGCTTCCCGATCGCCCTGGTCTCGTCGAAGCTGGCCGGCGGCATGACACTGGACGAGATTCCTTACTGGCGCGACGGAACGCTGGAGAAGTACACGCCCTCGGGCGACTATGTGGTCGTCAAGTTCGCCCGCTGGGCCTTCGAGAAGTTCAAGGGCGCCCAGGACAAGCTGGGCACGCAGATGCGCGCCGTCGGCGAAGTGATGAGCATCGGCAAGACCTACAAGGAAGCCTTCCAGAAGTCCATACGCTCACTCGAAAACGGTCGCTACGGCCTCGGCTTCGCCAAGAACTTCAACAAGCTTTCGCTCGACGAGTTGATGTCGCGGCTGAACGAGCCATCCAGCGAGCGGCAGTTTATCATGTACGAGGCCCTGCGCAAGGGGGCGTCGGTCGAGGACCTCGAGGCCAAGACCTACATCAAAGCCTGGTTCATCGAGCAGATGAAGGAACTCGTGGAACTGGAGGAAAAGATCCTGGCGTACAAGGGCAAGAGCCTGCCGGACGCCCTGCTCATCCAAGCCAAGAAGGACGGCTTCGCCGACAAGTACCTGGCCAAGCTCCTGAACGTCAAGGAATCCGAAATCCGCCGGCAGCGGCTGGCGGCCGGTCTGCACGAGGCGTGGCACCCCGTGCCGGTCAGCGGCGTCGAAGATGCGGCCTACTATTACTCGACCTACAACGCATCGGACATCGTCAAGACGAGCAACCGCAAAAAGGTCATGGTCCTGGGCGGCGGACCGAACCGCATCGGCCAGGGCATCGAGTTCGACTATTGCTGCGTGCACACGGCCTTCGCCCTGCGCGACCTGGGTTACGAGACGATCATGGTCAACTGTAACCCCGAGACGGTCTCGACCGACTACGACACCTCCGACAAGCTCTATTTCGAGCCGCTGACGATCGAGGACGTGCTGAGTATTTACGAGAAGGAGAAGCCCGAAGGCGTCATCGTCCAGTTCGGCGGGCAAACGCCGCTGAACATCGCCAAGGAACTGGAAGAGGCCGGCGTCAAGGTGCTGGGCACATCGCCCGACACGATCGACCTGGCCGAGGATCGCGACCGCTTCCGCAAGATGATGGAGAAGCTGGACATCCCGATGCCCAAGTCCGGCATGGCCAGCACTGTGGACGAGGCCATCGCCGTGGCCGACTCGATCGGGTATCCGCTGATGGTGCGGCCATCGTACGTCCTGGGTGGCCGCGGCATGGAGGTCGTTTACGACGAGCAGATGCTTCGCGAGTACGTTGAAGCGGCCGTGGACGTCACGCCCGAGCGGCCCATTCTGATCGACAAGTTTCTCGATCACGCCATCGAGGCCGAGGCCGACGCCATCAGCGACGGCAAGGAAACGTTCGTCCCCGCCGTGATGGAGCACATCGAGCTGGCCGGCATTCACAGCGGCGACTCGGCCTGCGTCATCCCGCCGGTGAGCATTCCCAAAAAGCACGTCGACACGATCTGCCGCTACACCGAGACCATCGCCCGCGAGTTGGGCGTCGTCGGGCTGATGAACATGCAGTACGCCATTGCCCACGACACGGTCTACGTCCTGGAGGCCAACCCGCGGGCCTCGCGGACCGTGCCGCTGGTATCGAAGGTCTGCAACGTCCAGATGGCCCGCATCGCCACGCAGTTGATGCTCGGCAAGAAGCTGGCCGACATAGGACTGAAGCGAAAGACGTTCCCGCACTTCGGCGTCAAGGAGGCGGTCTTCCCGTTCCCGATGTTCCCCGAAGTGGATCCCGTGCTGGGCCCCGAGATGCGTTCTACCGGCGAAGTGCTGGGCATGGGCAAATCGTTCGGCATGGCCTTCCACAAGGCCCAGGTCGCGGCCAAGCAGTCGCTGCCAACCAAGGGCACGGTGCTGCTTTCGGTGGCCGCGAAGGACCGCGACGAACTGCTCCAGGTGGCTCGTGAATTCAAGCGGCTGGGCTTTGCGATCCGGGCCACGCGCGGCACGCACGCCTTCCTGACCGAGCAGGGCATCGCCTCGGAGATGATCCTGAAGATGCACGAGGGTCGGCCGAACATCGCCGACTGCATCAAGAACGGCGACATTCACCTCGTCATCAACACACCGATCGGCCGCCTGAGCCAGACCGACGATTCGTATATCCGCAAAGCGGCCATCAAGCACCGCGTGCCGTACATTACGACGCTAGCTGCCGCCGTGGCGGCCGCGAAGGCCATCGAGGCGATCACCGCCGGCGACCCGCCGGTCCGCTCGCTCCAGGAGTACCACGGCGACATCAAGTAGCCGAGCCTGCCGCACGAAAAGACGCCTTCGCGATCGCCCTGCGGCCATTGTGAAGGCGTTTTCTTGCGCCTGTACGGCCAGCCGCTCCCACACGGTGCAGCTCGCCCCTGGGGTGCACGTCACGTTTGTGGTAAACAAGAGGGCCCTCTGGTGGCACAATGGGGGTATGTGGACGTTCCAACCCATTGAACCAGGA
>JAFGPY010000032.1 GCA_016935955.1 Planctomycetota bacterium
CAGCACGATCTCGTCGCGGACGAAGCGGAAGGCTTCCTGCGGCGTCTTGAGGTTGGCTACGGCCTCGTCGAGCGTCAGGCCCGGCCACTCCAATTCGGCCCTCAGTTCCTGCAGCGCGGGGACAATCTTCTCCGGCGGCGGCGCGTCGGCGGCGACGGTTGCGGCACAGACGAGCATCACGATCACAAGCAGGGGCGCCTTGTTCATCGGGAGGTCCTCCAAGACAGGTTGGGTCGGACGACATCCGGAAATGGCTTGCCTTTCATTCTAGGACGATCTCCGTCCGGCCACAACCGCCGAGCAAGGCGTCCGTTTGGCGCGGGTCACGGGGAACGTCGTGGAGCGCGGCCACGATCCCGACGCCTGCGTGGCACGGGGCTTCGGGAATGTGGCTCTCCGCTGTGCCCATGGTCTGTACAATGGGTCTGACGCGAGAGAGCGCCGCTTCACGGATGACGGGGCGAGGGGGGCGGCGAAGACGGGAAAGGGGTGGTCATGAAACGCATCGAAACGGTCCGGCACTGTTGCCGCGCGGGCGTCATCATCGTCCTATTGTTGCTGGCTGGTTGTCCGACGCGGTCCCGTTCTCCGGTTCCTGCGGTCGAGCCGGTTGCCGCCGGCGTCGAGAGGCACGCCCTGAGCTGGCTGACGAACATCGAGAAGTTCTACCCGGACTCCGAGCGTGCCGTGAAGGAGATTCTCAAGCTCAAGGCCGCAGGCTTCATCGGCATCACCGTCAACTGGAAGGACGATGCTGTGGTCGATTGGCTGATTCCGCTGATCGAGCAGTGCGGTATGCAGAAGATTCTGATTTACGGCTGGTCAACGGTTGTCTACTACGCGCCGCCGACGGTCGAGCGGGTGTGGACGGGCAAGGAGCCCGAACCGCAGAAGGGGACCGCCCGATGGAAGTCGCACCGCAACTGGCTCTATGCCGACCACTGTCACACCAGGTGGGCCGACTACCCGCATCTCTACCGATCCTACCTTGTCTGCCACTCGGTCGAAGGCCATCGGTGGGACGATCTGTTCGAATTCCTGGAGGAGAAGATGGCCAGGATCAGGGCGGACATCGTGTTCTTCGACTCAGAGATCTTCGCGCCCCCCGAGAAGCAGGAGAGCCTGTACCCGGGCATCGTGACGCGGTGCGCACGCTGCGGGTCCATCGAGAAGGCCACGGCGAACTGGCGGAAGTGGGTGGCCCGGCACGAGAGCATCGTTCGCAAGTACAACCCGAATGTCAAGACCTACTACTTCCGCCCGGGAATCTACTATCCCCTGGACGCCGGCGACGGTCCCAGCCCCGGGTTCTACGAGCTTTCCCATCTCGATGACCCCATCGCCCACATGAAGGGCCTCATCGACAAGGACCCGGCCCACGCCGTCAAGGGGGGATACGTCTGGTTGATGTTCCAACCCTACAAGCAGTCGCCCATGCCGACCTCGCGGCAGGTGTACGACTGGTGCCGCTTCCTGAAGTCGCAGGGAGCCAAGGGGTTCGCGGTCTACTGCCACTCTCTGCCCTCGGACCGCGTTCTGCCCCTGGTCGAAGCCGGCCAGCGCGCTTTCACAGAACCGTAAGCCGAAGATATACCGAGCGGACTCACGGACCGTCGGAGCCTTGCGGGGTCATGGGCGCCGGGGCACCGGGGCCGCCGACGGAAGCTTCGAACTTCGCGTTCAGTGTCTCCAGCAGCGACGCGGCCTGCTCGTTGTTCGGATTGTAGTTCAGCGCCTGTTGCAGCAGGCCGACGGTCTTGGCCACTTCGCCGGCGACCATGCTGCTCGTGGCGGCATCGTAGCAGGCCGTCGAGGCCTGCAGCAGCGTCGCCTCGCGGGCACTGGCCGCTACGTCGCACTTCGGGTCCATCGACAGGGCCTCGTTGTAACAGCGAATGGCCTCATCCCAGTTCCTGGCGTTGCGGAACGTATTGCCCTTCTGGTAGGCGATCATGGCCTTGGCCCGGTTCACGCGGTTGCGGAACGCTGGGCAGGCGTTCAAGTCGGGGTGCAGCGTCTGGGCCGAGACGTAACGGTCCAGGGCCTGGGAGTATTCGTCCTGGAGCATGTGCGTGTCGCCCGCGCGGACGTTGAGGTCGTCGATCACGGCGTCCGCACCGGGCGACGGGGGCGGACACCTGTTGCTGGAGACCGCGATGCACCCGGGCAGTCCCGACACCACGACGGCACACAGACAGAGCACGAGCGAACGTTGCATGGCATGGTCCTCTCTTGTATCCAGAATGTACTGCCGATGAGTCACCCTGGTCCCGCCGACCGGGCACAACAGATTATACGTAAGCGGCGAACGATTATTCACGAGAAAACCCGTAGTCGCGCGGCCGGGCGCCGTGCCTGCCCTGTTGAGACATGTTGCACACCCTGCACAGCAGGGCCGCAGAGCGCCGCTCCAGGACGTCCTGCACGTCTACTGCGTCGCCCCGGCGGCAAGGAGCATCTTGCGGATCTTCTCGTGACGTTTCAGGTGCGTGGCCAGGCCGAGCGGCCGCTGCTTGGCTTTGTCCATGGCGTTGACGTCGGCGCCGGCGCGGATCAGCATCGCGACGCAGGCCTCCTCGCCGAAGCGCACGGCCTCGTGCAGCGGCGTGCTCCCGTTTTCATCGGCCGCATTGACGTCGGCCTTGCGGGCGATGAGCAGTTCGACCACGGGCTTGTGGCCGTGAGTGGCGGCCCAGTACAGGGGCGTGCGGCCCCAGCGGTCGCGGGCGTCGATCTCCGCGCCGCGGTCCAGCAGCATCTCGGCCGTCGGAGCATGGCCGCGCTCGCAAGCCCAGCATAGCGGCCGCCAGGAGTTCTTGTGCTTGGCTTCGATGTCCGCGCCGCGCTCCAGCAGCATGACGGCCACCTTGGTCTTACCCTCCATGGCCGCAACGTGGATCGGCTGGGCGCCCTCGTCATTGACGGTGTCGACCCAGTCGTCGTGGCGGCCGAGCATGTTCTCGACCTCCGAGATGTTGCCGCCGTGGACGGCCAGAAAGAACGACTGCTTCTCCTTGGTGTAACATCCGCCGAGCCCTGCGACCATGGCCGCAAGCACGACGGCCGCCAGACAGACGCGTGTGAATGGGGTGTTCATGCCGGTAGCCTCCAGGACGTGTGTGCCGAATGCCGCAACAGCCAAGGTATCACCCGGACCAGAGCGGGTCAAGCGTCAAGGGGGGCGCAGGCCGCAGGGCCTCGCGGCCGGCGCGCTACGGCGGCACCGGCGCGTCGCACTTTGGCCTTGAAGGCCGCTGCGCGCTTGCCTATCCTGTCGTGCGTTGCACGTTGCAGGTCGGCGGGTTCCAGGACTTCCCGCATGTCAGGGGGTGGCCATGAGGGCGCGGATACTGTTTGTGGCGCTGGCGGCGCTGGGTTGCTGCGCGGGCACGGTTGCGGCCGAGACCTACGGTCTGGCCAAAGCCAGGCAGACGCGGCAACTGGCCATCGAGCGGCACTACGACATTCCGGTTCGCAAGGGCAAGAAGGCGGTCGCCGCCATTCCGGCCATGATGAGTTTCTGGGGATCGACCCACGAGCAGGTCATCCGCAAGTCGGAGCTCAGTTACAGTATCCAGCCCGATCAGGTCAGGGTTACGGCCGACGACCGGGGCATGCCGCGCCGCAACTACGAGTTGACCTGGAACGCGCCGGACACCAACACGATCAGCGTGACGCAGACGATGCTGGTCGATATCACGATCCGCAACCGGCTCTACACGCAGGCCCGGGTGCCGTACGCGCCCGCGATTCTCCAGCGCTACGCCTCATCGCTGGGCAACGGCGAAGACATCAACATCGACAATCCGAAGGTGGAAGCCATCGGCAAGCAGATCCTGAAGAAGACCAGACTCGGCGAGGCGGTTGTGGAAGAGGTCTGCGACTGGATCAACGAGAACATCAAGTTCGAACTCAACACGCCGCAGAACTCCGACGGCGTGCTGCAGGGCGGCAAGGCGAGTTGCGGCGGCATGTCGCACCTGGCCTGCGCGATCCTGCGGAAGATCGGCATTCCGGCCGAATTCGTCGCGGGCAAGTTCATCAACGGCACCATCGGCCACGGCTACATGGAGGTCTACTTCCCGGATGCCGGCTGGGTCTTCTACGACCTGTCGAACCACGAGCGCGGCTTCAAGACTCACGACGTGCTGATGACCGCCGGCTACAGTTACCGCGTCGGCAACGGGCAGTCCTACAAGTGGCACACCGGCTACTTCTGTGACGAGAAGGACGTCGCGGCCTTCAGCGACAAGTACGACCGGACCGCGCGTCCGATCCGCCCGGGACCCAAAGGCGAGGAGTGCCTTGGCGTCGCCGTCACTCATCGCCGCCCATCGAGCAACGTTCCCGTGCGGCACCTGTCGCTGCGGGAACTGATCATGGACCTCTCGGTTCCGCCCGGTCCGCGGCCCTACAAATCCATGCCCCAGGTCGCCGTCGAGGAGGAGCCGGCCGCGGACGAGACGCCTCCTGCGACCGACGCCGAGGAATCCGCCTCGCCGGCTCCTGCCGAGTCGCCCTCGTCGACCCCTGCCGGCGGGAGCCAGACTCCGTAAGAGGCGGCCGCCGTCGGGCGGCCTGCGGGGCCGGGTTCTGCGGCACGTGCGGCACGTTTTCTGTCACTATTCTCAGCCCATCGCACAGCCCGCGGGGATTTTTCATTTCCCCAAGAGGCGTCATAACTCATTGGCATGAAGCACATTGCGTGGTTGTCGTGCGGTCGGGCCGTGCCCCGATTTGGCATTGGCGGCACCATCCCTATACTTTGCGGCAGATGCGAGGCCGCCTGATTCGGGCGGCCGCCATTCATGGGGACGAACAGCCAATTCCTTAAGGGGGAAAGTCGAATGAAAACGGCTTGCACGATGATTCTGGTTCTGACGGTCGGCGCTTCTGTCGCGATGGCCGATCTGGTCGACAGTTCGTTTGACAGTGCCATTGTCCAGCAGGGCACCTGGCAGGCCGGCACGGACGCCGCGGGCGTCTGGTACGGTCTGGGCTACTCCAGCAGCAGCGGCTACGCCGACCTGGTGGACGTCCAGCAGGGCAATCGCACCAAGGACATGAACGAGGCCCGGCGAAGCCTGTTCCAGGCCATCGAGTTGACCGAGGCCGGCGACTTCACGTGGTCGCTGGACTGCATGCTGACCGAGTACAACACCGAGTACTGCTACTGGCAGGCCTACCTGATGAAGGACGGCGCGACGATCGACCTGGTCGGCGGGCCCAACTATCAGCAGGGGCTCAACAAGAGCAAGCTGATTCAGAGCACGGTGGACTACGCCCCGGCCGACAAGGACGGCGATCAGTGGTACAGCTACGAGCAGCACTTCACGATCACGGACAAGGATGTCGAGAAGTACGATTACATCGGCTTCGTGCTGGTCGGTTCGCGCCATGACGGCGAGATTTTGGCCTACGATAACGTGAGCACGAACTATGGCGGCGGCGGGGCCTCGGCGGCCTGTTCGCCGGAAGTTCCCGAGCCGGCGACCATGGTCCTTCTGGGCGCGGGCCTGGGCGCCCTGCTGATCCGGAGGAAACGAGCGGCCTGACCCACGCGTCTTACGCGTTTGCTGTAAACACTCTACCCCACCCTCTTCACACTCTACTGCCCGGTGGCAGGGCCCTGTGCCCGCCCACCGGGCAGTAGGCTTCCGGCCGGGGTTATGGCCACGCTGGCGTGGCCACGCCACACTTTGCATAGAATGTAGGGCGGTGCTCTCACCCACGCGGAGACTCGGCATGGCCGCAAGCGGCCATGGCACCGGCCGTGGCGCCTTCACACGCCGCGATAGCCGCGGGCGTTCGGCATGGCGGCACACAACGGCCGCCATGGCACCGGCACCCCCCCTTTTCCTTGACACGTCCGCAGGGTCGCCCTAGGATACGTGGCTCGCGACCGCACCGCCGCAATGAATGGGAAGGCGGCGCGATTCGGACTGCAAGGCACGAGACTGTTGTGGGCCTGCCGCGGCGGGCCCCTGCCGAGAGGATGCACGATGGCATACGACATTACGTTGGTTCGCGGGGACGGCGTGGGACCGGAGCTGGCCGAGGCGGCGCGGCGATGCGTCGACGCCACGGGCGTGGCCGTCAACTGGGACGTCCAGGAAGCCGGCGTCGACATCATGGAGACGGCCGGCACGCCGTTGCCCGACTCGCTGCTGGACTCGATCAAGCGGACCAAGCTGGCTCTGAAGGCTCCCATCACCACGCCGGTCGGCAAAGGCTTCCGCTCGGTCAACGTGGCCCTGCGGCACATGTTCGACCTCTACTGCTGCCTGCGGCCGTGCAAGAGCTAC
>JAFGPY010000225.1 GCA_016935955.1 Planctomycetota bacterium
GCCGCCGAGCGGGCCCGCAAAGAGAACCGGATGACGATCATCGAGGCCAAGACCTATCGCTGGTACGGCCATAGCCGCAGCGACCCGAGGGCCTATCGCACCAAGGCCGAAGAGAAGGCCTGGCACGAGCGCGACCCGATCAACGTCTGGCGGAACAAGCTCGTCGGCGAGAAGCTCTGCACCGAGGCGGACCTGGACGCGATCAAGGACACCGCATTCAACACCATTGAAACCGCCACGCAGTTCGGCGTCGACAGCCCCTGGCCCAACGCCGCCGACGTGGCCAAGGACGTGTACGTCGAAGAGACATATCCCGCCGCCCTGATCGAGACCGACAAAGCCACTTCGACCAAGGTCATGGAGGCCTCGCAGGCCTTCGATTCGGCGATGGCATCCTCGACGGCCAAGACCAAGAAGGAACGGACCGAAGAGGCCAGCGCCGCCGTCAAGTCGCAGTTCGGGATGGACGTGATGACGATCGGGCAGGCGGTCGTAGCGGCCCAGGCCGAGGAGATGCGGCGTGACGAGCGGGTCTTCCTCTTCGGCGAAGACGTCGGGCTCTACGGCGGCGCCTATCAGGCGACGCGCGGCCTGCTGGCCGAGTTCGGCACCGATCGCGTGATCGACACCGCAATCTCCGAGGCGGCGATTGCCGGCGCGGCGGTCGGCGCGGCCCTTCGTGGCGTGCGTCCCATCGCCGAGATCATGTACGTCGACTTCCTGACCATCGCGATGGACCAGTTGGTTCACGTCGGCGCCTACAATCGCTATATGTTCGGCGGCAAGGCGAAGGTGCCGATGGTCCTGCGGACCGAAGGCGGCGTCGGCCGATGCATCGCGGCACACCACTCCGAGTCGCTGGAGGCCTGGCTGATGCACACGCCCGGCCTGTATGTCGTGATGCCCTCGACGCCCTACGACGCCAAAGGTCTGCTCAAGGCCGCCATCCGCAGCGAAAATCCCGTCGTCTTCATCGAGCACAAGGCCACCTATGGCCAGGTCGGTCCGGTGCCGACGGACGATTACATCATTCCGCTGGGCGTCGCGGACATCAAACGCCCCGGCACCGACGCGACGATCGTCAGCTACAGCCGTATGGCAATGTGGGCGCTCGACGCGGCGAAGATCCTGGCTGAGCAGCACGGGATCGACGCCGAGGTCATCGACGTGCGCACACTCAAGCCGCTCGACATGAAGACCATCGCCGAATCGGTGAAGAAGACCGGGCGACTGATTACGGTCAGCGAAGGCTTCGGCTGGTGCGGCGCCGGACGGGAGATCGCCGGGCAATTCATGGAGTATGACTTCGGCGACGGCTCTCGCGGATTCGACTATCTGGATGGCCGACCGGTCAACATGGCGGCCCTGGACGTGCCCCCGCCGATGAGCGAGCCGCTGGAAAATGCGAGCATTCCCAGCGTCGAGCGGATCGTCGAGGCCGTGAAGCAATCCGTGGGCCAGTAACGCAACGAACGCAAGGACTGGACGTTGTTAAATACAGGAATGGGGACGATTACATGGCGAAAGAAATCAAGCTGCCGCAGCTCGGCCAGACGATGGAGGAAGGCACCGTCGTCAACTGCCTGGTCAAGATCGGCGATGAGGTCAAGAAAGGCGACGTAATCTTCGAGATCGAAACGGACAAGGCCACCCTCGAGATGGAATCGCCCTTGGGCGGTTTCGTCAAACACGTGCTGGCCAAAGTCGATCAGACGCTGCTGGTCGGCGCTCCGATGCTCGTGCTGGGCGAGAAGGACGAGGAAGTGCCGCAGAGTTTCGTCGATGCTCTGCTGGGCGTCAAGTCTGCCGCCGGCAGCGCTGCTGTGGCGTCCGCCGCTCCGGCCGCCGAGCCAGCCAAGGCCGCGCCCGAACCGGCCAAACCGGCGGGCAAGATCATGGCCTCGCCCCGCACCAAGAAGCTGGCGCAGGAGTTGGGCGTGGACCTGACGGTCCTGAAAGGGACCGGTCCGGCCGGCAAGATCACCGAGGCCGACATTCAGAAGGCCGCCGAGGCCAAGTCCGCCGGGCCCGCGCCCGCAACCGCGGCGGCAACACCGGCAGCTGCCGCAGGCGAGGCCCGACTCGGGGCCACCGTCGCCCTCAATCGGCTCCAGCGGATCACCGCTGAGCGAATGCTCAAGAGCAAGCAGGAGATCCCCTGCTTCTACCTGACCGTCCGAGCCGACGTCACGAACCTCGTCGCCAGGCGAACCGAACTCAATGCCGCCGGCGACGTGAAGATCTCCTTCAACGATTTCATTATGAAGGCGGTGGCCAGCGGTCTCGAGAAATTCCCGATTATGACGGGCCAACTCGCCGGAAGCGCTATCAAGCTGGCCGACGCGATCCACATCGGCCTAGCCATCTCCGTCCCCGACGGTCTGGTCGCCCCGCTGGTCAAAGACGTCAACAAGAAGGGCCTCAAGCAGATCGCCCGCGACAGCCAGGCGCTGATCGAGCGGACCCGCGCCGACAAACTGGACCTGTCCGACCTCGAAGGCGGGTGCATCACCGTGAGCAACCTCGGCGCCTTCGGGATCGAGGCGTTCATCCCGATCGTCGTGCCCGGCCAGTGCACCATCCTGGGCATCGGCAAGATCACGGACACCTGCGTACCCGACAACGGCAACATCCTCGTGCGAAAACTGATGAACATGACCCTGTCGGTGGACCACAAGGTGGCCAACGGCGCCTATGCCGCCCAGTTCCTCGACCTTGTGCGAAATCTGCTGGAAGACCCGTCGGGCCTTCCTGTGTAAGATTGACGACTGACCGTCTTTGACTCGCCAGTCTCAAGTCTTAAGTCGTGAATAGTCGGTCGTGAATTGAAAGGAGCGCCCACATGGCGAAGAAGACCGAAGCCAGTCAATTGCCCAACATGAAGAAGGCCACGCCGAAGGTGCCGGTGATCGGCGTGTTTGCCACGAGCGACCCGCGTATC
Organism: Planctomycetota bacterium; assembly: GCA_016935955.1. The sequence goes on from JAFGPY010000225.1 coordinate 2,942, forward strand.
GACGAAGACAGCCGGACGCGAGGCCAGAACATCGTCAAGATGGCCGCCGACGTCATCAGCGGCAGCGTCCTGCTGCCCGACAAGACGCCCGTGCCCGTCGTCTACTCGACGGTCCTGGTCGACGGCGAGGCGCAGGCCGATATCGTCGCCGAGCAGTTCCGCAAGGCCGGCGTCGATATCATCGTCTGCGTGCCCGACACCTGGGCGTTCCCCCAGTTGACGACGATCTCGCTGCTCCAGCAGTTCTCTGCCGAGACGCCGTTCAACATCACCTGCGGCAACAGCGGTCCCCGGCCGGGCGTCGTCTACGCCCACGCCGCCAACGGCGCCTTCGCCCAGTACGGCCGCATGGCCGCGTTGAACGTGGGCACCTGGCCCGATACAGGGCTGACCCCGCAGATGACCGAGCAGACCGCGAAGAACCTCATCGACTGGTGCTATGCCGCCGTGGCAAAGGTGGCGCTGCGGGGCCGCCGCGTCGTGATCTTCGGACACGACTCGATGGGCATGGAAACAGCGCTGGCCCACGTCCTGCCCACGCGGAACACCTTCGGCCTGGAAATCACCCGGCTGGACATGAAGCTTCTGGCCGACATGCTCAACAAGAAAGCCTACAAGGAAAAGGAACTCAAGGACCTGCGCGGCTGGATCGACCGCTACGTCGGCAAGCGGCTCGAACTGCCGAACGACAAGGCCAGCGAGCGGTTCAACATGTCCCTGGCGATGTACCTGATCGTCCGCGACCTGATGAATGACCTGAACGCCGTCGGCGGCGGGTTCATGAGCCAGCTCGAATGGGGCAGCGACCGACGCGGCCTGCCGCTGCCCGTGGCCGACGTGATGGAATCGTTTTTCAACAGCACGTTCGACCACAGCGGCACCAAAGCGCCGGTCCCCTATGCCACCGAGGCCGACGTCCAGGGCCTGCTGACGATGCTCGTGATGACCTACCTCAGCGGCGGCAATCCCCCGCTGTTCATGGACTTCCGCAAGGTCTGGGAGGCGTGGGAGATCCAGGAGCTGGCTGGCAAGCTCGGCCTCAAGAAGCTCGACAAGCAGGCCGACTGGTACACCAAGGGCCTCGTCGACGGGGACAACTCCGGCAGCGCCTCGTTCGACTGGGCCGCGACGCCTGGGGCGACGGTCAAGCAGATCATGGACCGCGTCTCGATGCCGATGGCCGATGAGTTCTACTTCCCCGGCGGGGGCAACTCCGTGACCTTCATGACGCCGGCGGGCATCGACGGCATTGCCGCCCGCATGGCCTACAGCAGCGTCACCGGCCTGTTCAGCCTGATCTGGGACGAAGCCCATACCACCGAGGTGCCGACGGAACTGGGCAAGGCCATGTGCGATCTGACCACGCCGACCTGGCCGCACACCTTCGTCGTGCCCAAGTACGCCAGCATGGTCGAGTACAAGCAGTACCC
>JAFGPY010000226.1 GCA_016935955.1 Planctomycetota bacterium
CTGGGCGATCTCGTCCTCGTGGTGCGGGAACATGTTCTCCAGCCCGCCGCCGTGAATGTCGAACGTGTCGCCCAGGTACTTCTGGCTCATGCACGAGCACTCGATGTGCCAGCCCGGATAGCCGCGGCCCCAGGGCGAATCCCATTGCAGGATGTGGCCCGGCTCGGCCCGTTTCCACAGGGCGAAGTCGGCGGCGTGCCGCTTGTCGCCGCGAACCTCCACGCGCGTGCCCGATTCGGCCTCCTCGATGCGCCGCCGCGACAGCTTGCCGTAGGCCGGGAAACTCGACACGTCGAAGTAGACGTTGCCGTCCACCTCGTAAGCGTGCCCGGTTTCCACAAGGAGTTGCGTCAGGGCGATCTGCTCGGGAATGTGACCTGAGGCCCGCGGCGAAATGTCCGGCCGCAGGACGTTCAGGCGGTCCATGTCGTCGAAGTACCGCCGCGTGTAGGTCTCGGCCAGTTGCAGCGGGTGGACCTGCTCGAGTGCGGCCCGTTTGGCGATCTTGTCCTCGCCTTCGTCCGCGTCGTCGGTCAGGTGCCCGACGTCGGTGATGTTCTGGACGTAGCGGACCCTGTAGCCCAGGAACCGCAGGTAGCGGACCACCAGGTCGAACGAGATGTAGCTCTTGGCATGCCCGATGTGGGCGTCGCCGTAGACCGTCGGCCCGCAGACGTACACGCCGACGTACGGCGGGTTCAGCGGTTCAAACGCCTCGTGCTCGCGGCTCAGACTGTTGTAGACTCGCAGTGTCATCGGACTCATCAATCCTTCCTTATCGTGTCGGGTCGCTCGCCAAGAGGGGCCCGCATGCGCTTCATCCGGATGCCGTTTCTGTCGCGACGCCTCCGCGCCGTCCAGGCCTGCGGAGCAGACACAGCACCTAACACCCCTGGACCCCGGCCGAGGGCGACCGGGCTACAATTCTCTACGCCAAGACCGCCACCACATGACAAGCAATGGCCTCGCGGCGGCCTATGGCATCGAGCCCCTCGTTGGTTCGGGCCTTGACGCCCACGCTCTCGCCCGGCAACCCGAGCAGGTCGGCCACGCTGTCGCGGATCTCCTGCTTGACGGGCCCGAGCTTCGGCCGCTCGGCCAGCACCGTGATGTCGACCGACCGCACCGTGTATCCCGCGGCCCGGGCCTCGTCGACGGCCGTCCGCAGAATGATGCGGCTGTCCAGCCCTTCGGTCTGCGGATCAGTGTCGGGAAAATGTTCGCCGATGTCGCCCGAGCCGATGGCCCCGAAGATGGCGTCGCTCAGGGCGTGCAGCACGGCATCGCCGTCGCTGTGGCCCAGAAGGCCGCGGTCCGAGTCGATCCGCACGCCCCCGAGCACGAGCGGTCGGCCCGAACAGAGGCGGTGGATGTCATAGCCGAAACCGACTCGCGGCACGGTCTTCATGAGACGGTTCTCCGGCGGCCGTCGCAGGCAACGGACCGCGATTTGTCCCAGTCTATCCTCGCCGCGACACGACTTCAAGACTGCAATTCGCGAGCGCAAAGGACGGGCCGCGCTTCCGCTGCCGCGCGGCCCGTCAGAGACGACCCCCTGGTCAGGGGGGATTCCGGTCTTACGGCTTGGGGGCCAGTTGGTTGAGCCGCTGAGCCGCCTCGCGCTGGTTCTGCTCAATGGGGCTCTCGGCCACGACGAGGTTGTAGAGCACGACGGCCTTGTCACGCTGCATGAGTTTCTGATCGTACAGTCTTGCGGCCTTGATGCGGGCCGGCAGGATGGTCTTCGGGTTCCACTGGAAGCAGCGCTCGAAGGCCACGGCTGCACGGGCGAAATCGTTGTAGTACCAGCCTTCGTAGATCTCCCCGAGCATGTAGGCCGCATCGTCGATCTTGTCGCTCGTGGGGTAGTCGCTGATGATCGTCCGGAATTTCTGGACGGCGATCTTCAGCTTCTCGCGTTTCTCATCGGGCATCGCCGGGTAGTTCTTGAAGTCCATGCCTTCCTTAAACAATTGGTCGGCCGCGGAAATCGAGTCGGTCGGCCGCAGGCCGGGCCCCGAGAGTTCCAGTTCGCTGAGGTAGTTGTACTTCTCGATCTTGTCCAGTTCGCTGAGTTCCTTGCTGACCCATTCGAGCTTCGAGGCGTTGCCGTCGCGGACGTAGTACTGCTTGAGCGATTCCAGGGCCAGGCGGTACGTCTCGCGGGCCACGGCCACGCGCTCCACGGCCACGACTTCACTGCCGGCGCCCCGCACAGCCTTGGCCGGCGGCACCTGCATCTCGTGCGGTCTCCCCGCGGACGGCACGGTCGTCATCTCTGAGACGTCCGGCGTCGGGACCTGCTCGCTGACTTCCTCGGTCACGGTGACTTCGGTCGTCTCGATGTCGCGAACGGCCAGGTCGCGGGTGCTCTCGACGGCCGGTGTCTCCACGGGCGTCTCCGCGGGAGCGGGCTCGGTCGCGGCAGGAGTCGGTTCCGGAGCAGGGGCCGTCTCGACCGGCTGCATGGTCTCCGCCGGCTTGGCGACAGCGGGCTGCTCGGGCTCCGCAGTGACCTCGGCGGGAGCCTTGGGCGTTTCAGCCGGAGCCGGTGCCGGTGCAGTCTCCTCGGCGGCAACTTCCTTGCCCGACTCGATGACGACGTCGCCCATTTCGTGCAACCGCTGGGGCGGCACGGGGGGCGGAGTATCGGTCTGGGCCGCGGCACACGCCACGAGGGCGGCAATGCACAGGACCAGGGCAAGGGGGCACGTGACGTGTCTCATCTCAGGCTCCTCTCGGAAATGGCTCAGGCCTCAATGCTGAGGAATCGAGGCAGCATCGTCTACTTGGAAACCCGCTCACACTCCAGCGTATCGTAGTTTTGTCAACGATCAACCGTCAAGAGAAAACTGTTGTCACCTCGCGTCAGCAACGTGCGGCTCGGTCGAAGCAATGAAGCATCTCACGACTCGTTTACCTGGGCCAGGTAGGCCTCGGCCAGGTGCAGATCGGCCGGCGTCGTGATCTTGATGTTCGCGAGGCTGCCTTCGACCATGGCTACCGGATGGCCCAGGGCCTCGATCAGTTGGGCATCGTCGGTCACGGTGCCCGGGAACATGTGCAGCCGTTCGTAGGCCTGCCGCAGCAGCGCGGTGCGAAACACCTGCGGTGTCTGTGCGGCCCAGAGCGATTTCCGCGGAATCGTTTCCTCGACGATGTTGCCGTCGGCGACGCGCTTGATCGTGTCGTGCACGGGCATGCCCACGCATGCGGCCCCGATCTGCTCGGCTACGGTCAGGGCCTCGACGATCGCTCGCAGAGGCACCAGCGGTCGCACGGCGTCGTGCACCGCCACCAGCTCGCACTCATCAGGCACGCACTTCAGTCCGGCCGTCACGGAATCGTATCTCTCGCGACCGCCGCAGGCCAGGTGTTCGACGCCGAGGGTGTCCAGTTCGTGCTGGTAGTTGCAGCGGACGAAGTCCAGATCGTCGGGGCCGACGACGAGGATGCGGCAGGTGATGGCCTCAACGTCGCGGAAGCGGTCCAACGTGCGCAGGAACACCGGTCGCCCGGCGAGTTCGATGTAGGGCTTCTTGACGTGGCTGCCGAATCGCAGTCCTTGACCGGCCGCCGGGACGAGCAGGGCCGCTTTCATGCCGGGGGATCCTCCCGGGACGCCGAGCCGTCGTGTTCGCCCCCTCCCTGTCGCGGACGGCGGCGACCGCCGTTGCCCTGGCCCTCGATCCGGCCGAAGATCATTCTTCCGGCGCTGGTCTGGAGAACGCTGGTCACGCTGAGGGTGACCTCCTGGCCGACCATGTCGCGCGCACCCTCGACGACCACCATCGTCCCGTCCTCCAGGTAACCGACGCCCTGACCAGGCTCCTCGCCCGCCTTGACGATCGCCACCTTGAGCGACTCACCCGGCAGGAACACCGGCTTCAGGGCATTGGCCATGTCGTTGATGTTGAGCACCGACACGCCGCGGAGTTGCGAGATCTTGTTCAGGTTGTAGTCGTTGGTCAGAATCCGGCCGCTCAGTTCCTGGGCCAGCGTAACCAGCATCTGGTCCACCTCGCCCCCGGCAACGGTCGTCGAGGGACCGCCATCGTGGATGCGGATGTCCACCTTGTCGTTCGACTGCAGGCGGTTCAGCATGTCGAGGCCGCGGCGGCCGCGATTGCGCTTCAGCCGGTCCCCGCTGTCGGCCACCGTCTGCAACTCCTGCAACACGAACCGCGGCACGATCAGCTCCGAATCGAAGACCTGCGTTTCGCAGAGGTCGGCAATGCGGCCGTCGATGATCACGCTGGTGTCCAGCAGGATCGGACGCCCGCCCTTGGTCTCCTTGGCGAACTCGGTGTAGGGAATAATGAACCGGAAATCGTCCTTGGTCTGCATGATGGCGCTGATGCAGATGTAGCACAGGACGACCGTCAGCCCCAGGGTCACCGCCTCGGCGTTTTTCTGAATGAACTGGATCTGCACGATACTGATAACGTAACTGAGCAGCCACGACATGATCAGGCCGGCCAGCAGGCCGAAGAAGACGGCCGACAGGGTGGCGACGCTCTTGCGGCGGATCAGGATGTCCAGGCCGATGACCGCCAGGGCCACACCGATGGCCCCGATGAAGAACGGCAGCGGCTGGTAGAGTGTCTCGTCGGAGCCGGCGACGATCCGGGCGGCCGCCAGGCCGGCGGCCACAAGCACTAGAATAAACAACAGTCGGGTCACAAGAAGGGGCATGGCAGGACTCCTGAATGATAAGGATCGATAGATCACGTCGGGGCCACGATGAAAAGAATGATATCCCCGCACGAAAAGTCCATTATAGCTCTCGACAACCGGCCGACAAGGCCCCCTCATGCATTTTCGTTGCATTGGCGGGCCTCATTTCTATAATGCCAGTGGCATTTCCGGCTTGCTGTGGAACTCCTGCAGTATGGAGATTAACTGTGAAGGCTACGGTATTCTGGGCAGCTATTGCCGCAACTTCACTGGCCCTGGCGGCGGCCGGATGCGATCCGGTCGGGGGGCCGACGCTCGAGAAGCGACTCGTCAGTGACAATCCGCGCGAACGCGTCGGCGCCGTCCGCGAACTGGCCGACAGTCAGGACCCCGAGAGCGACATCCGTCTGATTCACCTGCTGGCCGATCAGGACGAGGGCGTCCGCTTCTTCGCCGCCGCGGCGCTGCACCGACGCACGGAGAAACGCTTTGATTACCAGGCCGAGGCGCCGCTTCGCCAACGCGAGGCGGCCATTGCCCGGTGGATCGAGTGGTACTGCCAGGAACACCCGGAGGCCGGCCCGAAGTTCGAGGGCCTCCTGGCCTCCATGAAGACTCTCGACCAGAGCGCTCCGCCAACGAGCGAGGAAGGGCCTTCAAGCTAGCATGGGTTGCACCAGGAATCAGGATAACGTCATTCGACTCTCAGTGCCGAGCGATGCCGCCGTGATGGCGGTAGTCCGGGCGCTGGTCGACAAGATGGCTTCGCTGGCCGGATTCGGCGAGGCCGACCGCAGCCGCATCGTCCTGGCCATTGACGAGGCCTGCACGAACATCATCCGGCATCAGTACGAGGGGCGCACTGACGGTCGCCTCGACATCGAGACGTGCCTCTGCATGGACGAGGGACTGGAGTTCCTGCTTCGCGACTATGGGCCGCAACGCGATCCGGCCCTGTTTCGCGGCCGCGACCTGAAGGACGTGCGGCCCGGAGGTCTGGGCATTCACATCATCCGCGAGGTGATGGATTCTGTGGAGTACAGTGACGCGCCGGGCGGCGGCATGCAGCTGCGCCTCCGCAAGGCGATTCCTGCGGCAACGGACTGAGGTGATCATGACACGAGTAGGCAGGGCGGGGGAGCCGAACCGGCTCAA
>JAFGPY010000227.1 GCA_016935955.1 Planctomycetota bacterium
GAGACGCCGACCGAAGTGATCATCGGGGCGATCCTCACCCAGAACACCGCTTGGCGGAACGTCGAGCGGGCGATCGAGAATCTCAAGCGGGCCAATGCCCTCGACTGGAAACGGCTGTGCGGGCTGCCCTTTGAAGACCTGGCCGAGCTGATCCGACCGGCCGGGACGTTCAACGTGAAGGCCCGCCGCCTGAAGAGCTTCATCCAGTGGTTCCACGACCGCTTCGATCTGGATCTCGACCGCATGTTCGAGATGCCGGTGTCGTCGCTTCGCGAGGAACTCCTCGAGGTCAGCGGCATCGGACGCGAGACAGCCGACGCCATTCTGCTCTATGCCGGGCAGATGCCCAGCTTCGTCGTCGACGCCTACACCGCGCGGATCCTCTATCGGCACAACCTGATCGACCGGTCGGCCGACTATGACGAGATCAAGGAGCTGTTCGAGTCGAACCTGCCCGATGACGTGCAACTGTTCAACGAATACCACGCGCTGCTGGTTGACGTCGGGAAAAAACACTGCCGACCGAAGGCCCGCTGCGAAGGCTGCCCGCTGGCTCGCTTCGAGCACGACGCGGAGCGGGAGGACTGAACTCTTCTCACACGGCCACCACGTCCGGCGGGGTTGGCTGGCCGGCGCACTCGGCCAGGTAGGCGCTCAGTTCTTCGAGCTCCTGGCGGACGTGTTGGGCGACCGAGGTCTGAACCTCCGGTTGCAGCTCTCGCACGCCATCCGGCAAAGAGAGCTCGTAACGGACCATCACGCGATAGGCTTGGGGCGACGGGCGGATGAGGGCGTGCACAACAAGCGGCCACTGGTTGAACTGCCCCTTGACCAGCGCAACCGGCACCCACCGGCCGAGGCCCAGCAGCGATCTTTTCCACGCTCCACGGCGGAATCGCAGCTTGTAAGCCTCTCGGTGCTCGCAGGTGTAGTCGCCGGCCGGGTAGGTGCAGAAAAACGCCTCGACCACGCCCACGAGCTTGTCGTAGGGCGACAAATCGATCCGGTATTCCCACGTATATGTCTTGCCCATGCTCAGGCTGTCCCTTTGTCCTAACAGGCTGCACAGTATAACGAGAACGATCGCGGAGGTGCACTGCGGCGAGGAGAGGGAACAAAGGGGGACAGGCGGCTCTTGAACAGGTCCGTGACACTTCAGGTGGGTGCCACTGGCGGCTTGTCTGCCAGTGTCTTCTGCTTCTCAGGCCTGCACTGGCGGACAAGCCGCCAGTGGCACCCACATAGCGCGCCCGCCGAATGTGTCACGGGCCCTCCTTGAACAGACTGATAGCGAGCCGACTTGATTTTGAGCGTGTCCGGCGTATAAGCGACCTCGCGGAAGAGGTCAGGACCCAGGAATCGCAATCGAAGAGGCCCATGTCATGAAAGCAGCCCGTCTGACCGGACCGAATCGGATCGAGTATCTCGACGTGCCCCAACCGGTGTGCGCCAACGATGAGGTGCTGGTGCAGGTCAAGTGCGTCGGCGTCTGCGGGACGGACGTGGAGATGTACCGCGGCACCATGGCCTATTTCAAGATGGGCTGGACGCAGTATCCGATCACGCTCGGCCACGAGTGGTCCGGCGTTGTAGTCGAACGTGGGCCAGGGGTAACCGAATTCTCGGTCGGCGACCGGGTCACCGGCGACGTCACCATCGGCTGCCACCGCTGCGAAAACTGCCTCCGCGGGCTGTACAACCTGTGTCTCTCCAAGATCGAGGTCGGGCTGTGCCGCGGCAAAGACGGAGCCTACGCCGAGTATCTTACGATGCCCGCCCGCCATACCTTTCGGGTGCCCGACTCGGTCAGCTTCGAGGAGGCGGCCATGACCGAGCCGGCCGCGACGACGGTCAAGGCCATCCGCAAGGCTCCGTTCGAGCCCGGGGCCGTCTGTGTCATCCTCGGCGACGGGCCGATCGGGTTGCTTGCCCTTCAGGCGGCTGAGGCCTGCGGTGCGGGCAAGCTTGTCCTGACCGGCACTGTCGACGCCAAGCTGCAGCTCGGCCGCGAACTCGGCGCCGACATCGTCGTGAACGTCCGCCGCCAAGACCTGCAGGAGATCATGGAAGACCTCACCTATGGGGTCGGGGCGGATTACGTCATGGAGGCCTCGGGAAGCGTTGAGGCCATGCAGCAGGCCGTGGCCATCGCCCGCATGGGCGGCACGGTGAGCGTCGTGGGGTTGTCGGAGGTACCGGTGCCCGAATTCGACATGGGCAACGTCGCGGTCCGCGACCTGAACATCATCACCTCGGTGGCCTCGCCGAACGTGTTCCCGCAAACCCTGCGGCTCATGGCCAAGGGCAGGATCCGGACCCGGCCCTTAATCTCGCACGAACTGCCGCTGTCTGAGACCGCCAGGGCTTTTGACATCCAGATCAACCACCCGGCCGAGCGTATGAAGATCATGCTGCATCCCTGAGCGAGAGGTACTATGTTCAAGGTTAGAATCACAGACTACCTCACGCCGCCGGTCAAGATCGAAGAGGACGCGCTGGCAGGCCTGGCTGACGTCGAGTGCCTGATGTCGCTGGGACCGGACGATCTCATCGGGCGCATCAACGACTCGGA
>JAFGPY010000228.1 GCA_016935955.1 Planctomycetota bacterium
GGTCGCTGCGCGTGTGGCGAAGCTCGACGCTGCTGCGGACCGATTCCTGGCACGCGCCGCTGATGAACCCGTAGCGGCGGTCGGCGATGATGATCTCGGCCGTGTCGCCGTAATCGCGCTGGATGTGCTGCCGGGCCCGCTCGACGGCCTCGCGGACGGCGTCCCAGTTGGCGGTCGCGGGACGAACCCTGGTGACCACGGCCGGGTCGTCTTCGAGGAGTTTGACGGCCAACCAGCGGGCGCCGTAAACCGACGTCAGCGCCTCGTTGCCGGCCAGCAGTTCCTCGATGCCGGCCACCTCGCGGTTGATCTCGCGGCCGTAGCCGACCGTCACCGGACGTCGCTGGACCTCGGGTTGCCCGGTGGCCACGGCTACGACCATGTCGAGCAGAGCCTCGGTGCCGCGATCCTTGTGGCCCACGGTCTCGACGATCGGCGCTCCGAGCAGGGCGCTCAGCCGCTCGAGGTCGAACTCCACGCCGCGAGCCCTGGCCGTGTCGCTCATGTTCAGCACGAGCACCAGCGGCAGGCCCAGTTCGATCAGTTGCGTCGTCAGGTAGAGATTGCGCTCGATGTTCGAGGCGTCGATGATGTCGACCACGACGTCGGGCCGCTGCTCGATCAGGAAGTCGCGGGCCACGCGTTCCTCGATCGAGTAGGCCGTCAGGCTGTAGGTGCCCGGCAGGTCCACGACGTCGAGCTGCCACGGACCGTGACGGCAAGTGCCTTCCTTCTTCTCGACAGTGACGCCGGGATAGTTGCCGACGTGCTGCCGCGCGCCGGTCAGGTTGTTGAACAGCGTGGTCTTGCCGGAGTTGGGATTGCCGGCCAAAGCAACGGTGATGCGTTCGCCACTAACCACGACCGTGTCCTTTACACCCGTCGGTTCGCGATAGAACCGAGGCAATGTGTTCATGGAATCCCGCGGCCCGAGGTCAGCGGACCACGATGTGCTCGGCCATGCCGCGACCGAGCATGATGCGCGTGCCCTTGACGGCGACGATGAACGGCCCGCGGCCGCCGTTGCGCACGACCTGCAATTCGACGCCCGGCACCAGGCCCATGGCCGTCAGACGACTGCGAAGTCCGCAACCGGCATCCACGCGAACCAGGCGGACGGTCTTGCCCTCTGTGACCCCAGACAGCGACATCACTGCCCTCTCCTCTACTGGCGCCGCACGACAGCGGCAATCGTTCAACCGTTGCCGCGCTTGGGCTTCTTGGCCCGCTTGCCGCGCGGACGGGTCAGGAACTCGTTCAGCTTCTTCTGCAACGCGGGCGGCCATTGGGCCACGAAGCCCGCGAAATCCGTCAGCCGCTCGAGCACCACGTTATCCACCACGTGCTCCATGCGACAGGCATTGGCCTCGGCGACGCCGGGCTTCAGGCCCAGCACCTCCGTCAAAAATCGGCGTAGCACCTCGTGTCGCTCGCTGATCCCGGCGGCCGCCTTGCGGCCCCGGCCGGTCAGCGTGACGTGCTGGTAGGGATCGTAGTTGACCATTTTGCGGTCGGACAGCGTCTTCAGCGCCCCCGTGACGGCCGATTTGCTGACCTTGAGCTGCGCGGCGATGTCGCTAACTCGGGCCTCGCCGCTCTCACGCTCCAGACCCAGGATGGCTTCGAGGTAGTCTTCCAACGAGGATGTCAGGTTGGTGCGGCCCATGCGGTCTCCTTGCCAGAAAGGCCCGCCCGCCACGGTCACCGCCGGCAGGTCCGGCCATAAAGTTAACCTTGCTTAACATTGTACACCAGGGCGGCCTTTCTGCAAGCCGAAAAACCGACAATCGCATTTCGTGACCGGCAGGGCCGGTTTTCACGTAACGCAGGCCGGCGGCCGCGGTTAGTATGGTGCACGACCCGAACGCGGCACATGGAGAGGATTCACGAATGAGGCAAGGCGCGGCGAAGGCGATTCTGACAATGGCGGTCGCGGCACTTGCGGCCTCCGGCGGCATGGCGGCCGAAACCAAGGTCGGCCCACGGGGTCAGGTGATCGTCGACGGCAAGCCGACGATCCCGCTGGCCGTCTGGGTCCAGCCGCAGTACACGTTCGCCCACCACCGCCAACTGGGCCTCAACCTGCTTATCAACCCGCACGTCGAGCGCGGAGCGTTCCGCGACAAGCCGCCGAGCGTCTTCCCGGCAGCCGAGGCGTCCCGCCTGGCCGTCGTCCAGGACTACGATGCCGGGGCCGCCAAGGAAGCCGCCCTCTGGGGCTGGAACGGCGGCGTGATGGTTCCCGGGCGGCTGGATCGCATCAAACAATCGTACGAGTCGCTGCGGGCCAAGGACCCGGGCCGCCTGGTCATGTTCAACATCAGCATTCACGATTTCCTCGACGGTCAGGAGCCGCAGTTCTACCGCGACGCCCTGCCCTACACCAACGCCGTGATCTCGCACGTCTGGCCTGAACTCAGCGGTCTCGAAACGCCCAACCTGCGGAACGTGGCCGCTTTTGTCGACCGCGTTCGCGAGTACTGCAAGGACCGTCCGGGCGGCGAGGTCAGCATCTGGCCCGACATCAACCCGCACGAATGGCACAACAAACCGGCCCACGGCGGCCGCCGCTACCCGGCCCCGACCCGCGAGCAGTTGCGGTTCCAGATCTGGCTGGCCCTGATCCACGGAGCCGACGGCATCTGCTTCTTCCCGATCTCGTTCGACCCGTTCGTCTTCTGCCAGATTCCCGCCCAGAACGAGGAGGAGATCGCCCGGAACACGCAACTGATCGAGCGGCTGACGCCCGTCCTGACGGCCGACGAATCGGACCTCGCCCTCAGCGTCGCGTCCGACCGGCCCGACGGCATCGTCGACTTCACGACGCGCCGCCTCGGCGACCGGCACTACGTCTTCCTGCTCAACGGGCAGGACGCCCCGCAGACCGTCCGCCTCAAGGCCCCCGGCCTCGGCACGTCGCTTGCGATGACCGACGAGATTGCCGGCAAACCGGTGGCCGCCGCTGACGGCGAGCACGTTGAGGCCCTGAAGCCGCTGGAGCTTCGCATCTGGCGTCTGTCGCCTGCCGCCGCCAAGATCAGTAATCCTGACGCCGCCAGTGGGGACGGACCGAAGGGCGATTGAGCGGTCGTGCGCAAGTGTCGCGGGAGCCATCGGCAGAAGCATGGCGGCAGACAACGGCCGCCATGGCACCCACGTTAAGAAAGCCTCCTGGCATTGATTGGCGTACAGACCAGGCCCCGGAGCTAGCGCTGCGGCAATGTCGACATCCGGTGGCAAACCGGAGGTCCCCATGTCCCGGGCTTAGTACCAAGGCACTGCATCCCATTTCCATACAACACCTTAGGTTTTTGTAATTGACACGACAGGGTCTGGCCGATATCGTAAGTGAGTGCTCACTCACCTTGGAGGCCGGCTATGGACGAGAAGCCTTCCGGACTGGACCGAATCAACGCGGCGGCCGTGCGACTGATCGGGCTTCGCGGGTTCGCCGAGGCGACCACCCAGGGAATCGCCAAGGCCGCGAAGGTCTCCGAGGGGCTCATCTACCGTTACTACGACACCAAGCCCAAGCTCGGGCTGGGACTGTTCCGCAGACATTACCAGGAGGTGCTCGCCCGGCTGAAGGCGGCGCGCCAGGCCCATGACGATCCGGTGGACGGTCTGCGGGCCGTGGCCATGGCCTTCTTTACCTGGTACGACGAGAACCCGGACGTGGCGCGGTTCCTGCTGAAGACGCACAGCGAGTTTCTGCAGCAGGCCGACGACGGGCAGGAGCTGATGAAGCTGGTCGGCGACGGCATGAAGGAAGTCCTCGGCGAGGATCTGTTCGCCCTCTTCCCGAGCGACCTCCTGTCGGCCATGGTCCTCGGCGCGTTTCTGCAGGTGGCCGTCGAGTGCATGCACGGGCAGATCGAGGGACCCCTGGCCCCGCGAATGGAACCGATCATCGACGCCATGGCCGCCTACGTTCAGGAAGCCCTCGGCCCGGAGACGACGCAGTCCGAGTCCGGCGGCGACGGTCAAGCCGAGGCGCGATCGGCCGAGCAGTAGGAAGCGAGCCGCGCGGCTCCCCGGTGCGGAAACAGGTCGGTGCGACGGTGCGGGGCCGGACCTGTGTGATTGATCGAGTACATTGCCATCGTGTGCCCGAAGCTTCCGGGCGAGGACGCTGCAGACGCGCAGTCGTAACGGCGAGTTCGTCTGGAGGAGTCGGCCATGGGTATGTACCTGCTGAAGTTCCCCTATCGCAGAATCCTCACTCCGCTGGCCCGCCGACTGCGGTGGCTGAATCCCAACGTCGTCAGCTATGCGGCCGTACCCGTTGCGGCCGCGACGGGCTGGTGCTTCTACCGCGCCCACGAAGTGCCGTGGCTGCTCCTTGCGGCCATCGCACTGACGCTGCTGCGGATGACGCTCAACACGCTCGACGGCATCATGGCCCTCGATCGCGGCAAGTCGTCGCTGACCGGCGAGATCGTCAACGCCCTGCCCGACCGCTACGCCGATCTGTTCGTGCTGGCGGGCGTCGCGCTGTCGCCGCTGTGCCGCCCGTGGCTTGGCCTGGCGGCCATTGCCTCGATGGCCCTGGTCAGTTACACGGGCATGCTCGGTAAGGCGCTGGGCGTTTCGTGGCAACATCACGGCCCCCTGGGCAAAGTCGAGCGACTGATCCTGCTGATGGTGGCTGCCGGGGTTCAGTTCTTCGTGCTTCGCAGCGGCCGGCAACCGGCATGGTTCGCCATCGAAGCCACGCCCATGGAATGGGCGATGGGACTGTTCGTCGTGCTGGGACAGGTCTGCGTGCTTGCCCGACTGCGGGGACAGTTGCGAGAGATTGCCCGCAAGGAGGCCTCCGAGCGACTCGACGCGACGCGCAACCAGGACCGCGCCGTCGTGGTCTTCGACTCCGACACCGGCAACACCCGCCAGGTGGCCGAGCACATTGCGGCCGGCCTCGGCTGTCCGGCCGTCAGCGTCGCAGAGGCCGGGGACCTCTCGGGCTGCGAGTTGGTGGTGCTGGGGTCGCCCAACATCCGCAAGGCGCCGTCGGCCTCCGTGCAGCGGCTGCTGTCGCAGAGCCAGTCGCGACCGAAGCGGCTGGCCGTCTTCACCACGTTCGGCATGCCCGTCTGGGGACAGATCTCCTCGCCGGCCTGCCTGAAGGCCATGGCTGCGGCGTGGCGGATGAGGCCCGTCGGCCGGTTCAGTTGTCCAGGCCGTCACCGCAAGTACCGAACCTACGGCGGCCACCCGAACAAGGCCGACCTGCTTTCGGCGTTTCTGTTCGGACTGAAGCTTTCCAGGACGCTCGACAACGGGCACGGAGCCTGACGCATGGAACTTCCCGGCGAGACATGGCAGCAGATGCTGCTTCTGGTGTGGGCCGTGCTGCTGGCTGCGGCCGCACCGCTGGGCGTCCTGTCGCTCGTGCGACGGCGGCGCGGCAAACCGGTCAAGCCCATGTGGATCAAGTACGCCTCATGGTTCGCCCTCGTCCCGGCAATGACGGTGCCGATGCTCCTCGGACGCGTCTGGGCCCAGGCGGCATTCCTTGCGGCCTCGCTGTACGCCTTCGAGGAGTATGCGCGGCTCGTCGGCCTGCGGAGCCATCGCCTGCACCTCTGGCTGGCGCGGGTCTGCATCGCGGCCATCTACGTGCCGGTGTTCCTCGGCAACTACGGCCTGTTCACGGCCATGCCGGCCTATCTGCTCTTGCCGGTCCTGCTGCTGCCCATCCTGCGGGACACCTACGAGGGAATGCTCCGGGTCTGCGGCCTGACGCTGCTGGGCCTGGTCTACTTCGGCTGGTTCCTGGCCCACCTGGCCTTCCTCGTCAATGCCGACACGGGGCGGCAATGGGTCATCGCTTTCCTGATGGTCGTCGTGGTCAACGACGCCTCGGCGTACCTGGTGGGATCGAACCTGGGCCGGCGGCCGCTGTCGCCCAACCTGAGCCCGAATAAGACCGTCGAAGGTTTCCTGGGCGCCGCCGTGATCACTGTCGGGGCGACCTTCGCCGTGCGATTCGCCCTGAGCGGACTGGCGTGGCCGTGGACGCTGCTGCTCGGACTGGTGCTGGCCCTGGCGGGAACGTGCGGCGACCTGGCCGTGTCGCTGATCAAACGCGACGTCCACGCCAAGGACAGCGGCTGGCTCATCCCGGGACACGGCGGGCTGTTGGATCGGCTCGACAGCATCCTGTTTGCGGCCCCGGTCTTCTTTCACTTCATGAGGCACTACTCGGCCCAGGGAACTCTGCCATGAGCAACGAAGGGCAACTTGTCAGGAAGACGTCGCTGCCGCGAGCCGCATGGGACTGGACCTTGCCGCGGCTGCCCGCCGTGGGCGAGGCCGTGCAGGACAGTCTGCTGATGCGCGGCGCCCGCATACTGGTTCACCTGTTCACGCGGGCCTGCATGCACTGGTACCACGAGCTGCGCGTCATTCACCCGGAGCGGTTCCTGGACAAGCGTCCGGCCGTGATCGCGCCGAACCACTCGAGCCACCTCGACACGCTCGCGGTCCTGTCCTCGCTGCCGGTGTCGCAGATGAACGCCACCTGCGCGGTCGCGGCAAGAGACTACTTCTTCGCCAACCCGGCGCTGGCCCTGGTGGCGCGGCTGATGGCCAACGGCATTCCCATCAGCCGTCAGGACAACAGCGGCAACGGGCTGGAACTGTGCGCCGAGAGACTCCGCGGCGGGACCAGCCTGATCATGTTCCCCGAGGGCCGGCGAACGCGGACGGGCGAACTCGGCGTCTTCAAGCCGGGGGCCGTCGTGCTGAGCCGCCACGGCCGCGTACCTGTGGTGCCGACGTACATTCGCGGCACGCGCGAGAGCATGGGATGGTCGAAGTGGTTCCCGCGGCGCGAGCGGATCACGGTGGTCTTCGGCGAGCCGCTGCGGTTCTGGGAGGGGCCGCTGGCCGATCTCGACGCCAAGGATGCGGCCAAGCGACTGGAGGACGAGGTTCGCCGGTTGCGGCAGCAACTCGAAGCCGAGGGAGGCAACGGATGACGACCCTGAGCAGAGCCAGATTTGCCGTGATGCGATGCTTCCTCCAAACGGTCGGTCGGGCGAGCGACGGCCTGCGTATCGCGTTCGACGAGGGATTCACGTCGGGAACGATGCTCGACTACGTCTACCGCAACGAGCCCTCGGGGCGGTTCCTGATCGGACGGCCGATCGACCGCATCTACCTGTCGCACCCGGGTTGGGAAGTCATTCGCATCCGCAAGGCCAACCTCGAGCGACTGCTTCGCGAGGCCCTGGCCGCCCAGCGGCAACTCGACCGCGAGCCCATGGTACTCGACGTTGCAGCCGGTCCGGCCCGTTACCTGCTGAACGTTCTGGCCGAAGAGACTCCGGCGACAACTCGCGCCGTGTGCTTCGACCAGGACGAAGACGCCCTGGCGATCGGCCGGCGACACGGCGAGCAGCGCGGCCTGGGTGACCGGGTTCGCTTCATGACCGGCGATGCCCTGAGCCGCGAGTCGTTGGCCGGCGTCCGGCCTGCGGCCAACATCGTGGTCGCCTCGGGATTCTACGATTGGATGACCGACGACAGTCTGGTCCGCCGCAGCATGAACCTGGTTCACGAGTGCCTGGCCGACGGCGGATGCTTTCTGTTCACCAACCAGGCGGGACACGTGGACCTGGAGATGGTGCAGGCGGTGTTTCGCGACTTTCGCGGCGAGCCGCTACGTATGGTCACGCGCCCGGCCACACAGGTCAACGGCTGGGCGGAGGCTGCGGGCTTCGAGGTCCTGCAGACGGCCTGCGACCCGGCCGGCCACTACTCGGTCACGCTGGCGGTCAAGCGCGGCCAGGCGCCACACGAATGCGATTGTCGATAGAGTCGGGTCGCATGGTCTCACTCTTTCGCGAGACCAAAGACGCTGCCGAACTCATCGACGTCGCCGAGTTCGTCCCACCATCGGTGCATGTGCTTCCTGAAATCGGGAAAGGTGGGAAACTCCTTGCCGTCACCTGGATGGAACTCGCCTCGAATCGCTTCGACTGCATCCACAAGCTTCTGCGAAACCGCCCACCCGCCCAACGCTGATACTGTAGAGATGGTGGCACTGACACCGCTTCGCCTGAGCAGGTAAACAAGTATGGCCTCCATGGCGGTCCTGGCCGCAAAACGTCCTGCGCGTTCGACACGGGTACGTTCCTCGTCGTAGTGCGCCTTGATCTGGGCGTACATGACCAGGGAAACGGCGTCTGCGGCTGCCAGCCGGTCCTGCAGCGACAACGACAGGATCGCCCCCATGGCCCCTTCGCCGCGCCCTGCAAGATTGCGCTCGTAGATGCTCTGGCCGAGGTGCTCGACCAGATCATCCCCCGTCAGAGAGCAAGGCGGAGCCACGCCGAGAAGAGCGAAATCTCCGCCGTGGGTCCCTATGTCGCTCTCGACGGCTTTCCGATCCGCTTCCTTCCGTAGCTGCTCCACGTACTGACGTGCCCCTTCCCCAATACGCCAGGTTGACACGGCGTGCTCGTGCCTCTCGGGATCGACGAATTCCTTGCCGCCCTCTCTGAACTCATCGGACAACCCGCAGTAGCCGGGATGCGCGTGGAGGCCCTCTGTCTCCAGAAGAGCCGCCAAGGCGCCCTGGACTTCGAATCGCCGCAACACGAGTTGGAGTTCTTCCTGTCCTTTGCTCGTGCGCGGGTCAAACGGCAAGAGGTCGCTCACGAACAGGATGCCCGTGCGACCCTTTCGCAAAGACTCGCGTTCCTGTTCGAACAGAAGGTCGAGGGCGGCAGCCGCGTCGGCGTCGTCCGACAGCGATGCCACATACCAGGCCATCAGCAGCACATGCGGCTCCAGCCCAGCGCGGTCGAACGCCGTACGGGCCAAGGCCAAGTCGCCCTGGGCCAAGGCGATGTGTCCTGCGTAGTAGCACGTCGTCTCGTCCGCCGGCCCCCACGGCCGGCCGTCCAGCCACTTCCTGGCCCGGTCGCAGGCGATGCCAAGACATCCCTCGTGCGGCTCAAGGAACTCCCGCATGCTCCAGACAAGGTAGAGTTGGGTGGCCAGGTCGCGTTCCCCGGCATCGGTGCTGTCCAGGGCGTCCAGTATCTCGTAGGCCAAGAGCGGGTCGCCGAATCGCAGACGGACCTGTCCCCGAAGCCTGGACCTCTCAACGGATCCCAGCGAACAGGCCGCGTCGTCCAGCCAGGCGAACACGCTGTGAGCCACCTCGACCTCAATACTCACGCGGCGCAGGATGCGTTCGACGGTCAACAGCGGCATTCCGGCCAGCGTTCTGACCACGAGCCGTTCCAGCATCAAGCTCGCTCCCGCGTCCTCACCCATCACCAGGACGACGCCGTTCAGGATGTGACAGTCCTCAGCCGAACGGGGGGGCCAAGCCAGAAAGACGGCACGCCGCAGACACGCGTCCCACGGCTCGTCCTCGCATTGGCTGCGCAACTCGGCGCGGGTACGCAAGAGGACTCCCTTGCTGTTCCACGGAAAAGCGTCCTGGGGGGCCAGGCGGATGGACTCCTCATACGCCGCCAGGGCTTCCGTATGGTGGCCGAGCTTACTCAGGGCGTTGCCCTTGCCGTTCCACGGGCCAGCGTCCTGGGGATCCAGGCGGATGGACTCCTCGAACGCCGCCAGGGCCTCGGCGTCGCGCCCCAGATACAACAAAACGACCCCTTTGTTGTGCCACAGCAAGGATTCCTTTGGAGCCAAGCGGGTAGCGTCTTCAAGTACCTGGAGTGCCGCCTCATACTCTCCCTGTTGGACGAGAGCATACACCCTCTCCAGCAATCTCCTGGCCTCATTCTCCCTGTCATCGCTCAAGGCTGTTTCCCCCTGCGAAGAAGCCACTGACCTGTCTTAGCGGCGAGCTTTGGCGCGATGGCGGTATTGCGGCACGGCTCCGGCGTCCGATGCCCGTCGCCATGGCGCTTGGACAGATGCGAAAGGCGGAACAGCGATCCACGAGAACACGCGGCCGCCAAGGACGAATGTAAGACTGAATTATAGAGCAGCTTCTATTGTACGAAGCGCATTTTGTCCTGTCTATAAGCAGGCTGGACGTGACGAAAGGCCGCCTTCGATGGCGGGCATGGCCCCTCGATTTTGCTTCCTTTGACAGGCTCAGGACGGGCAGGCCGCGGCCTTGCGGCCCCGGCCGAGGGCGGCCGGGCTACATAGACTCGCGTGCCGCATCTTCCGACCCAGCCCGCATGCCGGTGAATTTTTGGGGGTCCTGTTTTCCGGGGGCGGGTTTAATGCAATGAACACGACTTTCGTTACAATACCCCGCAACGTCGTTCGTCGTATTCCATAGAGTGAGTCGCGAAGGAATCTCAGAACGGGAGAAACGCAATGAGACGAGTGATCGGCTGTCTGAGTCTGCTGCTTGTGGTGGCGGCCGCCGGAGTGGTCCGGGCGGAGGATTGGCCGCAGTTCCGCGGACTGAAACGCGACGGCATCTCGCCCGAGAAGGGCCTGATGAAGAGTTGGCCGGAAGGCGGCCCGAAAGCGGTTTGGGAGGCCGACGTGGGTACGGGCTTCGCCAGCGTGGCGGTCGTGGGCGGCAAGGTCTACGCCTCGGGCGTCAAGAACGGCAAGCTGGTGGTGACGGCCCTGGACGCCAAGGGCAAGCAGTTGTGGCAGGAGGAAATCGACGGCGACTCGGGCGGCGGCGGGCACATGGGCTCGCGCAGCACGCCGACCGTGGACGGCGACCGCCTCTACATTCTGAGCGAGCAGGGCAAGCTGAGTTGCCGCAAGACGTCCGACGGCAGCGAGGTCTGGTCGAAGAACATCCTGAAGGAGTACGGGGCGTCGAACACGCAGTGGAAGCTTGCCGAGTCGGTGCTGATCGACGGCGACAAGGTGATCTGCTCGCCGGGCGGTCGGGCGGCGATGGTCGCCCTGAACAAGGCCGACGGCAAGGAGATCTGGGCGTCGGCGGCCGTGGACAGCAAGACCAGCTACGGGTCGGCGATGATCATCGAAACGGGCAGCTTGCGGCAAGCGATCGGTTTCTCCGGCGGACACATCTTCGGCGTGAATGCCGACAGCGGGGAGCTGCTCTGGCAGCAGCCGCAGAAGAATAGGTACGACGTCAACGCGACGACCATCGTCTACGACAACGGGATCATCTACTCGACGTGCGGTTACGGGTGGGGCGGGCAGGCCCTGAAGCTGAGCGTCAACGGCAAGAAGGCTTCGGTGAGCGAACTGTGGACCGACAAGACCCTGGACGACCATTTCGGTGGCGTGGTGCTGCTGAAGGGCCGCATTATGGGCACGGCCTCGCGCGGCGGTCTGGTGATGCTGAACCTGGCCAGCGGGAAGGTGGAGTACAACAGCCGCGAGGTGAAGAAGTCGTCGAACATCTACGCCGACGGACGGCTCTACTGCCAGGGTCACGACGGGACGATGCAACTGGTCGATCCGAACGACGGCAAGGTGGTCAGCAGCTTCAGGATTCAGCTCCAGGTGGCCGGAAAGATGTGGGCCCATCCGGCCATTTCGGACGGCAAGCTCTACATCCATCACGATTCGACGCTGACGGTCTACGACATCAAGTGAGGCGACCGCCGCGCGCGTCGCGATGATCGCAATGCGGAATCGTGCAGGAAAGAACAACAACGGCCGGAACCCGTCATGGATTCCGGCCGTTTCTTTTCGCCTGCCTGTTGCGTCGGGTCACTTCAGGCGTCTGCGACGAAGCAGCGCCGCGCCGAGGCCCAGGCCGAGAAGGCTCACCGTCGCGGGCTCGGGAATTGTGACCATCCAGGCTCCGGCAGGAGCGTCTGCACGAAGCCCTTCGCCGACAATGACCGTTCCGTCATAGGACACGCCATGGGCCCCGGCCAACAGCCAGCCGGTTATGTCAATGCCGGCTTCCGTGAGGATGTCGCTCACCAGCCGCATGCCATGGATTTCGTCCCACACCCAAGCGCCGGCCAGGGAAGAACCGACCACGACGCTGCCATCGCCGGATACGTCGTGCACAAGACCGGGGCCCAAGGACACCAATCCCGTCTCCGCTGTCCAGCGACGAGTCGTCCCACCACCGAAACCCACGATGACTTTGCCATCGTCAGACACGGCACGAGCTTCGAACCCTGGAGCATCGTCCAGGACCACGAGGCCGTCCTCGGCGGTCCACAAGAAGGACATGAGGGCCGTCGCGCCCTGGCCGTAGCCTACGATCACGGAACCGTCGGCAGAAACCCCCGTGGCGGAATGGGGTGTATATCCTGGCAGGCTTCCCAGACTCTCCACGCCGTGAGCTTCCGTCCAGCGAAAGGCCTCCCAATCCCCACCCTCCATATGGTAGCCGACAACTACCGAGCCGTCCGCAGAGACGTCCATCGCTTGGCTCTGGTGCAGCGTATTGCCGAGTGGATACAGCCACTGGAATCCGCCCGAGGAGGTCCATCGCCATGCGGTCGTGTATCTTGCCGTCGGAGCCGAGTGGCCGACGATCGTTTGTCCATCGGCAGAGACCGCCTCGGCCATCCCGATTGAAGGGATGGGAGGCAAGATCGGTTGCATGCCTCCAGCGGCCGTCCAGTACATGGCAGCATAGGGATAGTCCGAGTCGCCGTACCTGCTCCAGCCGACGATCGTCGACAAGTCGGTCGAGATGGCCAGGGCGGAGCCGCCCGACAACCCTGGAGACAGGGTACCGAGATACTGAAAGGAGATTCCTTCGGCGCGGGCATTCCCGCAGAGCCACGCCGGAACGGTCAAGATCACAAGCAACCACGATCGGGCCATGATGCATTCCTCCTCTATCGTGCCATCTGAGACGATGCCGTTTTAGCGGCCGCCGCCCACCAAGGACGGCGGCCGCTACTTGAGGAGAGTCTATTTTGCGCGTCTGCGGCGAAGCAGCGTCACGCCGAGGCCCAGACCGAGAAGGCTCATCGTCGCGGGTTCGGGGATCACGGCCACGTAGGCCATGCCGTCCTTGGTCGCAAAGCCCGCAATCGTCGAACCGTCGGCCGACAAGAGAACACGGGGATAGGTGAGAGCGTCCAGACCGTTCGGGAACAGGCTGAGCACGTCGATGCCGTTGCCCTGAAGGAAGTCCTGCAACCCGAGCCAGCCGCTGTCCTCGCTCCAGAAGACCGCCTGGTCGCCGGTTACCGTAATGCCCAGGACCACGCTGCCGTCGTCGGAGATGCCGCAGGGGGTAAGCTGCTCGAACTGCATGGAACCGGGCGCCCCCTGCATCGGCTGCCAGCCGGTCGAGGCTCGCCAGATGCTGCCGAACATGCCGCTATCGTAGTAGCCGGAGGCGGCGATCGCCGTGCCGTCGCCGGACATGACCATCACGGGACCGTACGGATAGCCACTCGACGGCGGGTCGAAGTAGGCCTGGCCGCCGGCCTGCGTCCAGTAGCCGGGAGAGCGAATGGAGGCGGTGAAGTCTCCGGACGCCTGTTCCGGGGCGCCGAGGTTGCAGAGCGTCCCCTGCCAACTGGTTGAGGAAGTCCAGGTATAGTAGCCGTACTCCGTGCCGCTGAAGCTGCCGCCAATCGTGGAACCATCGGCCGAGATGTAAGCCCCATCGACTCCGGTCGCGCCCGCGGGCATGCTGAGGACGGTCGGCGTGCCGCCGGCGGTCATGGTGAACGGCCGGTATCCGGACGACGTCGACATGGTCCCGGCCATGGTTGAGCCGTCGTAGGAGACGTCAAGGCTCCCCCCCACAAGAGGATCGCCCGCACCGTCGGTCAGGAGGACCGCGCCGGTGGCGGCCGTCCAACGGAACAGCGGACCGGTGCTGCCGCCCACCACTCCGACGATCACGCTGCCGTCGGCCGAGATGCCGGTCGCCATCAGGTCATAACGGTCCGCCCCTGAGACATTGCAGGAGCCGAGGGACTGCAGCGACACATCCGCCCACGCGGCGGGGACGCCGGCCAACAGGCACGCCAGCAAGGCCACAACCAGTTGTCTCATCATAGTGTTCTCCTTACAAGCACAGTACACGATACGACCGAGCCGGCCGCTGTGGTCGCAGCGGTTAACCGGTCGGCGGTTCGCAGCACGAGTACAACGCTCACGGCGCGGCCATGGGCCGCTTCACGGCACTGCAACGACAGTTGTTCGTCTGCCACCAGGAATTGTCCGCACAGCAAGGAAGGATAGCCGCACGTTTTAGGCATCGGCCGCAGAGGCTCCGCGCCAGTCCGCTCTCGGAAGCATAACACCGTTCGGCGTACGAGTCAAGGTTGCGCATAATGATGGACTTCTCTTTCTGCACCTGTCCATGCACGCCACTCGCCGGATAACATCATGGGCGACATTTGGTTAGGGCACAGTGGCATTCGGGCCGCGGTCCTGTTACACTGGACTGCCTATGACGTTCGTGCAGCGCATGCCCATGGAAAGGACCTTGCTGTGAGAACAATCGTCGCTGCAATGACGGTTACGATGACAGTTGTGATGACGACCGCCACCGTGACCCGGGCGGCCGATTGGCCGCAGTTCCGCGGCCCCGAGCGCAACGGCAACTCGCCGGAGACGGGACTGATGCAGAGCTGGCCCGAGGGCGGGCCGAAGGAACTCTGGTCGAGCGACGACGTCGGTCATGGCTGGGCGAGCGTGGCGGTGGTGGGCGGCAAGGTCTACACGACGGGCGTCTTCGGCGACGAGCTTCGCGTGACGGCGCTGGACGCTTCGGGCAAGACGCTGTGGCAGAAGCCCATCGACAAGGCGACGGGCGGCGGGGGTTTCAAGGGAGCCAGGCCGACGCCGACCGTCGACGGCGATCGGTTGTACGTGCTGAGCGACGCGGGGCGACTGGTCTGCCTCGAGCGCGACGGCGGCAAGGAGGTCTGGGGCGTCGACGTGCTCAAGGAATACGGTGCCGAGAACGCCCGGCACTCGCTGGGCGAATCGGTGCTGGTGGACGGCCGGCGCGTGATCTGCACGCCCGCAGGCAAGGCGTCGGTCGTGGCCCTGGACAAGACCACGGGCAAACAGCTCTGGGCGGCGCCGCCCGTGGACCCGCGGACGGCTTACGTTTCGGCACAGGTGACCGACTGCGGCGGCGTGCGGCAAATTGTGGCCATGACCGGCAAGATCCTTTTCGGTGTGACCGACGACGGCAGCAAGGTCCTCTGGACCCATCCGCGCGAGACGCCGTGGGAGGTCAACATCAATGCGCCGCATATTCGCGACGGCGTGCTCTACGTTTCCAGCGGAGGCAAGTTCGGCACCGAGGCCCTGAAGCTGGTGGCGGCCGACGGCGAGGTGCGCGTGCAACCGTTGTGGAACAGCAAGGAACTGGACGACAACCTCGGCGGCATGGCCCTCGTGGGCGAGCGGTTGATCGGTTGCTGCAGCGAGTTGCCCAAGGGGCTGACGGCCCTGGACATCCGCACCGGCAAGCAGGTCTACAAGAATGCCGCGATCGGCGAGTCGTCGATCATCGTCGGCGACGGGCGGCTGTACTGCCTGGAACACACCGGGCGGATGCTGCTGGTGAATCCGGTCGACGGGTCGGTCTGCGGCTCGTTCGGCCTGCCCAAGGCCCGCAAGAGCCAGGAACGGCTCTGGGCCCATCCGGCCATCAGCGACGGGCGGCTCTATGTGCGGCACGAATCGACCGTCTCGGTCTACGACATCAAGACCCCGTGACGAAGCGCCCGTCGGCGGAAAACGTCTATCGCCGGGACGGGGCTTCGGCTATGCTGGTGGTGTGGATGTCGCATCGCGTCCGTCGAGAACACCTCAGACAAGAGGAGAGGGTCATGAAGCACCAGCAACGTAGAGGAATCGTGACGATCCATGGCCAACCGGTGACGCTTCTGGGGCCGGAGCTGAAGGTCGGCGACAAGGCACCGGCGGCACGCCTCGTCGACGCCGAGTTCAAGGAGGTCAAGCTGGCGGACTTTCGCGGCAAGACGGTGCTCGTCAGCGCCGTGCCGAGTCTGGACACGCCGGTCTGCTCGCTGCAGACGAAGCGGTTCAACGACGAGTCCGAAAAGCTGCCCGAGAACGTCGTCGTGCTGACGATCAGCCAGGACCTGCCGTTCGCCCAGTCGCGGTTTTGCGGGGCCGAGAAGATCAAGAAGATCCGCGTCCTGTCGGACCATGTCCGCCGCGAGTTCGGCAAACGCTACGGCGTGCTGATCCGCGAGAACGCCCTGCTGGCTCGCAGCATCTGGGTCATCTCGCCGCAAGGCAAGATCGTCTACCGCGAGATCGTGCCCGAACTGACCGAGCAGCCCGACTACGCCAAGGCCCTTGCCGCCGTGAAGAGCTGACGAGCGGCAAGGCACGCGAAGCGATTCGAAAGGACGGCCAGTCGCCGTCCTTTTCGCCCGATGGCGGGCACGTCAATCGCCGCAAGGTTCCGAAGCCGCAAGACAAGTGCGGCACGTGTGATCGTGATTCTGGAGGAAGGTCCGATGAAGAAGCTGGTTCGATTGCTCGTCGCCGTGGTGGTGGTGCTGGCCGTTGCCGTCGGCCTGGCGTGGTACTTCGTCGATTCGCTGGCCAAGAAGGGCATCGAGAAGGGCGCCACCTACGCCCTGCAGGTGCAGACCACGGTCGACAAAGTCAGCCTGAGCCTGTTGAACGGTTCGATGACCATGGACGGTCTGACGGTGGCCAATCCCGAGGGCTATGAGACGGCGCACCTGATCAAGAGCGGCCGCTTCGACCTCCAGGTCGATCCCGGCACGCTGCTCAGCAAGACGGTGCACGTCACCAAGTTCACACTCGACGGTCTGGACATGAACATCGAGCAGAAGGGTCTCGGCAAATCGAACGTCTCGCAGATCATGGAGAACCTGAAGCGCTTCGAGAGCCCGGACGCCAAGCCCAAGGACTCCGAGCCGAGCGGCAAGAAGGTGGCCGTGGACGAGATCGTGATCGAGAACGTCGTGGCCCACGTGCAGTTGCTGCCCATCGGCGGCAAGGCCTCGACGGTCAAGGTCGAGGTCCCGAAGATCGTACTCAACGACGTGACGAGCGATAACGCTCAGGGCGTGGCGATCAGCGAGTTGACGGCGCGGCTGCTGCCGGCCATTCTGAACGCCGTGCTGGAAAAGGGCGGCGACATCATTCCGGGCGACCTGGCCGGGACTCTGCGTGCGGACGTGGCGGGGGCCGTCCAGTCGCTGGGCAGCGGCGCGGCCGGGCTGCTGAAGCAGTCGGGCGGCGATCTGGGCAAGAACCTCGAAGAGGCCAAGAAGAACATCGAGGAAGCCAAGAAGGACATCGGCGGCAAGCTCAAGGGAATACTCGGCGGCCAGGAGAAGCCACAGGAGTAGCCGTCCGGGGCAGAACGAGCGCCGCCAGACGCAGCGCCACCGAACAGCAGCATGACAAGGAAGGACTATGGAGAGCAGCAGCGACCGCAAGTATACGTTTGGCCCGGTGCCGTCGCGGCGGCTGGGGCTGAGCCTCGGCGTGGACCTGATCCCGCGGAAGGTCTGCACACAGGACTGCGTCTATTGCCAGGTCGGCCGCACGACCGACTGCACCATCGAGCGCGGCGATTTTGTGCCGGCGGACGAGGTGGTGGCCGAGATCGCCCGCGTGTTGCCGCAGGTGCCGCGGCCCGACTACATCACGATGAGCGGCTCGGGCGAACCGACGCTGAACGTGCGGCTGGGCGAAGTGATCGACGCCGTTCGGCGCGTCACCGACGTGCCCGTGGCGGTCATCACCAACGGAACGCTGATGACGGAAGCCGACGTGCGGCATGACTGCGCGAAGGCCGACCTCGTGGTGCCGTCGCTGGATGCCGCCGACGAGGCGACGTTCCAGGCCGTCAACCGGCCGGCCCGCGGACTGACGTTGTCGGGACTGGTCAACGGGCTGGCGGCCTTCCGGCGGCAGTTCCGCGGACAACTGTGGCTGGAGGTGTTCCTGATCGCCGGCCGCAATGATTCCGACGAGCAGGTGGCCAGGATGAAGGCGCTGATCGAGCGGATCAATCCGGACCGCATCGACCTGAACACGGCGACGCGACCGACGGCCGATGCGGACGTGCGGCCGGTGGCGGCCGAACGGCTGGCCGAGATCGCCGCCGCGCTCGGTCCGAAAGCCAAGGTGGTGGCCTCGTTCAAGGCGGCAAGGACCACCGAGGCCATGATCGTCAATGAGGACCAGGCCCTGGCCATGATCCGCCGTCGCCCGGTGACGGTCGAGGACATTGCCGCCGGGCTGGGCGCTCACGCCAACGAGGTAGCCAAGGTGGTGGGGCATCTGCTGGAGTCGGGCCTCGTCTGCCGCAACGACCGCGGGGGACGGACCTATTACGAAGCCGCTGAAAAACCCTGAATGATAGCCTTTAGGATTCGCGGCACAGCACGGCAGGGGTGCCATGGCTGCTCTGCAGCCATGCTCACCGCAAAGTCAAAGCCTATGTAGCACGCCCTCGGGCGTGACACGAGGCTGAAAACAACCGTTTGAGCCCGTGTTCCCCGGCCGAGGGCGGCCGGGCTACATTTCTTCAACGGACTGCTAGCTCGTGCTCGTGCCTGCGGGGCAGGCATGGCACCCTCAGGGAGGAATTCGTTCCGCAACCCGGTCGCGGGTTGTGGGTTCAACCGTGTGTCCGTAGTCGCGCTTCCACAAACCATAGGGATCAAAATGATGAGCCGAATCGTCGTGGCACTGCTGATCGTCGCTTGCACTGTGACCTGCCCTGCCCTGGCTGAAGACGTCGTGGGCTGGCGAACCGACTGGACCGGCAAGTACCCGGACGCCGACCCGCCGCTGACCTGGTCGGCCACGGAGAACGTGGTCTGGAAGACGCCGATGCCGAGCGCCAGCAACAGCACGCCGATCCTGATCGGCGACAAGCTGCTGGTCTGCAGCGAGCCTTCGACGCTCGTCTGCCTGAATCTGTCGGACGGCAAAGTGCTGTGGCAGAAGGACAACCCGCTGCTGGAGGCCTTCAGCGCCGAGGAACTGGCCAAGGCCAAAGCCGAGATGGAACGCATCGGCGTGGACAAGGTGCAGGAGACCATCAAGGGCCTGGAGCGCGATCTGAACCAGGTGCGCCGCGACTTGAGGAAGAACCGGGACGACGAAGCCCTGAAGAAGAAGGACCGCGACCTGCAGGAGCAGATCGCCGCCGAGAAGAAGAAGTTCGAGCCGGTGGCCCAATACATGGACCCGCCGACGCACGGAACCAACGGCTACACGTCGGCCACGCCGGTCAGCGACGGCAAACACGTCTGGGTGGTGTTCGGCACGGGCGTGGTCGCCTGCTACGACCTGGACGGCAACCGCAAGTGGATCACGTTCGTCGAGCAACCGAAGGAGCGCAACGGCTGGGGCTTCTGCACCTCGCCCGTGCTGGCCGGCGACAAGCTGTTTGTGATTATCGATTCGCTGGTGGCCCTGAATGCCGCGGACGGCAAGCTGGTCTACCGCGTGCCGGCGCAGGCCCGCTGGGGCACACCGACGCTGACGACCGTCGACGGCACGGAGATCCTAGTGACGGCCGCGGGCGACTTCTTCCGCACAAGCGACGGCGCGAAGCTGCTGGGTCGTACGGTGTCCCTGGAATACAACCAGCCGATCGTCGAAGCCGGCATCGTCTACTTCATCCAGAACGGCGGCAAGGCCTACAAGCTGCCGGAGCAAGTCTCGGGCGACAAGCTGGAGGCGACGCCGCTGTGGACGACCGAGCCGAAGAAGGATCGGTACTACGCATCGCCGGTGATTCACGACGGGCTGATCTACGACATCACGCAGGCGAGCATCTTCAGCGCGATCGACGCCGCGACGGGCAAGGTCGTCTACGAGCAGAACCTCGGCCTCGGCCGCGAGCAGGCCTACCCGAGCATCACGCTGGCCGGCAAGCACCTGTTCGTCAGCGGATCGAGCGGCACGACGGCCGTGGTCGAGCCGGGCCGCACGTTCAAGGAAATCGGCCGCAACACCCTGGAGTCGTTTCGCTCCACGCCGGTGTTCCGCGGGACGCGGATGTACGTTCGCACCCTGAAGCACGTGTACTGCATCGGAAAGTGATCGCAAGCGATGGAAACTGTCGCAGTGACGGTGGTCGTTGTCGTCGCCGCCGCAGCCGTGCTCTATGGGCTGTGGCGGTTCGTCTCGGGCCGTAGCGGTTGCGCCTGCGACCCCGAGGGCGAGAGCAAGTGCCGCAACTGCTCAACGCCCTGCGACCGCGCCGACCAACAGCGCGACGACTGATCCTCGCATGCGTCCGGCACGGCCTCACCGCACATTTTCTTCCCACCCTGCAAGGGTTGCTCTGAAACGGCGTATGCTCTATAATCACCGTTGAGTCGTGTTTGTCGCTCCTTCGCACGGAGAGTGTGTGGAGTGATTGCCCCCTTGGGGGCGAGCCGGCTCGCCGCCCGGGGTGGACCCACTGAACCAGCAATGGAGGAAATGCTGTGCGTGACGCACTGTCGGCACTGTTTGTTTCGACGTACCCGCCGGAACAGTGCGGTCTGGCCACTTTCACGCGCAATCTGGCGGACGCCGTGGACGCCACCCAGACGCGGCCGGCGGCCAGTGTGGCCGCCATCAATCGCACCGGGCGCAGAAACTGCTACGACCATCGCGTGGTCTGCGAGATCAATAACACGCTGGACGACTGCTATCAGCAGGCGGCCCGGTTCATCAACGCGAGCGACGTCGACGTGGTCTGCCTGCAGCACGAGTACGGCCTGTACCGCGGCGAATGCGGGGACCAGATCGTCGAACTGCTGGACCTGTGCGACAAGCCGATCGTCGGCACGCTGCACACCATTCTGCCCGCGCCGAGCGACAAGCAGCGCGAGGTGCTGCGGGCCATCGCCGCGCGATGCGATCGCCTGGTGACGATGGCCCGTGTAGGCATCGACCTGCTGGAGCAGGTCTACGGCGTGCCGCGCGACAAGGCGGTGATGATCCCGCACGGCGTGCCGGAGGTGGTCTTCCACCATCGTCCCCTGCTGCGACGATTGCTGGGCCTCGGCGGGCGGACGGTCATCATGACCTTCGGCCTGCTGAGCGGCGGCAAGGGCATCGAGTACATGATCGACGCCCTGCCGGCCATCTGCGCCAGGCACCCGAATACGCTGTACCTGGTGCTGGGCGAGACGCATCCGGCGATTCGCGAGCGTGAGGGCGAGGCCTACCGCGAATCGCTCCAGGAGCGGGCGTTGCGGCTGGGCGTGGGCGATCACGTTCGTTTTGAGAACCGTTACGTGACCGACGACGAGTTGGTGTTCTACCTGCAGGCCTGCGACGTCTACGTGACGCCGTACATCGGCCGCGACCAGATCACCAGCGGCACGCTCAGCTACGCCATGGCGGCGGGTTGCCCGACGGTGTCGACGGGCTACCTTCACGCCCGGGAGTTGCTGGACGAGGGCCGCGGGCGTCTGGCGGAATTCGAGAGCGGCGCGTCGCTGGCCGCCGAGATCAACGCGATCCTCGGCGATCCGGCGTACCGCGAGCAGTTGCAGGTGCGGGCTTACGAGTACGGACTCTCGATGCACTGGGACCAGGTGGGCCGACAGTACCAGCGTCTTCTGGCATCGGTGAGCGGCAAACCGACGTCGCATGAAAAGCCGCCGCCCAGAATGACACTGGAGCGACTGATCGAGGAGCGCCGCGAGCGGCAGAACGCGGCTGTGCCATCGGCACCGGGAGACTAGCCCATGAGCAAAGAACCAATGATTGCCCTGATCATGGCCGGCGGCTCGGGCACGCGCTTCTGGCCCCTGAGCGTGGCCGAGGAGCCCAAGCAGTTCCTGCACATTCTCGGCACGGACAACATGCTGCAGGCCACGTGGAATCGCCTCGACGGCCTGGTGCCGCCGGAGCATCGGTTGGTCGTCACGAGCGAGCACTTCGCCGAGCGGACGCGGCGCTACCTGCCCGGCCTGCCGACGGAGAACCTGATCGGTGAGCCGGAGCAGCGCGACACGGCGGCCGTGGCCATTCTCGGCGCCGCACTGATCGAGCGACGCTGGCCCGGGGCCACCGTCATGGTGCTGCCCAGCGACCACCTGATCCAGCCGGCGGCCAACTTCCGCGGCCTGGCCGCCGCCACGGCTCGCATGGTCCGCGAGGAAAACGTGCTGTGCACGGTAGGCGTGCGGCCGCTGTACCCGTCAAGCGGCTACGGCTACATCGAGCGCGACGGCCTGCTGGATCGTGAGGACAGCCTCATCGCCTTCCGCGTCAACAAGTTCACCGAGAAGCCCGACACCGAAACGGCCCGCCAGTATCTGCGGCGAGGGTCGTACTACTGGAACGCCGGCATCTTCTTCTGGAAGGCTTCCGTGCTGCTGGAAGAGGCCCGCGAGCACATGCCCGAGCACCATCACCTGCTGACCCAGGTGGTCGACTCGTGGGGCACCACAAAGTGGCCGAAGAATCTTCGCCTGGCCTACTCGCAGCTCCAGAAGATCTCGGTCGATTTCGGCATCATGGAGAAGACGACGCGCGCCGCCGTGGTGGAAGCCAACTTCAAGTGGAGCGACCTGGGCGGCTGGATCGCCCTGGGCGAGCAACTGGCCCAGGACGGCGCCGGCAACGACGTCCACGGACAGGTCGTGCTCCGCGAGTGTCAGGACAGCGTCGTCTACAACGAGGCCCTACGCGGACCGGTGATCTGCATCGGCGTCAGGGACATGGTCGTGGCCCACACGACCCACGGCGTCCTGGTCTGCCACAAGGACCGCGTCGAGCAGATCAAGGCCGCCGTCGGCAAACTGTACGAACGGCACGTTTCCAAGGACATCACAGAGGTGGCCACACGGCATGTCGTTGCTCAGTCTTCAGCATCTGGTCCGGCTGACGGATGAAACCGGTCTGATCCAGCATGCATACTACGGAATCCCGCGGCGCAGGGATGGCTACTCCGCGGATGATAACGCCCGGGCCCTGATCCTCGTGGCCCGGCAGTACGCCGTCGAACCGCGCGAGCAGCTCGTCGACCTGGCGACCATCTACCTGTCGTACCTGCAGCACGGCCAGATGGACAACGGCATGTTCAGGAACTTCCTGGACTACGACCAGCACTGGGCCGACCTGCCGACGGGCGACGATTGCCAGGGCCGTTGCCTCTGGGCCCTGGCCGAACTGCTCGCGAGCACGATGCCGGCCAGCCTGAAGTCGGCTGCCGCCGAAATGCTCGACCGGGCCCTCGGCTGGTTCCGTCCCGAGCGACCGCTGCACTCGCTGGCGTTCGCCCTGCTGGGCTTCGACGCCCTGAGCCGCCGCGGCGACGGCGACCGCTGGCACGATCGCATGGCCCCGGCGGCCGACCGGCTGGCCGGCGCCCTGGACGGCGCGTCGGCAAACGGCTGGACGTGGTTCGATGACACGATGACCTATGCCAACGGCCGCTTGCCGCATGCCATGCTTGCGGCCGCGAGGATGCTCGGTCGCGACCGCTACTTGGAGGCCGGCCGCAAATCGCTCGATTTTCTGATCCGTGTGACCGTCCAGGACGATATGCTGGTACCGGTGGGCACCGACGGCTGGTATCCGCAAGGCGGGGTGAAGGCACGGTTCGATCAGCAGCCGATCGAGGCCATGGCCCTGATCGAGGCGGCCCTGGCCGCCTGGACGATCCTCAACGAGACGCGCTACCTCGACGTGGCCCGGACGTGCGGCCGGTGGTTCGTCGGGCACAATTGCCTGGGCAAGCCGCTGGCCGACATCGAAGAGGGCAGTTGCTGCGACGGGCTGACGCCTTACGGGCCGAACGCCAACCAGGGCGCCGAGTCCACGTTATCGCTATTGATCAGTCGGCAGGCATTGGCTAAGTATGACCTTAACGATTAGCCGATGATTCTTAACGGTCAAGCGGTGGGGAAGTTGGGAGTGGACGTATGGCTTTGGCAGAGACGAAGTCGAAAAAGAAGAAGACCTCCAGCAACAACGGCAAGAAGGCCAAGAGCCCGCGGCGGCGCGGCAAGCCGATCGTCATGATCAGTTCGTATCCGCCGCGACTCTGCGGTATCGCGACCTTCTGCGAAGAGGCTCGCGAATTCCTCCAGAAGCGGTACACCGATCGCGACGTGCTGGTCATCAGCCACACCGACGGCGAGGGGGACGGCGTCTTCCCGCTGATCGACATGTCGGTCCACGACTGGTGGCGACCGGTGGTCAAGAAGATCGAGCAGCTCGATCCCTACGCCATTCACATCGAGCACGAGTATGGCCTGTACGAGTACCACGACGAGCGCGGTCAGGGGGACCGCAACGACGGGTTCCTCGAACTGTTGGGACAACTCGAACCGTGGCCGGTCATCGTCGAGCCGCATACCGTCCACGGGCGGCTGGCCGACTGGGAAGCCGACTTCGTGTACCGCATGTGCAACCGCGCGGACCTGGTGCTCTTCAAGTGCCATTATCAGAAGTGGCGTTTCGACTGGACGTGCACGAGCCGCGGCTGGAAGACGCCGCAGAACATTATGGTCGTGCCGCACGGCGCCCGTAGCGACCGGCGATTCCGCGTCGACGAGGTGCCGCAACTGCGCAAGGAACTGGGCCTGGACGACAAGCTGGCCCGGCACGTGGTGGGCCTGATCGGCTGGATCCAGAATAACAAACGCTGGGACATCCTGACCAGCATGTGGGAAGGCATTGCCCGCGAACTGCTGGAGCGGACGGGCAAGGAGTGGGACCTGCTGGCCGCCGGCGAAATGCGCGATCCGAACCATCGGCCGGACTACGAGAAGTACGTCGGCGAGGTGAAGCTGCTGGA
>JAFGPY010000229.1 GCA_016935955.1 Planctomycetota bacterium
GGCCTCGACCGGATCACCCTCAGCGATTGCCGAGGCTTCTTTCAAAACTGTGGATACGCCACGTGATTGTGCAAACCGCTCTAGACCATGTAGGTTATATGCCCCCTACATCCGGGCCATGAAACCGGGCTCGACGTAGAGGAAGCATTGCCCGCCGTCGTTGACCAGCACTTTCCATTCGGGAATTCCCGGAATGTCCACGAAGAGCGACACAACGGTCGATGACGGTGAACATGGAACCAGAGTGACTTCGGACTGCGTTTCCTGCGCCCTGTCCAGCAAGTCCGACAGTGTTGCAAGCGTATCGCCGAGTTGTTCCGATGAAGCAACAAGCAACTCGCGCCTTGGCGCGCCCGGTTCGGGAAAGCTTCCCCATGCACGTGCCGGCGCTTCCCATTGAGTCACCCAGGCAAGCTCGCGACCCGACAAGGAAAAAAGACTTTCCCTGGGCGGAAACACCGAATGCAGGCTGCACAGCCGCTCGTACTGCGGTCGCTCCAGGTACATGATCCCAAGATTTCTGAGATAGGCAGGTGGCTGATAACCCTTGTAGGCGTAGTATTGATCCTCATCGGGAGCGGTCATGGCCGAAAAGGCCGGTATGAGCAACACCAGATCCCCAGAGGATCGGAAGGCAACCCAGCCACCGTCTGCGCATCCTACCATCCCGCACTGTTCGCAGACAATCATCTGCGCAGCTCGTTCATCCCACTCGATGAATTCGAGGGCATTAGCCAAGAGAATTCCGTCGCCAAAGAGTTGACGAATGTGCGCGATGCCCATACCAGAGGAGCTCTGGTCCAGGTCGGCGCCGCGGACTTCAAGTGATGAAACCTTGATCATGCGCCCCCCGCAGCTGAGTTGGCTCCGTCAGAGCTTGAGCGAGGCGACGAGTTGGCGAACGTGCTCGGTGCTGGCGTCAAGGGCGGCACGCTCGGACGCGTCGAGTTCGACCTCGATGATCTGTTCCACGCCGTCGGCGCCGAGCTTGACGGGGACGCCGACGTAGTAGCCGCCCACGCCGTACTCATCGCGGCAGTAGGCAGCGCAGGGCATGATGCGCTTCTTGTCGCGGATGATGGCCTCGGCCATTTCCACGGCGGCAATGCTCGGGGCATAGTAGGCGCTGCCGGTCTTCAGGAGGCCGACGATCTCCGCGCCGCCGTTTCGCGTGCGAGTGACGAGTTCCTCAATCTTCGCAGCGCTCATCATCTGGGCCAGCGGCACGCCGCCGACCGAGCAGTAGCGGACCAGGGGCACCATCGAGTCGCCGTGGCCGCCCAGGACCAGGGCCGTGACGTCCTCGACGCTGACGCCCAGTTCGGCGGCAATGAAGCAGCGGAAGCGGGCCGAGTCGAGCACGCCGGCCATGCCGATGACGTGCTTGGGGATGAAGCCGCTGGTCTTCTGGGCCACGTAGACCATGGCGTCGAGCGGGTTGGAGACCACGATCAGCTTGGCGGCCGGACTGCGGCGAGCGACCTCGGCCGTCACCGAGGAGACGATTTCGGTGTTTTTGGCCAGCAGGTCGTCGCGGCTCATGCCGGGCTTGCGGGCCAGACCGGCGGTGATGATCACCACGTCGCTGTTGGCCGTGGCGTCGTAGTCGTTCGATCCGGTAACCGTGACGTCCCATCCGGCCACGGGCATGGCTTCGGCCATGTCGAGGGCCTTGCCCTGCGGCATGCCTTCAACGACGTCCACGAGAACGACGTCGCCCAGTTCCTTCACGGCCGCCCAGTGGGCACAGGTGGCCCCGACGTTGCCCGCCCCGATGACGCTGATCTTGGGTCGCTTCACAGTCTGTCTCCGTTCTGAAGGTATCAATAGTCGGGCGTGATTATAGCCGGTCAGCGTCTTCGGGCAAGGCGGATTTCGCAGCCCCGCGTGGCAACTGGCAGGATGCAACCGCTCGGGGTTTCTGCTATCCTGCATTATCAACTTCCTGCTTGGAGAGGCCGGTTATGATGCCACCGATGCGACGTTGGACGCGGCCGGATGTGCCGATCCTGGCCATCATCAGTCACCGCAAGAGCGACTTCTATCGGCCCGATGCCCGGCACCAGGAACACGAAATGAATGTGGCCCTGAGCGGCGAGGCCATCTATCGGCTCGACGACGGAGAGCCGACGCACCTTACGGCCGGCGAGATTCTGCTCATGCCCGCAGGGACAGTCCACGCCATCGAGGTGAAGGACCATTTCAGTATGGCCGCAATCCATATCCACCCGAAGGCGTTCGAGGGTGTCGCCGCCCGCAGAGGGCCCCAGGCGACCATGTTGGAGAAACTGAAGACGTGGAAGCAGCGGCTGCCGTGGCGGAAAGTGGTTGCTCCCGATGTCTACACCGTACTGGAACGCCTGGCCGAGGAGGCGGTGGTTGAGCAGAACCGTCAGGCCCCAGCCCAGCTGTCGCTGCTTGGCGGGCTGGCTGTGGAGGCAGCCGTACTCTTCCTGCGGCTCATGCTGCTGGAGCAGACGGCTGCGACGTCGGACCGCACGACGCGACTGATTCTGACTGTGCAGAGTTGGATCGATCGTCACTTCGCCGAGGAGTGCAGTCTCGCCGACCTGGCCAGGATGGCCCATTTGGCGCCGACCTATTTCGCCGCCCGCTTCCGCGAGGTAGTCGGTGTGCCGCCGATGACGTACGTTCGCGATTGTCGCCTGAAGCAGGCAAGGCTGCTGCTCGAACGGACCGGCCATCCGGTAAAGCTGGTCGCTTGGAGCGTCGGCTATTCGGACATCAGCCATTTCAACCGAGTCTTCAAACAGGCGACCGGCGCCACGCCCGGCCGATACCATCTCCGCGGCCGACGGTCGGCGAACACTGATTAGTCCCCGCCGCATCGCCGGCCGGACCACCTTAAGATGCGCATAGTCTTTCATAAGGACCGCCGATTGCCGGCGCGCCCCTTCCGGTATATGGTTGATTTGAGGAAAGACAGGCGGCCGCGCTGGTCTGCGGCCAGCAAGCAACCTGCGAAAGGAAGGTCTGGGACATGGGCAGGCAGTTGGCGATCCTTGGTGGCACGCCGGTGCGGGGCGAGCCGTGGCCAGTCTGGCCGCAGTACGGCCAGGCGGTAAGAGACGCGATCGCGCGAGTCGCGGAAAGCAATCTGTATTGTGCCCAGACGGGCAAGGAAGTCGGACGGTTCGAAGAGACCTTTGCCTCCTACCACGGCATCGGTCATGCTGTGGGCGTGGCCAACGGCACCGTGGCCCTTCAGGCGGCCCTGGCGGCAGCCGGCATCGGCTGCGGCGACGAGGTCATTGTGCCGTCATACACCTTCGTGGCCACAGGCATGGTCGCGGTCGAGAACAACGCCATTCCGGTGTTCGTCGACTGCGAAAGGACCAGCCAGGGGCTCGACCCCGAAGATGTGCGGCGGAAGATCACACCGCGCACCCGGGCCATCATGGCCGTGCACGTCAACGGTTACCCGTGCGACATGGACGCCATCATGGCCGTCGCCCGGCAACACAATCTGGTTGTGATCGAAGATTGTGCTCACGCTCATGGCGCCGAGCACAAGGGACGGAAGGTCGGCACGATCGGCCATTTCGGGTGTTTCAGTTTCCAACTGAAGAAGAACCTGTCGGTGGGTGAAGGCGGCATGGTTATCACCAACGATGCCGAGGCGGCCGAACGGATGCGGCAGATGCGCGGTTTCTCGTGGACGGCCGTAACACGGAACTGGCGGATGGGCGAGTTCTATGGGGCCATCGGGGCAGAGCAGATCAAGGTGCTCGATGAACAGAACGCCAAGCGGCGAGCCAACGTCGCCACATTGCTCGATGCCCTGGGCACCGTCGAGGGTATCACTCCCCTGCCGGGGCTGCCGGACACCAGACCGGTGTACTACAACCTGATCCTGCAGTATGACGAGTCGGTCTTCGGCGTGTCGCGGCAGACGTTCGTCAAGACCCTGATTGCTGAAGGCATTCCGGTACACATCTTTTACATGCCGATCCAGCGTTGGCCGACATTCCCGAAGGCCGACTTCTTCGGCCGCGGGTGCCCGTTCTCCTGCCCGCTGCACGAAGGCGGGCCGGTCGACTACCGCAATGTCTCAACACCGGTGGCCGACGCCGTCTGCGATCGCATCAACGTCGAGATCAAGGTTCAGCCGACCAACGGCGAAACGGAGATGAAGCAGGTGGCCGAGGCCATCCGCAAAATCTCGGCGAATAAGGCAGAGCTCAAGGACGTCGAAAAAGCCATAAAGGAAGGGAAGATCACGCGATGACAAAAACCAAATCGCAGTTGTCAGCAGGAGTGATTCTGGTGCTGGCCCTTGCGCTGGGAATCGCAGGGCAGGCAGGCGCGACGACGTATTACGTCGACGCCGGCCATGCGTCGGCCGCAGACGGCAACGACGGTTCCGCGGACGCGCCGTGGAAGACGATCGGGCATGCGGTCAAGGACTTGGCCGCCGGGGACACGGTCGTCGTCAAGCCCGGCCAGTACAACGAGTTGATCACGGTTACGGCCTCGGGCGCCGAGGACAAGCTGGTGACGCTGCGGTCCGAGCCGTCGCGGAAGGTGTGTGTCAAGGGCTTCGTCCTCCAGGGCGACTACATCAGCATTGAAGGTTTCGAGATCACCAGTGACGCAACGAACGCCAACGGCATCTTCGCCGGCGAGACCCACCG
The DNA here is from genome assembly GCA_016935955.1 of Planctomycetota bacterium. The sequence goes on from JAFGPY010000229.1 coordinate 4,656, forward strand.
CAAGACAGCCCGCACCGGCTGCCGCATGGTCGACAACTTTGTCCACGATGTGACCGGTACGGCCGTCTTCTCGGGCGAGAAGGCGCTGGTCAAAGGCAACTTGATGAAGAACGTCTTCCGCGGCGTTTTCGCCAACAGCGGCACGCTGGTCGAGGGCAACGAAATCGACACGCTGGTGCCCGTGATGGAAGAAAAAAACGGCGAGAAGAAGCCGAAGAAGACACAGTACGCCTTCTTCTCGGGCGACGACATTACGTTCCGCGGCAACTATCTGCACGGGGCGCCGGAAGAGCATCTCATCAAGGGGATGGGCGTCTGTTTCTTCGCCAGTTGGGACGCCTGGATCTGGCCCTCCAGCCACCGCATCCTGATCGAGAACAATCGCTGTTTCAACGCCACGCACGCCAGCGAGCCGATGGGCACGGAGAGGAAGGAATCGTCGCACATCACATACCGTAACAACCTGTTCGTCAACACGGTCTATGTCGGCGTCATGCCTAAGGCCTTTGCACACGTCACCGTCGAGAACAACACGTTCATCAACTGCGGCGCGTACCCCGTGTGGCTTCAGGGCAAGCAATGCGAGACGGCGGTGGTCCGCAACAACCTGATCGCCTACGTCGGCCGCGACCGCGCCGTGAAGGCCTACGGGTGGAAGGAGCCCGACGCCGGCATCCGGTTCGACACCGAGGGCCCCAAGCCGCAGTGCGACTACAACATGATCTTCGGCACCGAGAACCGCAAGTATGGCGAGCACGACTTCACGGCCGAGCCGCAGTTCGTTGATCCGGCCAATGGCGACTTCCGCCTAAAACCCGGTTCGCCCGGCATCGACACCGGAATGACCGTCGAGGCCATTGACGCCGACCTTCGCGGCGTCAAGCGGCCGCAGGGCAAGGCGTACGATGTTGGCGCGTTTGAGACCGAGCAGGCCGAGCCGGCGGCAGGAGCCGGCGAAGGGGAAGACAAGTAATGACGGGACTCCTCGGATGGGGCATCATCGGTTGCGGTGACGTAGTCGAAAAGAAGAGCGGCCCGTCGATCATACAGGCCGGCGGCAGCCGCATTGTCGGCGTGATGCGCCGCCATGCCGAAATGGCCCGGCCGTTTGCCAAGGCACACGACATTGCGCTGTGCACGGATGACGCGAACAAGGTCATTGGTCATCCCGAGGTGGACATCGTCTATATCGCCACGCCGCCGTCGTCGCACAAGGAATACGTTCTGGCGGCTGCTCGCGCAGGCAAGCACGTCCTGGTCGAGAAACCCATGGGTCTGTCGGCCACCGAAGACCGGGAGATAATCGCTGCCTGCAAGTCTGCGGAGGTCGAGCTGTTTGTGGCCTACTACCGCCGGTTCCATCCGCACGTGCTGAAGATGAAAGAACTGATCGCGTCCGGCCGCATTGGCCGCCCGGTGACGGCACAGATCGATTACTCCCAGCCCCCCGCTCCCGACACTCACTGGGGAGGCGGTTGGCGTGTGCAGCCGGAAACGAGCGGCGGCGGGTTGTTCGTGGACGTTGTCTCACACCGTATTGACCTGATGGTCTATCTGCTGGGCGATCCGGACGAGGTCTGCGGCCTGACGGCGACGTTCGATCCGGCCAGTCGGGTCGAGCAGGCGGTTTCGCTGTCGGTACGTTTTGCCGACGGCGCCTTGTGCAGCATCGCGGGCAACTTCGTTTCGCGGCGATGGGCGGACCGTTTCGTCATCGCCGGCACAGAAGGCGTCATTGAATCGCCCCGGCTCGACGGTCACACGTTCGATTTGCGTATCGGCGAGACCGTCGAGGAGTTCTGCTTCGATCCGTACCCTGCCCCGCACCTGGGTCTGATTCGACACATCGAGCGTGTCCTAGCCGGCCGTGAAGCGAATGCGTCGTCGGGCACTGAGGGCCTGCTTACGGACAGGATTCTCGACGAGGGATTGCATCGACTTCGGGGTTGATCGGCACACTACGGGACGCTGCGACGGAAACAACAGGGTCTCACGCCCGCGGGTGGAAGCGTTTGTGAATGGCCTTGAGGCGGTCCTTGTCGATGTGGGTGTAGATCTGCGTAGTGGCGATGTCAACGTGGCCGAGCATCTCCTGAACGCTGCGCAGGTCGGCGCCGCTGGCGAGCAGGTGCGTCGCGAAACTGTGCCGCAGGGTGTGCGGTGAAACCCGGGCGTTCAGGCCGACCCGGGCGGCGTACTTCTTGACGATCCGCCAGATGCTCTCGCGGCTGAGGCGGTTGCCGCTCTTGGTCAGGAAGACGTAGCTGGTGACCTTGCCGTGGGCCAGCCGGGATCGCTCGTCGTCAAGATAGCGACGCAGCACCTCCAGGTCGCGCGCGGCTATGGGAACGATACGTTCCTTGGACCCCTTGCCGAAGCAGCGGATGTAGCGGTACTCGAAGCTCACGTCTTCGACCTTCAGCGTAACAACCTCGCCGGCTCGCGTTCCGGTGGCGTACATAGTGGCCAGGATGGCGCGGTCGCGAAGGCCCATGCGTTCGGAGTCCTTCGGGGCGCTGAGCAGCCGTTCCACTTCGGTGCGGTTGAGCAGACTGGGCAACGTGTGCCAGACCCGCGGGCTTTCGAGCACGGCGGTGATGTCGCGGTCGAGTTGGGAGTCCATGACCAGGAAGCGGAAGAACATCTTAATGGCGACCAGGCAGCGGCTGATGGAGGTGACTGCCTGCCCCTCGTTCTTCTCGTAACGCAGGAAGGCCACGACCTCGTCCGAGGTGACGCGTTCGGGATGCTCCAGGTTCTCGTCGTTGAGAAAGCGGCCGAACTTGGCCAGGTCGCTACGATAGGCCAGAATGGTGTTCGGACTCAGGCCGCACTCGACGGTCATGTAGTCGATGAACGCATCAACCGGGGCTAGGGCGGTCTGGGCCACGTGGCACTCCACAGCAATATCCTGTACCCGCCACGGCATAACCATGGCGGCACCATCGCCTTATCCTGTGAAGCATCGACAGGAACAGGCTCGTCGCTTTAGGCAAAGCGTCCGATAAGCCGCCTGCCGCTGCGGAATCGGCGGTTGGCCTCCGCAAGATACTTGCCGGTGCGGTCTGGATTTCGGCCCGGCCATGGAGTAGTCTGGGCGTCCAGTTGCGGAACAACTCCCCGACACGGATTGGCGACTGAACGGAAAGGAGAGGATCGATGAACACCATGGAAGCTATCGCCCAGCGACGGAGCATCCGTTCGTACACGGACCGCCCGGTCGGCGACAACGATTTGCGGCAGGTGCTCGATGCGGGCCGGCTGGCCCCGAGCGGCAGTAACAGACAGGAATGGGTCTTCGTGGTCGTTCGCGACGCGGCCAAGCGCAAGCAGATGGTCGCGGCCTGCCACAACCAGAAGTTCATCGCCCAGGCCCCGGTGGTGATTGTGGCCTGCGCGACGGACCCGAAGCGGACCATGAGCAGCGGGCTTCGCGGCGCCGCTGTGGACACGACAATCGCCGTGGACCACATGACCCTTGCCGCCACGGAACTCGGGTTGGGGACCTGCTGGATCGGAGCCTTCGACGCCGACAAGGTGGGTGAAGTGATCGGCCTGCCAAAGGGTGTTATCGCGACGCACGTGCTGCCTCTGGGGCACCCGGCCGAGTCCCCGGCGGCGCGCCCGCGGAAGACACTCGAAGAAATCGTCCGTTACGATGCCTATTGATGCCGCGGCGACGGCCCCCTTGCCCGATCAACGCGGCGACAAGATAACCGGAAGACGGACACTCCCCAAGACGTTATGAA
>JAFGPY010000230.1 GCA_016935955.1 Planctomycetota bacterium
TCCACCTGGGCCGTCGTCAGGATCTGGCCGCCGACGACCATCTTCTCCAGCACGACGGTCTTGAACTGCTCGCGCGTGGTGTAGATGGCCGCCGCCAGGCCGGTCGGCCCCCCGCCGACGATGATGCAGTCGCAGACCTTGCCCTCGCGGCCGGTCGCCTGCAGGCCGAGGGTCTGGCAGAGTTGCTCGCCCTGCGGGTTCACCAGCACCGTCTCGCCCGAGACGATCACCGGCAGCACGCGTTTGCCGCCGGCCAGCTCGACCGCCCGGTCGGCGGCCTGCGGATCGGTCTCGATGTTGACGTAGCGGAAGTCGCGGCCGCAATCGATCAGCCGCCGCTTGATGCGGTCGCAGTCGGGGCACCAGTCGGCGCCGTAGATGATGATCTGGCCCTTGTCGTCGGTCATGGTTTGTTCCCTGTCCTTATTGATTCCACAACGGCACGCCGGTCGGGTGCCCCTCAACAAGCCCCCAGCACCGCTGGGGGATCGAACGCTTGCACGCCGTCGTATCCCGCCGCAATGCGGCGGGCTTGTGCCCGGAGCGTCATGCCACCCACCCGATCATTTCGACGGGCACGGCGGGCCGTGCCCCTACGTCGCACTGCGCACAGCGCGGACCACGACGTCGATGTTCTCCTCGCGCGTCTCGGTCGGGATGGTGCAGGTGCTGCCGACGATGAACGGCAGTTCGCCCATCATCGCCCGGGCCTGCCGCAATTCCTCGACGAGCCGCTCGCCGGCCTCCGGCTGGTCGAACAGTTGTCGCGACAGGCCGCCGGCCAGGGCCCGCTCGTCGCAGGCGAAGCGCATCTGGGCCAACGTCGGATTCGACGCGTCGTTGGTGTCCCAGTTGATCACCTGCACCGGGTAATCGGCCAACTCCCTGACGTACGACGCCGACTTGCAGACGTGCAGCATGTTCAGGAAGGCCCCCTCGACCTCCTCCAGAATCTCCAGGTCGTACGGACGGCCGAACTCCTCGTACTGCTCGACGGTGAAGTGGTCGGCCGTCGCGGCGTAGGTCGTGGCGAAGTACAGGCCGTCGGCCCCCTGGTCGAGACACAGCCGCGCGAAGTCGCGGAACGTGTCGGTGATGGCCCGCAGGCCGCGGTGCACGGCCGCAGAGTTGCTGCGGACCGCGGCGGCAAGGGGCTCCGGGCCGCCGGCCAGGTCCAGGGCCACGCTCATCGGGTTGAAGACCGTCATCAGCAGCACCTCGTCGGGCCCCAGTTCCTCGCGAAGCAGGCCGACGAGGTCGAGCATCTCGCCGAACGGCCAGCTCCACGGGTCCAGCGGCTCCAGGCCGGCGTAGTCGCCCGGTTCGGTCACGGCCAGGTCGACAGTTTGCGGCTTGACGTGCTCCTGGCCCGAGTAGGCGTACTTGCAGCCCCAGCCCTCGGTGTGGTATTGGGCGCGGACGTTGATCTTGCAGAAGTCGAAGTCGAACCTGCGATGCCAGCGGCAGAGGGCGGCGGCCAGCGGTTCGGCGGCCGTCTCCTCGACGTAGAAATGTCGCCACAGACTCAGCGGCAGCCGGTCAACGGGTTGGCCGCGAACGACGCGGACGAGACGATCGCGTTTGCTCAGGGATTCGGTCATGATACGCCTCCCCTCGATAATGGACCGTGGTATGCGGCATGCCTGCTCCCCCGACGGGCACGGCGGGCCGTGCCCCTACGTGCTGCAGGCGTAGGGTGGTTGCTCGCAACCACCGTTGCCGTCAAACCGCGTGGCTGCCCCTCGACAAGCTCGGGACCTGACGGCAAGCAGCCACCCTACATCCTGCGGTGCCATGGCGGCCGTTGTCTGCCGCCATGCCGAACACTCCTGACCCTTCGCATGCTTCTGCAAGCAGAAGCATGGCACCCCGCGGCAGCAATGAAGTCGTCGCACCCGCATGCGATACTAGGGGTCGTGGCGCACAGTGTCAAGGGCGCTCGATTGACCCGGCCTGCCGAGCGGCGTATAATCGGCTCTTGCGGATCGGCGCCGCACAAGACGGCTCGTTACGGAATCGGCCATGAACCTTCCCCTGGAATTCGGTCAGCCCTGGGCACTGCTGCTGCTGGCTGTGCTCGCGCCGATCGGCTACCTGGCCTGGACGACGCAGGCCCCGCTACGCGGCGCGCGGTGGTGGGTATCGACCGTCGTCCGCGTCGTCCTGGTGGTGGCCCTGGTGCTGTCGCTGGCGGACGTGCGGTGGTCGCGGTACAGCGACGACCTATGCGTCATGTTCCTGGTCGACGGTTCGCGAAGCACGGGCTCGAAGGCCCTGGAACAGGCCCGCAAACAGATCGCCCGCGAGTTGCCGCAAATGAGAGACGACGACCGTTTCGCCATCATCGTCTTCGGGCAGCGTCCGCTGCTGGCGCGCCCGACGAGCGTCCGCGACGACAACTTCGAGCTGAAACGGATCGATCCGGCCGTCGGCGACTTCACCGACATTGGCCGCGCGGTGCGATTCGCCGTGAGCCAGTTCCGCCAGGGATACCAGAAACGGATCGTCCTGCTCAGCGATGGCAACGAGAACCTGGGCAACGCCTTGGAAGAGGTTCGCGCCGCCGCGGCGGCACAGGTGGACGTGCTGACGTGTCCGCTGGTCACGGGTTACGAGAACGAGATCGTGGTCGACAGCGTGGTGGTCCCGGCGCGGGCGCGTCCGGATCAGCCGATCAGCCTGAAGACGCGCATCAAGGCCAGCCGCGCGGGCCAGGCCACGGTCCGCGTGTTCCGCGACGGTCGGGCCATCGCCGAGGGGCCGGTCGACCTGCGCGAGGGGGCCAACCTGATCGACCTGCCGAGCGACACGATCAGCGAGCCGGGCTTCGTCCGCTACGAGGTGCTCGTCGAGCCTGCCGCCGGGAGCGACACGCTGGCGGTCAACAACGTGGGGCTGGCCTACACGCAGGTCTACGGTACGCCTCGCGTGCTCTACCTGGAAGGCCAGGCCGACCATGCCCGCCGTCTGCAGAACGCTCTGCGTAGTGCGGCCGGGCGCGACAAGGGCGGCTTCATGGTCGACGTCGGCTCGATGCAGGCCGTGCCGCAGACCATCGAGGAACTGGCCCGCTACGATTGCATCATCCTCAGCGACGTGCCGGCCGTGGCCATGAACGAGGGGCAGATGAAGCTGCTCGAGAGCTACGTCAAACAGCTCGGCGGCGGCCTGGTGATGATCGGCGGACAACAGAGCCTGACCACGGGCGGTTACCTGGACACGCCGGTGGCCGAGGCCTTGCCGGTGGACCTGCACCTGGACCGCGAGAAGCACCTGGCCAGCCTGGCCCTGGTAATCGTCGTGGACCAGTCGGGCAGCATGACTATGCCGGTGGGCGGCGGCGCGACCAAGATGGACCTGGCCAACCAGGCCTGCGTCAATGCCCTGCAGTTGCTGGACGAGTACGACCAGGCGGCGGTCTGCATGACCGACACGGCCCCGAAATGGGTGGACGGCGGCCTGCGTCCGATGACGCCCTCGAACAAGGCGTCGCTGTCGTCCGACGTGCTCCGCAACCGTGGCGGAGGCGGGGGCATTTTCGTCCGCAGCGGCATTGCAGCCGCGTACAAGGAACTCGCCCAAAGCGACGCCCAGTCGCGGCACATCATCCTCTTCGCCGACGCGACCGACAGCGAACAGCAGGACGGCTGCTTCGCGCTGGCCCGCAGCCATCTCAAGGGCGATTATCCCGTGACCCTGACGTCCGTGGGGCTGGGCGGACCGGGCGACCCGCACGTGGGGTTCCTCCGCATGCTGGCGGAGAATCACGGCGGCGGACGGTTCTACCTGACCAGCAACGCCAAGGCCTTGCCGGAAATCTTCACGCGCGACACCTATATCGTCAGCCGCAGGGCCATCGTCGAAGTGGAGAAGGGCTTCGCCGCCGGGCGCGTCGCCAGCGCCGAGATGATCGAAGAGATCAACTGGACGGCGGCGCCGCCGCTGTACGGTTATGTGGTCACGCGCCCGCGCGAGGGAGGCGAGGTGCTGCTGGTGGCCAAGGACGGCGAGCCGCTGCTGGCTCGCTGGCGGTATGGGCTGGGCAAGGCGACCGTGTTCGCCAGCGACGCCAAGGACCGTTGGGCCCGCGACTGGGTGAACTGGGATGGGTACGATCGGTTCTGGGCGCAGGTGGTCCGCTGGACGATGCGCGAGACCACGGGCAGCGACATTCGCACGCAGACCGTGACGTCGGGGAATATGGTGGAGGTGATCGTCGACGCGGTGGACAGCGAGGGCAACTTCATCAACGGGCAGATGCTGTCGGCGAACGTGATTTCGCCGGACCCGTCGGAAGACCCGCGAAGCGTGACGCTGCACCAGAGCGGGCCGGGACGATACACCGGCCGCTTCGAGGCCCGGGCCACGGGCAGCGCGTACCAGGTGGCCGTCGTGGACGACAAACAGGACCGCCGCGTGGACTCGGTGGGCGCCGTGATCAGCTATCCGCCGGAGTACCGCAGCATGGAGCCGAACCTGACGCTGCTTCAGCAGGTGGCCGACACGGCGGGCGGACGGTTCGTAGCGGGCGACCTGGCGGGCAGTTTCCGCCGGCAGGAGCAGCAGGTCAGCGCCTTGCGCAGCATCTGGACGCCGCTGCTCGTGGCGGGGGTGTGCCTGCTGGTGCTCGACGTGGCCTCGCGGCGACTGGTGTGGCCGAGCGCGGTCAGCCGCCGCGACGACGGCAAGTCCGCGGCCGCGGAGACCGCCGGCCGCGTGATGAGCCACCTGCGAAAGAGCCGCGACAAAGTGCGGCTGAGGAAGGACCAGATGGACGAGCTTCCGGTGGCGCCCGAGGCGCGGCAACCGGCGGCTGCAGGCCGTGCGGCCCCGAAGCAGCAGCCGACCGACGACGAGACCGTGGTGGTGCTCAAGCGCAGTCGCAAGAAGTCCGGCTGACGATCGAACGACGATTCGTCGCAGGATGGGAAACCCGTAACGAGAATCCGAGGTCATTAAAGGAGAAGACGATGACACAGATGCCCCCGAGCCAACCGCAACCGACGCCGCCCCCGCCTCCACAGGTGCAGATTCAGCCGGTCCCGCCGCCGCAGAAGAAGGGCCGCGGCGGGCTGTGCCTGTTGCTGCTGGTGCTGCTGGGCAGCGTGATGATGAACATGGTTCTGCTGCTGGTCGTCGGCGCCAACTTCAGCGAATTCGAGGGCGGCATGGAGATCAGCCTGGCGCCGCTGAACACGGTAGTGCTCGAAGAGGCCGAAACGAACGACGCCATCGCCGTGATCCGTGTCGAGGGCGTCATCACCGAGTCGCCGGTCGGCGGCCTGTTCGGCGGCACCGAAGGCACCGACTACGAGTTCGTCAAGCGGCAGGTGGCCACGGCGCTGGAGGACGACGACGTCAAGGGCATCGTGCTGAAGGTGAACTCGCCGGGCGGCGGTGCTACGGCCTCGGACATGATGCTCGAAGAGCTGAAGAAGTTGCCGGCCGACGGAAAGAAGATCGTCGTGCACATGGGCTCGGTGGCGGCCTCGGGCGGCTACTACGTGGCGATGTCGGGCGAGACGATCTACGCCCAGCCGACGACCATCACGGGTTCGATCGGCGTGATCGGCCAGGTGATGAACGTCCAGGGCCTGATGGAAGACAAACTGGGCATCAAGACGACCACCTTCAAGAGCGGCGCGTACAAGGACGTGCCGTCGGCCTTCCGCGACATGACCGAGGAAGAGTTCCGCTACGTCCAGGAGACGCTGATCGGTCCATTCTACGAACGGTTCCTGAGCATGGTGGACCAGGGCCGCCCGAAGATGACGCTGGAGCAGATTCGTCCGCTGGCCGACGGCCGCGTCTACGTGGGCCAGGCGGCGGTGGACAACGGCCTGGTGGACAAGATCGGGACGTTTGATGATGCCATCGCCGAGGCTCGCAAGCTGGCCGGCATTCGGACGGCGCGGATCATCTGCTACAGCCGGCAGATGTCAGTGCTGCAGATGCTGGGCTTGTCGGCACAGGCCCGCAGCGGGTCGGTCGTCAATGTCAGCCGCGACGCGATCAACTCGCTGAGCACGCCTGAGGTGCTGATGCTCTGGCGGCTGTAGCCGCTGCGCCGAACGCGGCCCACCGCGCCACTCGTCCCGGCCGAGGGCGGCCGGGCTACATGAGCTTGCGGAGTTCGATCATGCCTTTGCGGCGCGGCGGGAACCTGACCGTCGCGCCGTCCTTTTTGGGTTGTTGACGGCTGATGAGTTTTTGTACAATCGGCTTGCGAGGGTGGCCGAGAACACTACGGGAACCGTCACGTCCGAGGAGCATCCGTGAAAGGCCACAAAACCGTTATCACCGCGAGTCTGTTGCTGGCGCTCTGCGGGGCCGCCGTCGGTTGCCGGGGCCCGCTGGAGACCTACAACAAGGGCCGCGCGGGGCTGATCGCCAGCCACGATCTGCTGGTCACCGGCGACCGGGCCCTGGTCGGGCAGGACTACGACGCGGCGACGGATGACTATGCGGCGGCCACCAGCGAACTGACCCGGGCGGTGAGCTACCTGGAGTCGGCCGAGAGCAGCATCGAGAACGAGATCCGAGCCCAGGACCTGCAAGGCAACCAACTGAGCCCCCGCCCCATTCCGGCCGATGACCGTTCGGTGCAGATCGGTTCGCGGACGGTGCCGGTGGACCGCTACTACGTCGACAGCCTGCACGCGTACCGACAGTCGCTCGCCCTGGCGGTGGTGATGAAGACGATGGCCCTGACGCGCGAGGGCGAGAGCCATTATCGCGTGGCCGCACACCAGTTGCATCTGGCCGACGAGTTGTACCGCACGCGGCAGTTTAACGCGGCCCAGCAATCGTACGCTTATTGCAGCAAGGTCTTCCGCCTGGCAAGCTCGCGGTTCGCCGAGGCGGAACGTTTCCTGACGACCTGGACGGCCGACGGCGAGCGGCTGCAACGGGCCGCGGCTCCCGGCATCTGGGAGAACGTGGATCCGCTGCGGACGCTGGCTGGGCGGCGACTGAAGCAGTCGGACGCGTACCTCGCGGCCACACTCGGCCGCTCGACGTTGGCCTCCCGCGTGGTGGCGGCCTACCAGGGTCGCAAGCCCGGCGACCTGCCGGAAGTCCAGATCGAGCCGCTGCCTCCCCTGCCCCAGGCGACGCGCTACAGCGTCCAGCACCCGCCGATTCCACGCACGGACTCTCGCTGAACGATTCGCCACCAAGCGGCATTGCACAAGGCCTTGGGGGTGCCCGTGGCGGGTTTGTTGTTCGGCACACGACAAGCGAGACGCACAAGCCCGCCGCAATGCGGCGGGATGCGAATCGTTCACAACCGTGAAATGCTCCAGGTCGGTTGACGCGGCAGCATTCCGTCGCGCCCGAGTCGGTTACGGCTTGGCGGCGGGATCCTTCGCGGTGGCGTCCTGCGTCTTGTCGCCGGCCTTCTCCAGTTCGGCAACCGCAAAGTTGTTGTTGATCGTCTTCTGCCGCTGGTCCTCGCCCGCCGCCGCGGTTGTCAGGGAGATGCCCCCAAAATAGTCTTTCGTCTGCGGCCATCGTTTCAGGCACTCGACGGCCATCAGGGCCTGCAAGGCAGGCACGTCGGCGGCGGCCACGGCGGTCGGGCAGTCGTGCCACAGGAGCAGGTACAGCCATCCCTTGTGAGAAGCCGCGTTGACTCCCCGCAGAGGCACCGGCGTGTTGCCCATCTGGAACGTGTCGATCGGGCGGTCGGGCAGCCCCAGTTGCTTCGACAGCGTGGCAATGGGTTCCTGCAGGCGTTTCTGAAGGCCGCCGAGCCGGTAGGCGGTCCGAGGGGCCATGACCCCGGCGGCACCGTACAGGGCCAGGCCCAGAACGTGCCGCCCGGCGGTGGTTTCGGTCTCCGCGGCGGCAAAGGCCTTGGCCGCATCGAGCCCCGAAAGTTTCGCGGCGTGAAGCTGGAAATTCGCGGCTCGCCAGCCGTCGGGAGTCTTCCACATCAGCAGGTGCAGCATCTGGAGGTCGCCGTAGTTGTCCTTGGCCACGTAGACGAGGTAGACCTGTCGCTTCTGGCGCGTCAGCAGACCAAAGGTCGACGGGTACTTCTGAGGATCGTCGGCCATGCCGTGGAGAAACGAAATCGTCTCGCTCGAAGTCTCGCTCAGCACGAACTCCACACCGTCGGCAAAGGCAAACCGCGGCACGGCCGGAAACATGCTGCGGCTCGCGACGAGAAACGAGGACACGCGCTGCTTGACGGCGGTAAGCTGCTCGGGCGTTAGTCGCCCGGTCTCGACCATGTGAAACTCGGCGTCGAAGATCTTGCCGGACTCCAGGGCATGCTTGGCGACCTTGGCGGCCTCGTGGTCCTCGTCCAGCGTCGTGGCCGTCCAACCCGTCGTGGCCAGAGGTGCGGGCTTGGCGTCTTGCGGCTGCTGGGCCGAGGCCGCAGCGGCCGACACACACACGACCGATGCCGCCAGAGCGATGGCCACCCAGGTCTTCGGAACGTCCATGACTGTCCTCCCAATCGTTTGAGGCAACTGCAACGGTCGCGTCTCGTGCGACAACCATCCTACCGCGATACGCGGGCCCGGTCAATTCGACAACGGTCGTCAGGAGGAAAGCCGCAGGCTCAGGCCCGGAAGATGGCGCCCATTTTGCGGCCGAGGAGGCGGGTGCTCACCAGCAACGACACCGTCAGCAGGACCATCGCCCACACGCCCAGGGCGCTGGAGACGGCGTACTGGAACGTGCGGAACTCGTCGGTGAAGATCTGCCAGATGGCTTTCGTGAGCGGATAGAACTCGCGCGTCTTGGCCAGCACCAGCGAGTCGCTGACTTCGAGCATGCTGAACGTGAAGACCAGGATGCTGCCGGCGATCAGGTTGGCCATCACCAGCGGCACGGTGATCCGAAGCAGCGTCCGAAGCGGCGAGGCGCCGACGTTCAGCGACGCCTCCTCCAGCGTGCGGCTGGTCTGCTGGAGGCCGGCCACCGCCGAACGAACCATGTAGGGCAGCCGCCGCACGGCGTAGGCCACGACCAGGAGCAGAATCGGATTGGCCTCGGGATACAGATAGTTGCGGCTCCAGAGGCCCCAGTCGACCAGACGCTTGCCGATGTCGTGGTAGCAGTTCAGGAAGCCGAAGGCCAGGACCAGCCCCGGAATGGCCAGCGGCAACATCACCAGGGCGTCGAGCAAATTGCGGCCGAGGAACTTGCGACGGACCAGCAGGTGGGCCACCCAGACGGCGACGACCACGCAGATGCCGGTTGCGGCCAACGAGTAGAACAGGCTGTTGCGGATGCTCGGCAAGGTCAGGTCGTGGGCCAGGGCCTCGCGGTGATGGGCCAGCGTGAACGTCGGCGGCAGGACGGTGCCCGACCACTGGTCCGAGAAACTCGTGAGGATGACCATGACGTGCGGCATGGCGGCGGCGAGGATCACCGCGCCGAACAGCAACCAGCACCCGAGCGTCCTGGCCGGCCCCGCGCGGCGGCCAGGCGGCACCTGGACGCTGCGGGCCATCATCTCGTGTCCGCCGCGTCCCAGCATCAGCCGCGCGCCGTAGTAGATCACGGCCACCATCACCAGCAGGATCAGCACGAGGGCGTTGGGGTCCGGGGCGCCGGACTCGTAGATCGAGCTGAAGATCTGCACGGCGATGACCTCGCGGAACTCGAACATCAGCGGGGTGCCCAGGTCGGTCATCGCCCAGAGGAAGACGAGGATGGCGCCGGCGAAGTAGCCGGGCAACATGAGCGGGAAGGTCACGCGGCGAAAGAGCGTGCCGCGCGAGGCCCCGATGTTGCGTGCGGCGTCTTCGAGCGACGGGTCGATGTTGGCCAGGGCCGCCACGAGGTTCAGGTACATGATCGGGTAGAGGTGCAGCGTCTGCAGGACCACGACGCCGAGGAAGCGATTCTCCATGAACCAGTCGGTCGGCGCCGCCGGATCGGCCAGCCCCAGGGCGACCAGGGCGGCGTTGAGGACGCCCTGCGGCCCGAGGAGTTGCCGCATGCCGATCGCCCCGACAAACGGCGGCAGGATCATCGGCACCAGCAGCAGCGCCGAGAGCAGCCCTTTGCCGAGGAACTTGAGCCGCACGTTCGCCAGGGCCAGAGGCATCGACAGCAGCGTGGTGGCGACGGTCGTGATGACGGCCAGGAGCAAGGCGTTGAGAATGCCTTCGCGGTTGGTGCCGCTGCGCAGGGCATTGGCCACGTAGTGCAGCGTCGGGCCTTCGCTGGTCCACAGGGCCAGCTTGAAGACGTTGGCCAGCGGCACGACCAGGAAGAAGGCCATCAGGACCACAATAAGCACGACCGGAACGGCGGTCCGCGCGTCCCAACCCGTGCGGCGGAAGATGTTCGCGGCCAGGTCCTTCGACATGGAATCGACTTCAATCCTTCTTCATCGGGTGCCATGGCTGCCCCCGCAGGCATGCCGAAAGCTGATTACTGCAAGCATGGCTGCGGGGTAGCCATGCGGCATTTTGCACGAACTCCTCATCGCATCGCAGCAAGGCACGGTTACACAAGACATTGCGTCGAAGTTGTGCCGGCCACAACTCTGAGGGTGCCACGCGTCTACTTGTAGACGCGTGCTCGCGCGCAACTGGCTTAGCGGCATGCTTCTGCAAGCAGAAGCATGGCACCCACGAATCACCTTCATGCGCATTGCCGCATGGCACCCCACCGCGGCCGCACGTTGCTGCCGTCAATCCTTCTTCCGCTCGCGAGCCTTCTCGGCAACCCTCTTGTAGAGGTCGCGGAAGCCTTCGCTCCAGCCCAGCTCCGTGTCGCTCCGCAGACGGTTGCGGCGATCGGTCTCCTTCTGTCGCTGCTCGTCGTTCAGGGACGGATCGGTCGGCGGCGCCCAGACCTCGAAAGCCAACCGCAGCATCTCGTCCTCGCTGACCAGCGGCTCGGTCAGTTCGGCCACCAGGTCGTCGGGGCATCCCGCGGCGATGACGGCCTCCCAGGCCTCCGTCAGAAGACGCTTGTTGGTCACCATCATGGCCTTCAGGTAGGCCGGGAAGATGTTGATCCGCGTGTCCTCCTTCTGCTGGTCGTAGAAGGTATTCGTCGGCGCGGTGAACGGATCGGTCAGGTCGCCCGCGAGGTCGGCCTTGCGTTCGGTGTAGATTGACCGGATGACGCACTTGCGGGCCAGGGTCTCGTCGCGCGGTCCGCCTTCGGCTCCCTTGCGCAGGGACCAGAGCAACTGGCCCGGGCGGCTCATGACGAAACGGACGAAGCGCTCGGCCACGTCCCGGTGCGGCGCGGCGCGAAGGATGCCGATCGGGTCGGTGTTGGTCACGGTCAGGTTCTCGGGAAGAATGAATCCGAGCTGCTCGCCTCCCGGGCTGGCCAACTGTCTGGCGGCCGTGAAGTCGATGCACGCCCCCAGAGCGATGAAGCCCTGGGCGCAGTCCTTGGGAATCTCGCTCGACCCGCGGCCGATGTTGCGGGCATTGCCGCCCATGAGCATCAGCACCCGCATGCCCTGCTCGTAGCCGTAGGCCTGCAGGATAATCTCGTAGGCCTTGCGGACCGAGCCGCTTTGCGAGGCGTCCACCACGCCGACCAGGCCGAAGAACTCCGGCCGCGCCATGTCCGACCACTGGCGAACCTCGGGCAGCTTGCGATCGGCGACGAGCTTCTTGTTGTAGATCAGGCCGAACGACGACACGGCGGCGCCGTACCAGCGGAACTCCGGATCGTAAAGCGGTTCGCCCGCGATGGTCTTCGGCAGTTCGGCAAGCAGGTCGTCCGGCAGGCGATACGGTTCGAGCAGTCCGTAAGCGGCCAGTTGCGAATGGATCGCTCCGCCGCCGAAGACGACGTCCACGTCGAGGATGCCTGCGGCGTACTTGTCCTGAACCTGGCGAAGCAGATCGCTGGAACCTCCGGCGTCGGGCCAGCGGACGTCGACCTTGCGGCCCGTGTCGGCCAGGTACTGCTCGGCAAAGGCCCGCGCGAACTCGTTGCGTATGGCCGGGCTGTGCGGCGAATAGATGACCAGCACGTCGGTATCGCCCGCAGCGCCGCCATCGCTCCCGCCGTCGCCGCCACAGCCGGCGAGCAGGACCAGACACAGCAGAGCCAGAACGGTCAGTGTCTTCAAGCAGGACTCCATGCGTTATGCCTCCGATTGCGATGAGGGTTCGTCCGCCGCGAAGACGACGGCGTCTTCCGGGCGGAACGAGGCCCAGACGGCATCGCCCGGCCGGACGGCCTTGGCCGGTTGCGGCACGTGCAGCGCCTTCAACTCCGGGCCATCGGCGACCGCGACGATGATCTGCTCCAGTTCGCCCAGGAACGTCACGTCGAGGACCTTTGCGGCCATGCCGTTGGTCGGGCGGATGACGTTCGACGGTACGACGGCCACGGCCTCGGGCCGCACCAGGACCTCGCACGACCGCTCCGTCGCCAGACCGCCGCAGCCGCGGACCTTCAGCGTCGCGAACGGACAGGCGATCTCGGCCGCACCATCGGTCACGGCCCGGACGCGGCCTGGCAGCACGTTGGTCTCGCCCAGAAACTCGGCGGCGAAGCGCGAGGCCGGCTGGTGATAGAGTTCCCGCGGCGGGCCGACCTGCTCGACGCGGCCGTCGCGCATCAGGGCCACGCGATCGGCCAGGCTCAGGGCCTCCTTCTGATCGTGCGTGACGTAGAGAATGGTCAGTCCGGTTTCGCGATGCACGCGGCGGATTTCGCTTCGCATCTCGAGCCGCAACTTGGCGTCGAGGTTCGACAGCGGCTCGTCCAGAAGCAGGCAGTCGGGCTCGATGGCCAGGGCCCGGGCCAGGGCCACGCGCTGCTGCTGGCCGCCGGACAACTGGTTCGGCTTGCGGTCGCCGAGATGGCCCATCTGGACCGTCTCCAGGGCCTGCCCCGCACGGCGGCGCCGCTCGCTGCGGCCGAGGCCGCGGATTTCCAGCCCGAAGGCCACGTTCTCCAGGACGGTCATGTGCGGCCAGAGAGCGTAGTTCTGGAAGACCATGGCCGTGTTGCGGCGATGTGGGGGCACGTCGGTGATGCGGCGATCTCCCAGGTAGATGTCGCCGGAGTCGATGTCGGCCAGACCGGCGACGGCGCGCAGCAGGGTCGTCTTGCCGCAGCCGCTCGGGCCGAGCAAGAAGTAGAGTTCGCCCGGCTCGGTCTCCAGCGACACATTGTCGACCGCCCGAACCCGGCCGAACGTCTTGACGACATTAACGATGCGAATCGGCACGCTCATGGCGGCACGTCTCCCGGCACACGCTGACCGCGTGTGTGATACCCGGCATCGGGGGAAAATGCAATCGGCTAGGCCACAAAAATGCTTGGCCCCCGCCCCGGCCGGGGCTATGATTCGTGCGGCCCGGGGCCGGTCTCGTCGCGTGCGAGCCAGAGCAACCCGTTGAGGAAATGTAGCCCGGCCGCCCTCGGCCGGGAGACACGGACCGAACCGGTCGTTTGCCGCCTGGCGTCACGCCCGGGGCGGGCGTGCTACATAGACTCTGACTTCTTCAGCGGACTGCCAAGCCCCGCGGACCGCCGGATTGTGTGTTGCGACCTATGGACCTGAAGCTACCCGATAACCTCCCGCGCCCTGTCGAGTTGCGGCTGTTCCGATACCGCCTGCCGATGCGGCAGAAGTTCGAGCACGCCACGGCTGCACGCGACAGCAACGAGGGACTCCTCGTGCGCATGCGGCTCGACGACGGCAGCGAGGGACTGGGCGAAGGCATCCCGCGACCATACGTCACCGGCGAGACCATCGGCTCGGCCATCGACATCATTCGCGACGAGTATGCGGCGAGGTTCCGCGGCGAGAATCCGTTGGCGACCGGCCCCACCGAGGGCAGCGCCATGGGCGTCTGGCACAACGCCGCGTGGTGCGCCTGCGAACTGGCGTACCTCGACGCCTGCGCCCGTTCGGTCGGCCAGCCGCTGGCCGAGTTCCTGGGGCAGGCCCTCGGGCGGCCGGTCCAGCGACACATCGCTCCGCGCGTCGCCGGAGTCATCGGCACGAGCGGTCCCGACCGCGTGGCCTCGCAGGTGTTTCGCATGCGGCTGTTCGGCCTGAAGGACTTCAAGCTCAAGGTCGGCCTGTCCAACGATCGGGCGTTGCTCAGGGCCGCGTTCCGCCGCCTGAAGCCGTCGCTCATCAAGGGCAAGGCCACTCTCCGCGTGGACGCCAACGGCGCGTGGTCGATGGACCAGGCGGTGAAGGCCTGCGGGTGGCTGAAGAACTTCATGGTTTCGGCCGTGGAGCAGCCGCTGCGGCGAGGCGACGAGGCGGATCTGCCGCGGCTGCGGCGTGAATCGTCGGTGCCGGTGATGCTCGACGAGTCGCTGATCGATCTGCGGAGCGCCGAGCGGCTGGCGGACCTGGGCGCGGCCGACTATTGGAACATCCGCATCACCAAGAACGGCGGGTTGCTGCAATCGCTGCGATTGGCGGACCTGGCCGCCGCGAACAAGATCGGCCTGATGCTCGGGGCCCTGGTCGGCGAGAGCGGCATTCTCTCGGCGGCGGCACGCGTCTTCCTGCAGTTGGCGCCGCCCGTGCGGTTCCTGGAGAACAGCTACGGATCGTTCCTGCTCCGCAAGGACCTGGTGCTGCAGCGGACGCGGTTCGGTTTCGGCGGGCGGATTCGCGCCCTGTCGGGGCCGGGCCTCGGCGTCGAGTTGGACGAAACCATTCTGCCTGAAGTGGCCGAACCCGTGGCCCTTATTCCCCTGACCTGAGACGAGCGCCGCCTGTGGCGAGTGGAGCATCGAGCATGGACGTGACGCGCAACATGATTGCCGAAGGATTGCGACGCCTGGGTGTGCGGCCGGGCGAGGTGCTGCTGCTGCATAGTTCACTGAAGAGCCTGGGCCGCGTCGAGGGCGGGCCGCAGACGCTCGTCGCGGCGCTCCAGGACGTCTTGACGACCGAGGGCACGTTGGTCATGCCCACGCTGACGTGGGACACGGTCAACGCCGAGCATCCGCGGTTCGACGTGCGGCAATCGGCCAGCCGCGTGGGTCTGGTCACGGAGGTGTTCCGGACGATGCCGGGCGTGCGGCGGTCGCTGCATCCGACACATTCGCTGGCCGCCTGGGGCCGGCTGCGCGACGAGTTGCTCGAAGGGCACGAAGCATGCACGTCCGCCGGGCCGATCGGGTCGCCGTACCATCGCATTGTCGAGCACGGCGGCCGCATCCTGTTCCTAGGTTGCCGCCTGTCGTCGAATACGATGATGCACTGCGTGGAGGAATGGGCCCCGGTGCCCGAGAGCCTGACGGCCGAGATGCAGCCGCTGGAGGTCGTGGACTACGACGGCCGCATCATCCCCTCGCCGCAACATCGCCACGCGGGGGCGCGGTCGCGCCACTACGCGAAGATGGCGCCGCTGTTTGAGCAATGGGGATGCCTGGTCACGGGCCGCGTAGCCGAGGCCGAGTGCCGACTGGTCGACAGCGCGATCATGGCGGAGCGCACGTTGCGCCTGCTGCGCGAGGTGGACCGCGACCTGTTCACGCACGATCAGTTGCCGGAGGGAGCTTAATCGATCTCGGAGACCGACTCGTCGGGCTCGGGGTCGATTTCGCCGAGCGCTTCGAGGGCCCGCTTGGCGGCCTTCTGTTCGGCCTCCTTCTTGCTCAGGCCCCAGGCGCTGGGGAATCGTTGACCGTCGAGGATCACGGCCACTTCGAAGGCCTTGCTGTGGTCGGGCCCCTTCTCGTCCAGCACTTCGTAGTTCGGCGCCTGGCCGACCTTGTGCTGGGCGTACTGCTGCATCATGCTCTTGTAATTGAGTTCGTGGGACCCTTCGGCCACACGGTCGATCTCCGGCTCCATCAGGCGCAGCACCAGTTCGCTGGCCACCTTGAACCCGCCGTCGATGTAGACCGCGCCGATCAGGCTCTCCAAGGCGCAGGCCGACAGGCTCGACGGCAGGCCGCCCTCGGTCTCCATGCCCTTGCTCAGGAACAGCAACTTATCGATGCCCAGGCCCATGGCCACCGTGGCGCAGGCATTGCGGCTAACGACGACGCTCTTGATTCGCGTCAGGTCGCCTTCGGTGAATTTCGGATAGCGGCGGAACAGTTCCTCGCAGACCACCAGACCCAACACGGCGTCGCCCAGAAACTCCAGGCGTTCGTTGCTGTCGAGGTAATGCGACGCGACGCTGGCGTGTGTCAGCGCTTTGACCAGCAGGGACTTGTCCTGGAACTCGTACCCAAGAATCTTCTCACAGCCGGCAACAGCTTCGTCGTGCGATTCGGCCAACCGGGTCCGTCCTTTCCAATAGTCGCGCCCTCGGGGGCGCTGTTTCCAGGACGGCCATTCTAGGATTCCGCGTCGGCCTTGTCAACGCGACGACCGGGCCGCTCGCCAAAAGAAACGGGCGCCCCTTACTGCGGGGCGCCCGAGGTGTATCAGAACTAACATCATCGTTCCGCGCCGGTCGTCGCCGGAACTACTTCAGCCCGGCCGCCTTGCGGAGCTTGGCCGCCATGTCGGTCTTCTCCCAGGTGAAATCCGGATCGTTGCGACCGAAGTGGCCGCCCGAAGCCGTCTTGGTGAAGATCGGCCGCTTCATCTTCAGGTGCGCGATCATCTCCTTCGGCTTCAGCGGGAACGTGTCGCGGATCAGCGTGCAGATCTTCGATTCGGGAATCGCGTTCGTGCCGAACGTGTCCACCTTGACCGACAGCGGCTCGGCCACGCCGATCGCGTAGCTGAGCTGCACTTCGCAACGGTCGGCCAGGCCGGCGGCCACCACGTTCTTGGCCACGTAGCGGGCCATGTACGTCGCCGTGCGGTCCACCTTCGACGGGTCCTTGCCGCTGAAGGCGCCGCCGCCGTGACGGCCCATGCCGCCGTAGGTGTCGACGATGATCTTGCGGCCGGTCAGGCCACAGTCGCCGTGCGGTCCGCCGACCACGAAGCGGCCGGTCGGGTTGATGTGATAGATCGTGTTCTTATCGAGCATGCCCTTCGGGAAGACCGGTTTGATAACCTTCGCGATGATCTCCTTGCGGATCGTGGCATACTTGACGTCGGGCGAGTGCTGCGTCGAGATGACCACGTTGTGCACGCGCATCGGCCTGCCCTTGCAGTACTCGACCGTCACCTGGCTTTTGCCGTCGGGCCAGACCCAAGGCAGTATCTTCTTGCGGCGAACCTCGGCCAGCCTGCGCACCAGTTTGTGAGCCATGTCGATCGGCATCGGCATCAGTTCCTTGGTCTCGCGGCAAGCGTAGCCGAACATGATGCCCTGGTCGCCGGCGCCCTGCTCCTTGTGCAGCCCCTGCCCTTCGGTCACGCCCTGGCTGATGTCGGGACTCTGGCGGTCCAGCACAACCATCACGGCGCAGTTGTCGGCGCTGAAGCCCATGGCCGGATCGGTGTAGCCGATGTCGCGAATCGCCTGCCGCACGACGTCCGGCACGTTCACCTTGGCCGTCGTCGTGATCTCGCCGGCGACAATGGCCACACCCGTCGTAACCATCGTCTCGCAGGCCACGCGGCTGTTGGGGTCCTGTTCGAGCATGGCGTCGAGAATCGAATCCGAGATGCGGTCCGACACCTTGTCCGGGTGCCCCATGGTCACCGATTCGCTCGTGAAGTAATAGTGCTCCGGCTCGGGGCCGCACGAGCACTTGGTGCATGCCTTCTTCGCCTTTTTCGACGTCTTCGCCACGACAATCTCTCCTAATAAAAGAGTTCGGGTTTCGTCAAGAACCATCAGTATACTCAGCGCCCGTTTGCGTTCAAGCCAAAACGGACCTCGCCGGGAGGCCGCGGGCACGGCCTACTTGCCGACAGCGGGTGCCATGCTTCTCCAAGGAGAAGCATGCGATAGGGCTCTGGCCGGTCGGCATGCTTGTGCAAGCACAAGCATGGCACCCACAGCCCCCCGAAGCTCGCCCTTCAGGACGCGACGACTGTCTCTACTTGCCGATGCAGAAACCGGCGAAGATATCGGCCAGCACGTCCTCGGGGCTCGACCGTCCCGTGATGCGGCCCAGGGCGTCGATCGCTTCGCGCAGTTCCAGGGCCAGCAACTCCTCGCCGATGCCGCCCGCCTCGTCCGATTGCGAGCACACCAGCACGGCCCGCTCCAGGGCCTCGGCCGAAGCCTCCATGCACTGGCGATGTCGCGCGACCACGGCCGGACCGTCCGAGGCGCGGTCCACGTCGCCCAACCGCAACGTCCGGACGACCGCCGCCCGCAGCGTCTCCAGGCCGTGACCGGTCAGGGCCGAAACGGCCACGACCGGCGCCCCGTGAGCCAGGTCGGCGGCAAGCTCGGCCGCGCGGTCGGCCTGCGAACCGTCGCAGCCGCCGGGCAGGAGGTCGCACTTGTTGAGCACCAGGATCACCGGTGCGGCCAAGGTGGCCAGCAGTCGATCCACGTCGTTGCGGCTCGACGGGTCGGACACCAACCGCGCGGCATCGACCACGACAAGCACCAGCTCGGCGCGAGCCAGGACATCCACCGTTCGCCGATGGGCGGCCGCGTGGAGTCGGCGCTGGTCGTCGTCGGTCGGAGCCAGGTCGGCCACGGCGTCGGCCAAGCCGGCGGTGTCGGACAGAACGAACGTGGCGCCGTCGATGGCGAAGGTTTGCCGCAACTCGTCGCGCGTCGTCCCGGCCACGTCGGTGACGATGGCTCGCTCGGCGCCGGCCAGGCGATTGAAGAGGCTGGACTTGCCGACGTTCGGCCGGCCGACCAGGGCCACGCGAAGGTCGCCGTCGAGATGCGTCACCTCGCGGCTGCGCCGGGCCAGGCCGACGACATCGTCGCGGAGCCGCGCGGCCTCGGCGGCCGCCTCGTCGGCCGAGAGGATCGGCACGTCCTGGTCCGAGAAGTCGATGGCCAGTTCGGTCCGGGCGAGCAACCGCCGCAACCGATCGACCAGCGACTCGACCTGCGAGGAGAGTTCCCCGGTCAGCAGGCGTTGGGCGGCACTGAGCGCCCGCAGCCCCCCGGCGTTGATGACGGCCATGACGGCCTCGGCCTGGGCCAGGTCGAGGCGGCCGGCGGTGAAGGCCCGGGCCGTGAATTCGCCGGGCGCCGCCGGTCGGGCTCCGGCCCGGCACACCAAGGCGACCGTCTCGGCCACCAAGGCCGGATTGCCGGGCAGGTGGAGTTCCAGGACGTCGTCGCGCGTGTAGCTTCGCGGCCCGCGCATGACCAGAAGCGTGGCCGGGACGTCGGCCCGCAACGAGCCGCACTCGACGGCGACGAAGCCGCGACGGCTGCAATAGGTGTCGTCGTCGGGGATGGGATGATCGGCCTTGAAGACACTCGCAGCGCACTGGAAGGCCTGCGGTCCGCTGAGCCGGACGATGGCCCGCGGCGATCCGCCCAGAGGACTGCTGACGGCGACGATCGTGTCGTGGTCGGTGTGCATGGAAAGGTTGCCGGGCGGCCGTCATGCGGTCACGTCGCCGACCCACGGTCCCGGCCGAGGGCGGCCGGGCTACATGGGTTCTTGGCGGACGGCAGGCCGATCCTACTTTCGCGGCTTGCGTTTCTCGAACGGGTTGTCGCTCTTCTTGGCGGCTTTCTGCAACCGCTCGACCTGGCCCATCTGGGACTCGATCCAGCGACCGATGGGACCCTGTTTCTTCTCCTTGCGCGGCTTCTGCGGCTTCAGCTTCAACTGGGCGTGGTGCCAGCGAATATACTTGCCCTCGAAGTAACCGATCGTGGAACTGACGGCGATGTAGAGGTTCAGTGCGCTGGGCGCCGTGTACAGGAAAATCAGCAGCATGGCCGGCATCATGAACTTCATCATCTGCTGCTGGCGGGCCATTTCGGGGCTGGTCGCGGCCGACTGCGGCTGCATCTTCATCTGCAGGAACATCGACACCAGCACCAGCAACGGCAGGATGTTGAGCTGCCAGTCGGCCCAGCCGCCGATGAACGACACGCCCCAGATGTCGACCGGCGCGAACCGCACGAGGCAGTCGGGCTGGGCGAGGTCCTGGATCCAGAGCAGAAACGGCGCGTGCCGCAGACTGATCGCCACCTGGATGCCCGTGTAGAGGGCGATCCAGACGGGCATCTGCAACATCATCGGCACGCAGCCGAGCATCGGGTTGGCGCCGCGCTCGCGATAGAGCTTCATCGTCTCCATCTGCACGCGCTTCTGGTCGTCGCTGAACTGCTCCTTGAGCTTGGCGATTTCCGGCTGCAACTCCTGCATGCGGAGCATCGACAACTGGCTGTAGCGCGTCACCGGCAGCATCAGCAGCCGCACGAGGATCACCAGCAGGATAACGGCCAAGCCCTTGTTGGCCACGACCCGGGCGATCTGGTCAATGGCCCAGACCATGGCCTTGCTGATGAAGGCGACGCCCGGAATGTCCACGCAGCAACCGCGCGAGTAGCTGATGACCTCGGCCAGGTTGCGGTCGCGGAACAGGGGCTTCTCCAGCAGGTTGGCGTCCTTGGGACCGGCGTAGACGAAGTACTGCGCGGTCAGCCGCGACTGGCCGTCCTGCAGCCCGAAACGGATCGGATGCGTCCGCATCACGATGCCCGGCACCTTGTCGCCCTTGGCGTCGGTGTAGGCCGGGTACGCGGCGGCATACTCGAAGCGCCCGGCGAGTTGCTCCAGGTTGGCCGGTGTGGCCACCAGGGCGAAGTACTTGTCCACCATGCCGGCCCAGTCGAGCGGCGCTGTGAACTTGTGCTTGGCCCCCTTCGGCTCCAGCGCCGCCTTGGCGTCGCCGCCGCTCTTGAACTCGGCGGAGCGGTCCTTGTCGATGTAGCCGCCGACGGCCATGCGACCGTCGCCGCGGGCCTCTTCCTTGACCAGGCCCTCAGGTCCGCGCATCGTCATCGCGCAACTGCTTAACTGCCCCGAGTGGTCCACGACCTCGATATCCATGCCCATCAGGAAGGCCGTGCCGTCGCCGAACAGATCGTCGTCGCCCGCGGTTCGCTGGGTCAGGCGAAACGTCCTGTAGAGCGTCAGCAGCGGCTCGCCCTCGCGGCGGACCACAAGTTTCAGGCGCACCTGGCCGGCCGACGGCGCGCCGTCGAGTTCCCAGGCCGGCTCGCAACCCAACAGACCGCCGACCAGCGTAACGCCGCTGTCGAGCGGCTTGGGCTGCAGAATGCCCAGGTCGGCCGCCGCCGTGCCGTCGCCGACTTCGTTAACGCTCAACTCGGCGTCCTTGGCGCCGACGAGGACCAAGCCCCTGCCCGTCGGACTCAGCGAGGCCGTCACCGGCACATAACCGTTGGCGTTGATCCTGCCGACAACATCCTGGACCGTGCGGCATCCCGTCAGGTGAATCTTGGCGCCGGTGTCCAGGTGATGATCGTAGACCTCGATGCTTCCAAGGTGGACGCCCGCGCCGCCATTGAGACGTTCGAGCGGGGTCTGCAACTCGATCGGCATGTCGAGGGGCACCGCTTCGCCGGGCCGGCCGTCCGCGTAGGAAAGGTCGAGCCGGGTCAGGACGAAACCGACGCGACCGACGTCCTGCTGGACCAGTTGGAAATGCTCGCGCTGCTCGTCCGAGAGCTTGCGGTCCTCGACCGAGGCGTAGTAGTCGCTGAGCTGGAGCCGGCGGATGCCCGCCCCGCGCGGGGACACCGTAACGGCCATGGCGAACGATCCACCCTTGGCCGCCCGGCCGAGGACGATCGGCGCATCGGCCTCACCGGCGTCGGCAGCCTGGTCGCCGAACTCAAAACGTACGGTCGACCCGACTCCCGAAAGGGACGCCGAGGCGTCGCCGCTCCCGGTCGCGTCCACGGTGGATACGGCCGAGTCGGCACCGGTCGGGGGCGCCGTGTCGTCGCGCTTGGTGAAGTGCTGTACCGCCAGAACGACGACGACACCCAGCACCATGAACAGCAGCATGCGGACCATGGCGTCTTTGTTGCCCAATCGATGCTCCTTAGGTCGATGCCGCGCGACTCTAGCGTCCGTCGCGCAGTCGCTGTGCGTTGAAGTTTACCAGGCCCGGGGCCTCAAGAATCCCCCGCACCGTGGCCTGGACATCGTACTCCACGCGCCGCCAGACGACGCGATTGCCATCGAGCAGACAGTAGCAGGCCCGCGGATCGCGGTCTCGCGGCTGGCCGACGCTGCCGATGTTGATGACCGCCCGACGCTGCCCGATCTCGTACTGCGACTCGAGGTCCGACGGCATCAGAAAGCGGTAGTCTTCGGTGAAGACGCCCGGCATGTGCGTGTGGCCGACGAAACAGACCGACGGAATGCGGTCGAAGATCGTGGCCATCTTCTCCATGTTGACCTGCGGGTCGTCGGGAAAAATGTACTCGTGCAACGGACGCCGCGGCGACCCGTGAACGAAGAGAATCTGCCGCTCGAAGCGGTGCACGCCCAGACCGGCCAGGAACTCCCACCGCTGTCGTCTGACGGCCGCGTCAGGTTCGGTCTCCAGCTTCTCGCGGGTCCAGAAGACGGCTTTCTCCGCGGCCGTGTTGAAGCCGCCCGGCTCCAGCAGCACGGCGTGATCGTGGTTGCCCATCAGACAGAGGTCGAACTCCATGGCCAGGTCGAGGCACTCGCCGGGATTGGGTCCGTAGCCGACGACGTCGCCCAGGCAGTAAATGGCCTCGGCGCCCTGGTTGCGGATGTCTTCCAGGACGGCCTCCAGGGCGGACACATTCGAATGGATGTCGCTGATCAGCGCCAGCACACGACGACCTCCGTTTTCGGCAGGAAAAAGAGAACGACCACCGGGTCGCGGCGGCGCGGTGAGACGGCTCGGGTCCTGGCGTGGCTGTCAATCAACCGGTTCTTCAGCCTGGTCGATCAGCAGTACGGGCACCCCATCGCGAACAGGAAAACGGCGGCCGCATTCCTGACAGAGCAGCGTCTCGTCTTCCTGGATGAGCTGCACCTTGCACTTCGGGCACGCCAGGAGCTTCAGAAATTCCGGGTCCAGCACGGCACACGCCTTTCCTAGAGAGGAACCTTCCGCCTCCGCGGCAGAGAGAGTCTATCGGGGCGACCCGCCAAGTCAACTGTTTTCTCGGCCCGCTCAGGACCGCCGCTGCTTGCGTCGCATCCACTGCTCGACGTAGTCGGCCAACTCCTGGCCGCGCAGCTTGTGCATGGCCTTCAGGTGCACGGCCCGCTCGCGGTCACTGTCGAACTCGCTCTGCATCCGCGAGACGCGGAACCGCCCCAGCCGCAGGGCCTCGACCAGTTCCTCGTCGCTGCGCAGCTCGTACTCGAACTCCGTGGCGCACCAGCCGACGCGCCACTGGCCGTGGGCGTCGCTGCCGGCGATGCCACGGAGCCGGAACCGTCCCGCGAACATGGCCGCCGCCTCGTTCTCCTCGGGCGTGCAGCCGCCGTTGTAGATTTCCACGCCGGTCAGCGATTGGACCAGGTCGGGCAGGACCATGGCCCGCCGCCAGTCGTAGCCGATGTCCTCGAAGTAGGTCCACAGGCCGCTGTGCACCTGCTGGCGGAACGGATGGGCGGCAAACATCACGCCTCCCTCTCGCTCGACAGTGCGGGCCAGGCGGCGAAAGCTCACTGGGGCGTCCGGGAAGTTCTGCTTGACGCCGTAGACCAGAATGTCGCCCAGTTCCTCGGTCAGCACCTCGATGCCGGCGAAGACGGCCAGTCCTCGCCGCCGTCCCAGGCGCTGGGCCTTCAGGGCGCCGTCGATGCAGTTGTGGTCGGTTACGGCCACACCGTTCAGGCCGACGTGAATGGCCCGGGCCAGCAGTTCGTCGGCTGACTGGCTGGCGCAGGCGCTGGATTCGCGTGTATGCGTATGCAGATCGACCAGGAACGACACGTCCCCCACCTTCCTCTGTGGCCGCAGCGCGTGCGACTCTGGACGCAACATGCCGGGACCGGGCGGCTTGTAATGCCCTGCCGGATGTCGTATAATAGGCCTTGAGGTGGCCGAATGCAAGCATCGACCGCCGACGTACCGCGCGGGGGTGCCGCCGAAGGCCCCCAACCTTACCGACTGGGACTGTTTGGGTATCCGGCCTATGAGTCCACAACCGACGTTGGCGCAGTTTCACCTGGTAGCCGTTGATCCTCGCGACTCGAGTGTGCACGACAACGGCTTACGCGTCGTCGTGGTCGGTCGCAGCTCAGGCTGCGACCTGAATCTGCAGAGCCATTCGGTCAGCGAGTTGCACGCCTGCCTGGTGCGGCGGCGCGACGGCGTGTGGCTGTACGACCTCGGCAGCCGCAACGGTACCAGTGTCAATGGCCGCAAGAGCCACGCCCAGCGTCTCAACGATGGCGACAATGTTCAGTTCGGCAGCCACCGGTTCCGCATTCGCATCAGCGGACAGTCCGGGCCGGCCGTGGCCACGGTGCAGGCGACGCTGCACGATTCGGTCACGGATCGGGCGGAAGTCCTGTCGCGGCCGGTGACCGTCGTCGGGCGTCGCGAGCGAAGCGACCTGCACCTGACGGGCGACGAGATCAGCCGCATTCATTGTCTGCTGGTTCGCTGCAGCATGGGGCTGATCGTTCACGACATGGGCAGCCGCAACGGAACGTTCGTTACCGGCCAGCGGCAGAAAGAGACGCTGCTGACGGGTGACGAGATACTGATGATCGGGCCGTACGAGTTCCGCGTGGAGATCGGTTCGGTCGAGGGCGCCGCCGAGCCCGGGCCGCGAGGCCGCACGGACGAGGACGACCTGTGGGCCGCCGTGGCCGAGGAAACGCGGATGGGGAGTCATCCTTCCGACGAGGCCGCGACCGGTCCGACGGCGGGCGACGAGCCGGCGATGCCCGCCCCAGCGGCCGGGCCGCAGGCCGGGACGGACGATTTCGATTCGCTGATCGCCCGCAGCCTGGAACAGTCGCCCGACGGTCCTCCGCCGGAGCAGGCGCTGGACGACCTGTTCGCCGAGGACCGACAGGACAAGACCGACAAGCCGACGAGCGACGACAAGCAGTGAGCGGCTCACGTGGCAGCCAGTTCCGCTCAAAGGTCGCAGGATATCCGTCGGCCCGTGGCCGCATGAGAGATTCCTGGTGCGGTTCGTTGTGATCGTTTGCTGAAACCTCGCCGGACGCCGTATAAACTCAGGACGCAAGACGCCTCGACCGGCGTCGCACCATAACCGACCCACAGCCGTCGCCTGAGGCCTCACAGGCAGAAAGATCGTCGCCAGGCAGCATCTGCGGCAGACTCCCCCCCTCTCGGGAGATCGCGCCGCCGGAAATCGTCACGGAAGACGAGAGGCACGGACCCTGGAACCGACTGGGATGGCTGACCCAATGCCCGACCGTAACAACGACCAGATCAGAATCCGGCCGACCGACCTGCGCCCGGCGCGGAGGACGGACCTCGTGCCGCCAAAGCCGCAGCCCGCCAAGGAGCAGGCCGCGACCACGCCGCCCGAGAAACCGAAGCCGGACGGCCAGGCCCGCCTGGCCGCCGAGCGGCATCGGATGGAGGAGGAACTCGGAGCTCTGCGACGGCAGTTGGCCGCCGAACGGCAGGCCCTGGCCGCTCAGAAGGAGATGCTCGACAAGCAGCATCACCGGCGGCAGACCGAGTCCGAGGAGCTTCTTGCCGCCGAGCGGCAGCGGTTGCAGCAGATGGGCGAGGAACTGCAGGCCCTGCGCCGGTCGCTGGACGAAGAACGCAGTAGCCTGGACGCGGAGCGGACCAAGTTGTCGTACGATCGCGGGCAGTTGGAAGAGGACCGCGAGCGGCTGGACCGCGAGCGCGGCGAACTGGCGCGGCAGTCGCAGTCACTCGGCGAACAGCAGCGACAGGTCGCCGAGTTGCGGCAGGAGATCGTCGGGCAACAGTCGCAGATCGACGAAGCCCGGCGGCAACTCGACGAGCAGACGCAACGACTGGCCGAACAGGCCGGTGAACTGGACGGTGACAAGGAGACGCTCACCCGTCAGCAGCAGGAGATCGAGGATCGCCGCCGCGAGTTGGAGAATCGCCGGCAGCAGCTTCAGCAGCAACACGACGAGGTGGAGGCACAGGCCGGCCGGCTGATCGCCCAGCAGAGCGAGATCGAGCGCCACAACGAACAACTCAGCCACCAGCAGCAGCAACTGAACGAGCGGGCCGAACAGCTCCAGGAGGAGATTCGCCTGCACAAGGAGCACGTGGCCCAACTCCGCGAGAGCGAGGCCTCGGCCCGCCAGGCACAGGCCGAAGCCGACGAGGCCGAGCAGGATTTCGACGGGCAGGACGAACCGTCGGCCGCGGCGGACGCCGAGGTCGCTTCGACCGAAACGTCCGACGAGGAAGGCGATCGGACGGCGTCGGTGCACGACGACGACATGCGTGCACTGTTGACGGACCTGCACCCGGACCCGTTCTTCGACCGCGAGCCCGAGGGCGAGCGGATGCCGTACGCCGAACCGCTTGAAGCCACCGGCTGGACGGACGGCGAACCGCCGTCCACGGCCAGAGACAAGCGACGGCCGGCGTCTCACCTGACGGCCAAGCTCGCCGTGAGCGCCGTCGCGGTCGTGGTGCTGATTGCCGCAGGCATCGCCGCGACGGGGATGCTGAAGGAACGCCTCGTCAGTCCGCCCCCCGCGGAGACCGGCGAGACAAACGAGACATCCGCGACCGAGACGGTCGTCACCAAGCCGATTGAGCCGCCGCTCGTGCCGGCTTCCGACACGACCGTCGTCGCGACAGCGCCCGTGGTGGACGATACGCCCGAAACCACGGTAGCGGCAACCGAGACCACGACGGCGACGACAACGGAGCCCGAGGCCACGACGCCGCGTGAAGAGACTCCCTCACCCGAGCCCGCGGCTGCGATTGAGACGCCGGCAAGCACCGGGACATCCGTCGCGGCAGACACCGCGACGACGGAGACGGCTGTCGCGACCGACACGACCGCCCTCTCCCCCGAACCATCGCCGTCCCAAACGTTGGCGACCACCGCCCCGACAACCGACGACGCGCCGGTCGCGTCGCCCGAGCCCTCCCCGGAGCCGCAGGCCGAGGCGGCGTCGCTGCCGGAGATTCCCGGCGGCGTCTGGCCGTACACGATCCCCGAGAACCTGGAGCCGGCCAAGGACCTGGCGCCGACGCTCGAGTGGGCCCAGAAGGAACTGGTGGCCCAGATCAGTGCCGTGCGGCGGGCGTACTCGTTCGGCCCTCAGCAGGGACCGCGACAGGCCATCGCCGTGCGACTCGACGACAAGCTGCGGGACGAGTTGCGGCGATTCCTGCCGCCGCCGTACATGCCGGCCGAGACCGTGACGGACGCCGACGGCAAGGAGCGGACCGAGAAGGTCTCGACGCTCGTCTTCGTGGAGTTCCTGACCAAGGGCCGGCAGTACCTGTTCGTGCTGAAGCGCCGCGACGGCGACGGGTCGATCGTGCCGGGCCGCCAGGGCAGCTTCGTACTGATTCCCGGCGCGGTGCAGGAACACACGGTGGTGCTCGATCCGCGCGAGCGACCGTTGCCCGAACCGATGGAATGAGGTCGCAACACCTACCCGAATGCGTCGCAGCGCCGTCCGATCTTGACACCCGGGCGGCGGCCCTCTATGATCGCACCGTCTGAGCAACCGGGAACCGTTCCATGCGCATCGGCCTGATCAGCGACACGCA
>JAFGPY010000033.1 GCA_016935955.1 Planctomycetota bacterium
CTCAATGTTGTTGTATGCAAGGGAGAGAGTCTCCAGCTGCGTGCAGCCCGCCAATGGGTCGACGTTGCGCAGTCGATTGTTGCCCAAATACAGGTGGCGCAATTGCGCCATGTTGCCCAGGGGCGAGATATCGTCAATATCATTGCCGTCGAGCGCCAGGGTCTCCATGGCAGTAAGCCCCGCCAAAGGCGAAACATCGCTGGCTTCATTGTGCGACAGCCTCAACTCGCGCAGGTTGACCAGTCCAGCCAGGGGCGAGAGGTCGGAAACGTCGCTGTCCCACAGGGTCAGGCATTCGAGAGCCGTCAGGCCCTTCAACTGCTCCGCGCTCTGCAAGGGCCGAAGCAAATCTCCATGGTAGAACAGGGACACCAAGCCGTCGCACATCTGAATGCCTTCGAGGCTGGGAACGCTGAAGCAATAGGGATCGAGGTCGGCCAGGGTGCGTAGGTCTTCGATGGTCACTTCATCCACCGGCTTCTGCAGCTCGTGCAACGCAGCTTCCAGAAGGCCATAATCGGCAAAGACGTCTTCGATGTTGAAGGCTCGTTGCCAGCCGGCGGGATCGGCCGTCGGGGCGGGAGCGGGTTGGGCTGCGGGGCGAACGACCTTGGCGCCACGCGAGGCGGACAACTTGCTCTTGGCGGCAGGGACCTTGGCTGTCTTCGTGGTGGTCGTCGCGACGGTGCAGTCCTCTTTGACGATGCCCAGGTAGCGGCAATACCATTGGCGGCGCGTGCTCGAGCCGTCGGTTACCAGCACCTCGACGCAACGGTAGTAGGGGCCCATGCCGTTGTCGAAGCGCGGCAACAGGACGCCGTCGGCCACGACCTCCAGCGTGCGGCCGTTCCACCAGGTGAGCCTCTGGCCGACCGCGAGCTCGGCCGGGTAGAGCACGGGTGCCTCATTGGCCGAAGGGGCGGTCCAGTCCACGGCGCCCGAGGCGTCCTGGCCGGTGACCTTCAGATAGCGGGTGTTGCCGTTGACGTCCTGGGCCACGCAGATGTCATAGTGTTCGTTTGCCGCCGCGGTGCCGGAGACGTCGATGCTGTAGACATGGCACTCGACGCCGAGGACCGTCTCCAGCCCGGTAAGGGTATGCATCTGGGTAGCGCCGTCGAGCAAGCCCGTGCCGGTCAAACGATAGTCATCGCCGTTGCTCCACCGGTAGTCACCCAGCGTCGTCAGACCAATCCAGGGATTGACGATCGTCGTCGATGAATTATCGAACTCCGCCGCTTGGCATACGGTCGTCGCAGTGAGTGCCGGCAGGACGACGGCGGTAAGCAGGGCCGCACTGATCAGCAGTCTGATTCGTGAGCGGGAATGGGTGCGAGTTGACATGGGGAGCCCTTTCTCTGGTTGGAATCGTTTCTGCCGGGAACCGGTGCCACGGCTGCTGCGCCGCCAGCGGGATCGCGCGGTACGGTTCCCGTCGATGTGTTGATTATCGGACGCTCAAGAGGTGTTCTTGAGGCAGATTTCAATTTGAGTATATGAGATGCGCAGAGATACGGTGCAAAAGGGGCTGCACCGCTGACAAGCTATGGCTCGTTATTAGCGGGGGCCGCTGTTGCGGGTGGCCGCGAACGGATTCCGAGGCTCAGCGGGCGCGGCCGGTCCGTGCGGTCGGCTCCGGCAGGGTCAGGTCGTTGCGGCCGGGGAGCAGCGTGTGCTCGCGCCCATCGGGGCCAACCAGCACGCCGGGGGCGTCCGGCGGCAGTTCGAGTTCGTAGCTGATGCGGCCGTTGCCGCGCTGCCAGCCGACGGCCACGTCGCCGCGGACCGTGGGCATGCGGCCGCGGGCATAGGTCAGGTCCGACAGGTTCGGCGCGACACGGACGCGGGCGAACCCGGGTGCCCCGGGAGTGATCCCCAGCACCGAGGTCAGCAGGTCGCACAGGATCCAGCTTCCCCAGGCGTGGCAATCGCTGCGCGTGGGCTCTGGCCGCTCGAACCACGTCGTGGCGTGCAGGGCCAACTGGTCGGTCCAGTTGTGCAGCCGCCGGCGGTAGGCCTCGGCCCAGAGGCCGAGCTTCTCGTAGGCCCGGAAGGTGTAGTAGCTGTAGTAGAGAGTCGTTCGTGCCAGGTCGCTCCGCCCGTGGAGGCGTCGCAGAATGGCCCGGCCCTCGCGCTGTCCGATCACGTCGTAGAGGACGGCCAACAGGCTGGCGTGCTCGCCGAGGACGGAGCCGTCGGCATCGTCGGCAAAGAGGCCGTCGTCGTCGCGACGCAACTGTTGGCGGCAAGCCCTGGCCGCGCGTCGGGCTCGGCGGGCGAAGTCGTGGGCCAGCGTCGTGTTGCCGACGGCCCCGGCCAAGCGGGCCGCCGATTGCAGGGCGGCCACGCGGCGGAGGTTCAGCTCGCCTTCACTTCCGGCCGTACGCTGCTCGTTGCACGGGAAGCTCCAGTCGGTGAAGACCCAGTAAGGCACGTCGCGCAGCAGGCCGTTGCGGTCGAACGGCTCGAACCAGTCGAGCACACCGCGGACGTCGTCCATCAATTCGGCCGGCAGCGAGGCGTCGCCGCTGTAGCGCCAGTAATCCTCCAGGAACTCGATCCAGATGAGGGCGAAGTTGGGAATGATCTGCTTCTTCGAGTCGATCAGCGGGCTGCGGCTGGAGATCATGCCGTCGTGGCGGCGGCTGCGGGCGAATTGCCGCAGGGCCTGCCGGGCCAGGCGGAAGTCGGCCGTGGCCATGTACGAGACCAGGGCCTGCAACCGCGTGTCGCCGACGTACTGGAGCTGCTCGTAGTAGGGGCAATCCTCGTAGTGCTCGTGGGCGCAGAGCCGCGCGGTCCACCAACTGACGTCCCATAGTTTGCGGTGCAACGGGTCGGACGACTCGAAGCTCGCCCGCATCGTGAACGGGTAGGCCGTGAAGATCGTCTCCAGCCGCCGGATTGTCGCCGGGCCGGCCGGGTGGTGCACGGCGATTCTGAGGAAGCGGAACGTCCGCCAGGCAAACGTCTCGATGCAGCACGGTCCGGCCGAGGGGCGAACGTAACTGTCGTAATAGCCTTCGACCGTCCCGGCCGCAGGATCGTCGCGGACGGCTTTGTGGCGATCGCGGCTCAGGGCCTCGGCGTAGCGCAACTCGACGAGGCTTCCCGTCGGCACGTCCAGATGCAATCGGACGCGAGCCGTGACCAGGCGGCCCATGTTGACGATGACGTAGTGCGTGCCACCGGTCTCGAATCGCAGCGGCGCGGCCGCCTTGCCCCAGAACGCCTCGACGGGCCGCGGCGACGGATGAAGCGAACCTTGGATCTGCCAGGCGTCAATGGGCGGCGACGAGGTCTCCACCTGGCCGCATTCCAGGACGCTGACCGGCTCGACGGGCGTCTCTTCCAGCAGGGGAATCTCGCGCGGCGACAGCTCGTGGGTGTAGCCCATGGCGCGGTCGCGAGTGTAGGGGGCCTGGGCGCGCTCCACGTGCAGCGCGGGGCGACTGCAACGGTCCATCCATTGCATGACGTCGTCCAGATCGGCCGGCGGAGCGATCGTCTCGATCGGGTCGACGAGCATGCGGGGCATCGAGCCGCGCACGGCAGCGGCCGGGTCCTCGGGCCCCGACCAGCGGGTGACCTGCCAGTCCTGGTCGGTCGTCAGCCACTGACCCTGGCGGTCTGGCCCGATCATGGCCCACAGGCCGGGCGACAGGTGCACTTCAGCCCACGGCGACCGCGGACCGTACCACAGGACTTCGACCAGCAGGACGTTCTCGCCCGGCCGCAGGAGGCCAGCCAGCGGCACGGTTTCGTAACGGTAGGCGTCGGGCGTGCTGCGACACGGCCCGCGCGAGACGACCTGTCCGTTGAGCCAGGCCCGGTAGCGGCTGTCGGCGGAAATGTGCAGCGCGGTCTCGTCACCGAAGACCGCGCCGTCGAATCGCCGTCGGAAGAAGCATCGCACCGCGCCGCCCGGGGGCGGCGACGACGGACCGTCCCATATCCACCAACCCGTCACGCTGGACTTCACCGATGTCTCCCGCTGCCTTCCGACCCTTTGCCGTTCGACGCGGGAGCCCATCTCCCACGCGTGACGGATGTCGCGGCCATGTCCTTCCGGCGAGGCCATTCTACTAATTCAGCGGCAGTCCGTTCAAGACGTTGATCAACAACGACAGGTCGCCCGGCTCCGCGCCGCCATTGCTGTCAAGGTCGAATGCCCTATCAGGGAAGCCGGACGTATCCAGGCCGTTCAGCTTGTTGATCAGCGCGCTCATGTCGGTCGGCTCGGCGCCACCGTTGCCGTCAATGTCACCCAGGGGACGTACCGTGATCGGCACATCCACCGTGGTTTCTCCCGCCACGTTGCCCGTCACCGTCACACGCAGCGTCAGCGTTCCGGTGTTGGTCATGCCGTCCGTCCGCATGCTGCCATAAACGTACTTCACCAGCTGATCGCCGCCCGGATCATCCTCCACAGCCACCTCGCCCGTGCCACTGCCGATGATCTTGGCCGCCGTTACGCTCAGACTCTGGTTCTGACCATAGCTCCAGATGCACAGCTCAAGGTGAATCTCGTGCCCGCCATGCGACAGGATATTCGGCGTGTTCTGGTAGACCCAATCGTACTGCGCGGTGGCCTGGGCTGAGATCACGCCGGGCGAGTCATACCATACCGAGACACCGCGGCTTTGCAGGGCAGGAATCTGCACACTAAGGGCTTCCTGGCCGAGTGGGTTCCCGGACAAAACCAGCGACGACCAGGCCTGCGAGCCCATGCCCGGGTTGTCGACGAGCGGCTGGATGTCGGTGATCCTGTTGGCTTCCAGGTACAGTAAGCTGAGATTCGTGAGCCCGGTAAGCGGCGTCAGGTCGCTGATCCGGTTCTGGTTCAACCCGAGTGAGGCCAGGCTGGTCAGATTCGCCAGCGGCGAGATGTCCGTCAGTCCGGCGGATTCGAGGTACAGGCCCGTGAAGTCTGGCAGGTCCACCAGTAGCGAGACAAGAACCGCCAGATCGGGCAGCGAGTCTCCTTGCAGATAGAGGCTCTCAAGGTTGGCCATCGAGGCGAGGATCGAGTAGTCCTGGATCTCGTCATCGCCAAGGCCCAGATCCGTTATGTTGCTCAGATTCACCAGCGGCGAGATATCTGTCAGGCCGGTGTCTTTCAGCATCAGCAGATTCAAGTTTGGAATCGCGGAGAGTGTTGTCACAAGTGCGGTGAGATTCTCTATCGGACAACGGTCCAGGTAGAGCCCACGCAGATTGCTCAGCGAGGCCAGCGCGGTGAAATCCTCAATCGGGTTGCCCCTGAGGTGAAGCCACCCCGGTTGGTTCAAGTTGGCCAGCGGCGAGATGTCGCTGATGCCACAATCATCGAGCCAGAGATCCCAGAGGTTCTGGTTATCGTGCAAGGCTGTTACCAGGTTCTCCAGGTCGTCGAGCGGATTGCCGGGAAGGTGCAGGCCCCACAGGTTGGTCAAAGGTGCGAGTGGTGAGAAATCCGTTATTTGATTCCCCCCGAGCTGCAGATACTCCAATTGTGTCAAGGGCGACAGCGGCGAGATGTCCGTTAGCCCCGCATCGTCCAGATAGAGATAAGCCAGGTTCGGCAACTGTGATAGCAGGGAAACCAGTCCGGCCAAATCGCTGATGTTGTGACCGCCAAGATCGAGCGAATACAGGCCCGTCATGGTGGCCAGTGGCGTGAAGTCTGTGATCGGGCAGTCATGAAGATGCAACTCCTCCAGCTTGGTCAACCCCGAAAGGGGCGAGATGTCTGTGACTGGGTTTCCGGAAAGGTACAGCCCCCGAAGCCCGGAACAATACTGAAGTCCTTCGAGGTTGCTGATATTCCTGTCTTCGAGGCTGAGCCATTCCAGCCCATCAAGATTCTCGACGGTGATCTCAGCGGGCGCAATGCCCAACTGTTGGGCAATGCCCTGACGCAGGGCGGCATCCGGAATCTCGGGCCGCACGGTCAACGCAACGCTGATCGTCTGCGGGTTGTTCGACGCATCGGGGTCGCTGATCGTGATCGTTGCCGGATGGACGCCCGGTGCGAGGCCTGCGCTGGAGTACTGCACGGTATGCGTCTTACGGTCGGACGATCCCGACGACGTGCCGCTCGCCGGGACGACCTCCAACCAGACGGCGTTGTCCGAGATCGTGTAGTCCAGAGTCACGTCACCGGAGTTCCAGACTTCGAAAGCCTGGTTTGTGGCATTGGCCCCATAATTGCAGGCCGTGCTCAGGCTGGTTGTGCTGCAGGCAATGGTCGGCCTGGGTGGGGGCTCGGTGACCGTCAGGGTTACCAGGAAGGTCAGTTCGTTGTCAAACCCATGGACCGTGATGATCGCCGGATGACTGCCGACCGGAAGCCCTGCCGTTGAGTAACTGACCGTATGCCACTGCACATCATCAGGCCCGGTGGACGTGCCGCTCGCAGGACTCACGCTCAGCCAGGTGACATTGTCGGTAATGGTATAGGAGACGGTGCTACCAAAGCTCACGATACCCAAGGACTCGTTGGGCGCATTGCTGCCCTGCGGGCAGGTCGGCGTCAGTTCGTCGGCATAGACCCTGACCGACAAAGCCGACGACCAGGATGACACGACGCCCGTGTCAGAGCTGCACCGTGCCCGGGCTCTCACGTCGTACAGGTCCGAAAGGGACCAACTGTGTGTCCTGGAACTGGAACTCCATGACGAGTAAGAAGCGCCGTCGTCCCAGTCAAACTGGTACTGAACGGGATGCCCCAGACTGCAGGCCGCGCCAGTGGCGCTATACGATCCCACCTCATCAATAAACAGTTGCGTGTGTCCTGTCGGCCTGTTGGGAACAGACACCGAGTGCGTTGTACTGCTCGCCCAGCCCGAGGCCGCGGAACTGAAGCCGCTGTTGCCCGTGGCCGCACTCCACTGCACGTGTACGTGGTCAGAATACGTGCCCTGGCTTGCGGCCAACCCGCCTGGGGCCACGTCACTCGTGTCGCGAAGGCTGACGAGCACTCTGTCAGTGTCCACAGGCCAGAAGCCATAGTACTCCGAATACAAGTAGACTTCCGCCTGGTTGTCATAGGATGGTTCGAAAGAACTGATTACAGCATCTACGGTATTGTCCTTGACGAAGGGGCTGTTGTAGGTGACAAGGGCCGCATACGTCCATTCCTCTATGGTGCCGTCATCCAGGGCATCCTCTTCATAGATCCCGAGGTCCAGGGTCGATGACTCGTACGCCCCACTGGGATAGATGTACATCTCCACCCGGGCGCGGATCGGGCTTGTCTCCCCTCGTTTGGCCGACGTCGGGCATGTCAGCCAGATGTCCATTGTCAGCGTATCGCCCCCGGGTACCCAGACGTCTGAAGTATGCACCGTTTCGGAGGTCACCACCTTGACCCAGTAGTAGTAGACAAGCCCTGGCTGCACGGAGGTGTCATCGAAGCTCGTACCCGGCCACCAGGCTTCCAGGCGCGTCGCAGTTGCCGGATTGTTCGTCGTACTGCGCCATATTTCGTACGTCACGTCCGCAGCAGCAACAGAATAAGCAGGAATCAGCAGAGCAACAGCCAATGCAAGGGAACCGAGACATGACGAGCCTCTGGAGGTCCTCATACGAAATCTCCACTTTTACTGCGGCCCAGGAAAAACAGCGAGAACTGGCATCCCGAAGCGTGAGCTGGAAAGCCAAACGCCAAAGCGTGGGAAACTGGAACTCAAAAAGGCCTGTCCTGGTCAGAATATCGTCCCCCAGTCCTGAGACAGTGCGGTAAACAGTCGGCGACGATGCTCATACTGTGCATTCATTGTGCCGGACAGCTTAGTGTATTGGCATGCCGTTTAAGATGTTGATCAGCAGCGACAGGTCGCCCGGCTCCGCGCCGCCATTGGAGTCGATGTCGAACGTCCACGCGTCGTAGCCCGGCGGGTGCATGCCGTTGAGTTCCAGAATGAGCAGGCTCAAGTCGCTCGGCTCCACACCGCCGTTGGCGTCGATGTCGCCGAGGACTCGCACCGAGAGCGGCAGGAGCAGTTCGGTCGCTCCGCTCACGTTGCCGTTGACCGTCACGCGCAGGGTCAGCGGCCCGGTGCCGGTCGTGCCGTCGGTTCGCAGGCCGCCGACCAGGTACTTGACCATGGGGTCGCCCTCAGGATCGTTCTCGACCATGATCTGGCCCGTGCCGCCGTCGTCCACCTTAACCACCGAAGCGATGCTCACGCTGGTGTTGAGGAAGTCGCGGCAGACCACCTCCATGCGGATATGGTGGCCGCCGGTGTTGTCGATCATGCTCTGGGTGTTCTGATACACCCAGTCACGATCGTTCTCGGTCTCGATCCAGGCCTCGAAGAGCGGGAAGACGGCCGTCTTCCACTGTCCGGTCGGCACGAAGAGGTGGTTGCGGGCCACGGCCAGGCTGCCCGTGGCCGTCTCGGCGGCAAAGGTGTGCAGCACCGGCAATTCACTCGGCTTGGCTGAGAGGTCCACGACCTTGACTCCCAGACCGACCACGCCCACGAAGAGCAGTTCGTCGGCTCGCTGCAGGATGCGGCCCGGGCGGCCGCCCAGATCGCACGTGGCGACAAGAATGGGGTTGCTGAGATCGTTGACATTGTAGCCGTGCAGGCTCCAGCCCTGGCCGACCCAGAGCACCGGGCCGGAGGTAACAGCCAGGTCGTCGCCGCCCGGTTCGTCGAGCGGGATCTGCCTGGGATTCTGCGGTACAGGGTTGCTGGCATCGAAGACCGTCACGGCGGCAAAGTCGTCGTGCAGGCAGTAGAGCCGATTGCCGTAGAAGGCCATCCGTTCGATCTCGGCGTCGTATCCCGCCGGCGCGACCAGCGCCTCGCTGGTCCCCTGGTACGTCCAGTTCGTCCAGTAGGAATCAAAATCGTAGACCTCGATGTAGACGCGCGAGCTGTCGTCGTCGAATTGCGTGGCGACGTAGACGCGCTGACCGTAAACGGTCACGGCTCCGGCCCGCGGCAGGCGAAGCCGCAGGCGGCACGCCTCCACCGGTGTCGCGGAGCTTACGTTCATGACGACCAGTTCCGACCATCGTTCCTGGCTGTCGTCCTTGTGGGTGTTGGACTCGTCGATGTAAACGAATCGTCCGCCGGGCACGAACACGCCTTGCTCCAAGTTGCGGCAATAGGCGCGGCCGGCTTCCGGGGTGTCCAGGGCGGTGCCGTCCAGAATGCCCGGGATGTTCATCCGTGCCAGGGTCGCCATCCGGGCGTCGCAGGTCGAGTCGGTGTACGGCGAGGAGACGGCCAGTAGGAAAGCCTTGCCGTCGCCAGTGAGCCACCGGCCGGCGTGGTCGTAGACGATGGCCGGCCCGTCCGCGGGCGGCACGATCGTGTCCACCTCCAGCGTGTAGCGGCCGATGTCGTCCACGTCATAGGCGTCCACGGCCACGTAGTAGGCGCCGTCGGCCGGAGCGGTCCAGACCAGTCGGCTGCCGCCGTCCAGGCCGCCATCGTCGTCCCAGGCCAGCCGCGTCAGGCCGTCGGTGTCGTAGAGCCACAGGCACGAGTCCTCCAGCGGCGGATCGCACTTGGCGAGGGCGTCGTCCGACGTGACGCGGATGTCGTAGGTCGTCCCGGCCGTGGCCTCCAGGGCGAACATGTCCTGGTCGCCCCAGTACTCGATGCCACCGACGGTTGACGAGGGCACGGCGACGAGCGTCGCCTCGACCGGCGTGTTGCCGTGGCCGTCGTAGGCACCGGTGACCTCGAAGGCCCCGCGGCTCTCGGACGCGGAGCTGACCTCGACGGTGTAGTTCTCGTTGGTGTCGTCCGTCTGGAAGGTCGCGAAGGCCGTGCCGCAATCGTAGTAGCCATCGGACGCGGGCACGGTCGGCGGCGTCCAGGCGGTCGGCCCGGCGGGCGCCGAGAAGGCGGCGCTATACTGGCTGCCGTCGTACTGCCAGCCGAAGGGCACCTCGTTGACGCAGGCCTCGACGCGGGCGTTCTCCGGCGGGTCGGTCCAGGCGTTCCACTCGACGGTCAGGCCGCGCGAGGCCACGGCGTCGCGATGCAGCGGCGCCAGAACACACGGTTCCTGCTCGGGCTGGGGCGTCTCGTTGAAGTTCAGTTGCAGGGGGTAGGAAGCTGCGCCGCGCTCGATCTCCAGGTTCAGGTCGTTCACCCGCACGGCGTCCAACTGCTCGTCAGTCAGGCCTTCCCAGGCCAGGTCGACGTACAGCCCCTGGCCGTCGGACCACGTGAAGATGCTGAGCGGCCCGCGGTAGAGCGTCAGGCAGTCGCGTCGCGGCCAGTCGGAGCCGAGTTCGTCGCTGAGAAGCAGTTCGTCGCCCCACGGCAGCGAGACCCGCACGTCGCGCAGTCCCTCGCCCTCGACGTGCAGGCTGAGCGTGCGGAGGTCGTCGAGGGGCGTTCCGGCCAGGCCGCAACGCAGGCTCCGTCGCAGCGACACGGCCATCGGCGCGGGCTCGCCGTCGTAAAGCACCTCGACCCCGCGGAAGCGCAGGTAGGGGATGTGTGTCTCGATGGCCATGTATTGCAGCGGATTGCCGCGAAGGTCCAGGCGATCGCCGGCGGCCAGGGCCAGGTTCTCGGCCAGGGGCTGGATGTTCTGGACGTTGTTCCATTGCAGGTTGACGTCCTGGAGCGCCGGCAACTCGCTCAATTGCCCGATCTGCGAGATGCGGCAGTGACCGGCATCCAGCACCCGCAGGTTGTGCAAGTACTCGACGCTGTTGATCCACTCCAGGTCGTAGTTGCCGCAGAGGTACAGCTCCTCCATATTTTTCATGCATTCCAACTGGCTGATGTTGGTCAGCTGGTTCCACGACACGTCCAGCCGCCACAGGTAGTGAAGCTCAGGGAGATTGGACAACGACGTGATCTGGTTGCCGCGCAGCGACAGCTCCTTGAGCTGCGTCAGACTGCTCAGGCCCGAGCAATTCGTCAGGCAGTTGTCGCCCAGGTTGAGCCACAGCAGGCGGTCCATGCCCCAGAAGTTGTTGATCGTCTCGATCTGGTTGCCGCTGAGGTCCAGTTCCTCGAGCTGCTCCATACCATTGACGTTCGAGAGGTTCGTGATCCGGTTGTCGCTCAGGTCCAGCCACACGAGGTCGTCGAGGCTGGAGAGGTCGCCCGGGTTTTCCAGGAGGTTGCCGCTGAGGTCGAGCCCCTGGAGACGCGGCGGCCAGTTGATCGACAGCTTGATGAAGCGGTTGTCGCCCAGGCCGAGATACGTCAGGTAATTCAGACCGTTCAGGCTCGGGAGCTGGGACAGGCAATTGTCGCCCAGGTCCAGCCAGGTCAGTTGTGACTTGTTGTTCAGCGGATTGGCGTCCGTGATGTTGTTGCCGGCCAGGTCCAGGTGCTCCAGATCGTTCAGATTCGACAGGGCGGCAAGGTCCCCGACCTCGTTGCCGCTCAGATCCAGGTGCCGCAGGCGATTCCAGTTCTGCATGTTGCTGATGTCCGCGATGTGGTTGTCCGCCAGACTGAGCCAGGTCAGGTTGCTCCAGTTGGAGATGATCGGTGCGGCCGCCAGGTCGTTGCTGCCCAGGTCCAGGTGCTCCAGGCAACCCATGTCGCCCAGCTCGGGTTCGCCGGTGATCTGGTTGTCGGACAAGTCCAGGTACCAGAGGCTGCTCTTGCCGTACAGGGGGCTGATGTCGGCGATCAGGTTCCCGCCCAGGCCGACCCACATCAGGTTGCTGCGCTCTTCCAGCGCCGAGATGTCCGCCACTTGGTTGCTGCACGCGTCGAACCATCGTAGCGGCCCCATGCCCTGGACGACCGACAGGTCGCTGACTTGGTTGCCCGAGACATTGAAGGCCATCAGCATCCCGGCTCCGCTCAGGTGCGAGATGTCCGTGAGCTGGTTGTCGCTGAGGTCCAGGTAGCGCAACCTGTTCAGGCCCGCCAGCGGCAGGAGGTCGACCAACTGGTTGCAGGGCAGGATCAGCGTCTCGACGTTCGTGCAGTGCTGCATGCCTTCGAGGCCGGCGATGCCCGCGCCTACGGCTTCCAGGTAGGTCAGTTCCTTCAGGTCCTCGTCCGTCAGGTCGCGGCCGTAGATGCCCAGTTCATCACGGATGGCTGCCTCCAGGGCCACGTCGGGCACCAGCGGATCGTCGGCCCTCGCCGCCGTGGTGGGAAGAAGCGCCGCCGCGACGAGAAAAGTCACCATAGTCGTCCATGCTGCTCCGCCAGCGGGCCTCACGCCCGTTCGGCCTGCCGCAAGCCCTTGCCCAGTCGTCACCCCATGCCGCATCTAAGTTGCCCCCAATAAACAGGTTGAGTTGCTTTTTGGACAGTGATCGCGCATCATCGCCCGCCCCGGAAG
This sequence comes from Planctomycetota bacterium, assembly GCA_016935955.1. Next base: position 12,277 of record JAFGPY010000033.1, read on the forward strand.
CGCGCGGTCCACCCGGAAACTTAACCCCACTTCGCAGATGAGTCAAATACACCGGTGATTAAAATGCCGCCGATATGGACACTCTGTGTCGTGCGGCGATGGCGGCTTGATGCGTCTGGCCGACCCTGGCCGCACAATCAACCGCTTGCCGCCTGCGGCTGCAGGCCGTACACTGGCCACCGTACTGACGCGATTCTTGAGGAAGCCATCGGAGACCGCGATGCTGGACGTGTTGACCCTGCTGGCCCAGGAAGCGCCGCCACAGCCGCAAGGCGTCTGGGAGTTCATCCTCGACAATGCCGTGGCGTTGATGATTATCTTCATCTTTCTGACGGCCGTCGTCGGCACGTTTATCAACGCCCGCAAGCGTGACCGTTGCCTGAAGAAGTTCGCCGGCTTCGAGGTGGCGATTCGCGAGCAGGCCGGCCGTTCGATCTGGGGACGGTTGCGCGTCTTTAGCAAAGGCATCGAGGTGCTCTTCACGGATCCGTCGCGGGCCGCGTCCGAGGGTTTCGCCAAGCGATCGTTCCTCTACTATCAGAACGAGTTGTCGCGGCTGCTGATCGTCGCCCGCTGCGTCGACGAGATCGGCGATCCGCGCGAACTGGCCCGCCGCCGACGGCAGTTGCGGCAGATGGCGCGGCCGGGACTCGTGACCCGCGTCAGGCGCTGGGCCCAGAACCTCGTCAACACGTTCCGCGACGCCATTGTCCAGAGCCTCGGCGTCGTCGTCAGCCAGACGCAGAAGACCGCTACAAGCACATTTGCCAAGACCGGGGCCGGTTCGATGAGCAGCGTCGGGACGATGCTTGTCGGCGAGATGGGCAACGCCTACGAGCCCATGCTCGAGCAGTACTTCGGCGACCCCGTGGTGGCTGAGATCGTCAATCCGGCGGACCCGGCCAAGAGGATCGTCGAGTTCAGCGGCTACTTGGGCGAGTACAGCGCCGACTACTTCCTGCTGGTCGATTGCACGCACACCGAAGAGTTGCCGCTAAGGATTCCGGCCGACGGCCATGGGCCGCTCGACCGTCATCTGCGCGGCGAGTTGGCGGGCCGCAAGTTGACGCTGCACCACGGCGGCGCGTTTGCCGCCACGGTGACGGCCGTGCGATGGGGCGAGGCGGCCGAGTACCTCGACGTTAGGCTCACTCCGGGTGAGGACGCGACGATCGAGTTGGCTGAAGGACCGCCGGACGGAACGAGCGTCACGGTCACGGTCCGCGTGATGCGCCAACTGGACCTGATCGCCCCGCGGAGCATCGCCGCCGTCCGCCACGCCGGCACGGAGCCGGACAAGTGACATGGGATGCCGTGGGGCACGGCGCGGGTGTGCCCGCGAATGTGGGCGACCTCATGCATGCTTCTGCAAGCAGAAGCACCCCGAACCAAAATGTAGGGTGACTGTTTGCGGCCACTGATTTGACCTGCCGCGTGGCTGCGGAGCAGCCACCCTACACCCGGCCTCACGGAAGGATCAGAACGTCAGCATGACGCTGAGCGACAGCAGGGGGCCGCTGCCGACGTCGATGCGGTTGTCGTTGCGGTCGTCGTAGTCCTCGCCCTCGAACCACAGGCGCTCGAAGCCGTACCCGGCGGCA
>JAFGPY010000231.1 GCA_016935955.1 Planctomycetota bacterium
CGCACGCCCAGCGGGTCCTTGCCGCCGGGGCGGCGCTGCTTGCTGAACGTGTTGCGGGCCAGCGTCAGCCCGTCCACGCTCAGCGCGGTGTCCGCGCCGGTCTTGTAGTTCTTGTGGCCGCTGGAGAAGAAGCTGTTGGGGTTGCTCAGCCACAGCGTCCAGAAGACCTTGTTGATCGTCAGGGCCGCGCCCTCGCCGATGCGGAACGGGACTTCCTTCAGCGCATCGAGGTCGTCGTTGATGATGTCCTCGCGGTAGACGCCGAACATCTTCCCGTAGGTGTCGGCCTTGTTGGTGTAGGACTCCTCGCCGACCTCGCCGTGCTTGAACTCGCCGCCGTAGGCTACCGGCTCGAAGCCCATGTCGGCCGTGAAGCGGTAGCGGGTCACGGTCTTGAAGTCGCGGACCGAGCCGATCTTGGCCACCCGCCGCCAGGCGTTCTCGACGAAATCGAAGCCGGCCAGCAGGCTCTTGTTGGCGATGTTGGACATGATGCCCGGCAGGCTCATCGTGCTGGCGGCGGCCTCGAGGATGTCCGACGGAGTCGCGCCGACGGCGGGGATGTAGTGCCCCTCGGCGGCAGCGGCCAGGCGGATCACTCCGGCGACGCCGATGTTGCGGAAGCGGTACGCGGCCTCCAGCGTCTGCTCGCCGTAGTCCTTCAGGAGCCGGTCCTCGCCGAAGGCGTTCACGGCCAGGCAGGCGGCGGCCTCGATGACCTTGGGCGTGGTCTCGGCCCGCCCGCTGATGACGCCGGGGGCGCTGGGCCGCGAGGCCCTGAGCACCGCCAGTTCGGTCTTCGTCTCGTCCCAGCCCTCCTCGATGGCCTGGGCCTCGATGTCGGCGTGGCCCTTGGCGCAGAGCGTGCGGATGGCGGAGATCCGCCTGCTCTCGGCGGCTGCCTCGGCCCGCATGGCCTCGGCGACGCTGGGGCTTTCGGCCCCCTCGTCGGCGCGGGCCTCGATCTGCGTGGTCTGAGCCTCCTCGGTCTGATCCTCACTCTCCACGGTGGTGACGTCCTTGTCGTCCATTGCCTCGTTCTCCTTCTCTTGAGCCGCAATGCGGGCCGTGGTGCCGGTGTCGGCACCGCTGTCGACGAAACTGATTTCCTTGAGCACCGCCCGCCGCACCACGTGCACGGGACCGGTGAATGCCTGACCGTTGACCTGGACGCGAAGCCCGGCGGGCACGAACTCGGCCTCGACGACCGTCGCGCCGATGGAGGCCTGCCAGGGGAAGCCGTTGACGCCGCTTCGGGCCACGTCGCGGGCCCACGAGGTGTCGCGGCTGATGAGCCCCTCGGCGACCAGGCGGCCGCTCTCGACGCCCACCCGCTGCGTGTGGCCCACGCCCTGGCGGCGCTCGTGGTCGAGCCGGATGGGCAGGTTCTGCGACGGGATCGCCAGGCCCGCCAGGTCGACGACCACCGGGTGCGGGAAACCGCTGATCCGCATCAGGCCGCCGGTGTAGGCGACCATGCGGAACTGCGGCAGGGCGCTGTCGCTCTCGGCAGCCTCGACCGTCAGCGGTCCTTGCATGATGAACTGATCAGGCAGCTTGTCGCTCGTCACGGTCATCCGTGTCGTCCTCCTCATCCGTTTCGGTGTCGTCCTGCGGCCCGGCCTCGGGGGCCGACAGGCCCAGCTCGTCCATGAGTTCGCGTTCCTTGGCCCGCTGCCGCAGCTCCGTTTCCCAGTCCTTGCCCTGGCGGGCGTACTCGGTGGCCAGCGTGGTCGTGTGGTTGGCCAGCCGCTGCGTCTGCGCCGAGGCCTCCTTGGCCGGGTCGACGTGTTCGGTGCCGTCCCAGAACCACTGGTGCGGCAGAAGGTCGATGCCCCGCAGGAAGGCGAACGGGCGCAGGAGCCGGGCCTCGGCGAGCCAGGCCGCGAGAATCCGGTCGAGCACCGCGGCGTTGCAGTCGGCCTGTTCGACGCGGATGGCCTTGAAGTAGGTCTGATGGTCCAGGCGGCCGGAGGCGTAGTTGTAGCCCGAGGAGTTGCCGGCGGCGATGTTGAACGGCATGTTCAGGCACCGCGCGATCTCGTTCAGCAGCTCGCGCTTGAACTCGCCGTAGGTGGTGCCCGGCTGCTCGGCCTTGATCTGGCCCAGCTTCCAGCCGTCGGGCAGCACGGTGGCCATGCGTTTCTCGAGCTCGACGATGTCCATCGGCTCGACGGCCGCCGCCTCGCCGCTGGCCGGGGCGTCGGTGAAGAGCACCGCCGCGAAATCCGCGGCGGTCTCGGCCGCCCCCAGCACGGCCAGCGTGTAGCGCCGCAGCTGGGCAAACAGGGGCAGCGCCGGCGTGATCTCCGGCACGCCGCGGTGCTGGCCCGGCCGGTCCGGCCGGAACCAGTGGATCATGGCCTCGGCCGGCACGCGGTCGAAGGTCTCGACCGTCGAGGCGAAGCTGCCCTGGCCGGGATGCTGGCGGAGCACCAGGTAGCGCCGCGGGTTGCCGTAGCGGTCGAACTCGATGCCGTCGACGGCCGTCTCGTCCACGAGGCTCATCGCCGGGTTGGTCACCCGGTCAGCCTCGACCAGCCGGGCGTCGAGCTTGACCGGCGACAGGAGCGCCGGGTTGACGGTCAGCATGCCGAAGGCCTCGCCGTCGGTCGCCTTGGCCATCCGCATGGTGCGGAGTTTCTCGGCCAGGCGGGTCTCCAGGGCCCAGTCGGCGAAGGCCGTCTCGACCAGGCGGTTGATCTCGGTGTCCTCGGTCAAGAGTTGCAGCCTGGGGCCCGTGCCCACGCAGTCGTTGGCCAGCGTCAGGACGATGCCCTTGGCGTAGCTGTTGTTGGCCACCTCGTAACGGGCGCGGTTCCGCAGCGTCTCGCGGACGTCGGCCGAAGCGGCGGCGTCGGCCGACAGGCCGTCGGCGTTGGCCCAGTGCCGCGTGTTGTCGGCATTGGTCACGGCGGCGTCGAACCGGGCGCGGATCATCCGCGCCAGCCGATGCACCGTGCGTTTTGCCTTATTGCCGAATGGCCACATCAGGCGGTCCCCGGGGGTGAAAGTTTGACGCGGCGGATGCCCAGCCCGCGGCCGGACGCGGCCTCCTTGCCGGCCAGGTGCTTGTCGGCCGCGATCTGGTCGGCCAGCGAATGCTGCTCGACGCTGCCCGAGTCGCCGGAGGCCCGTTTCGGCCCGGCGGCGTTCTCGCGGATCGTGTTGTCGAGGTCGTCAGCCATGGGCGCTCCGAAAGTGCACTGTCCCTCCATTGGTTACCTATGCCGTGGCGCAGCGAGATGACCGCAGAAGGCGGGAAAAAGCGCGCCGCGGGGTGAGATTGTTCCGCATCTAGAACCTGGGGCGAAAAAAGAGGCTACGGGGTGGGGGCGACGCTCGCTTCATAGGTCGTCATCCGCCGCCCGCAGTGACGACATTCGCGGCGGCGCAGGAGCCGCCCGCCCAGGGCCCGGCGGGTGTAGAGCACCCGGAAATGGGCGCAGCCGCAGGTCGGGCACTCCAGGCCGCGCTTCGCTGTGGTGGTCTTGGCCATCTACCGTCTGCTCCTTTGCAGCTCCGACAGCCGCAGTCGCGCTCGGGACGGCGCGGCCCTGACCTCGGTCCCCGGCAGCACCGCGCCCTGGATCGACGCCGCCACGGCACAGCCCACCAGGCAGTCCAGCCAGTGGTTGTCCGGCCCGCCGGCGCGGAGTTTCCACTCGTCGACCACGCGGCCACGGGCCTCGGTCCGCACGCGGTACTCGGCCGTCAGATGGTCGGCCAGCAGCTGGTGGTCGGCGGGCTTGCGGCCGAACAGCGACAGGCAGCCGGGGTCGCCCATGGCCACCGACAGGCGGGCGTGGATGAAACTCTTCCAGTAGTTGGTGTCGATCAGCACGTGGCGCACCTGGCGGCGGCCCTGCACGTTGGGAATCCGCCAGTGATGCCCGACGCGCTCGCCGCGCTTCCGCTTGTACTCGCTGAACGGGATGCCCGAGGCCCCGACGTAGCGACCGTGGCTCGGCATGAGGATGGCCGCGTGGCTGCTCTGGCGGCAGAACTGGTAGACGACGTCGGTCGACTGGCCCCAGTTGGCGTCGACCAGGCAGCGCTCGATCCGCAGGTCGGCCCCGTCGTCGCGCCGCCAGCGCCGCGACAGGTAATCGTCGGTCAGCTTCTCCAGACCGGCGTAGATCGAGCCTTCCAGCCCCGCACCCGGGGCGGCCCGGCCGAGGGTCTTCTGGGCCTCGCGCAGGGTGAAGTAGCCGCGCTGCTGGTCGGGGTACGTCCCGTAGTCCACGACGTAGCCCGTGAAGTCGTCCTCCCACGCCGCCACCACGTAGAACAGCATCTTGCCCTGCACGTCGACGAACATGGTCAGGTGGCCGGCCCCGATCGGCACCACGCTGCGCGGATGGCCGCTGGTCTTGGCGGCAATCTCCGCCGCCGTGAGCTGGTCGCCGTCGCCCTCGTCCTCCGGCAGCGGTTCGTTCTGGTACTCGGCCCAGAAGGCCCGCTCGTCCTGGAGCTTCAGGTTCATGGCGTGCTGAATGGCCGAGAGCTCGTCGGTGTTGTGCCGCTCCGGCCAGGCGATCACGGCCCCGGCGTCCATGGCCTCGCGATGCGCACGGTAGAACTCGGTGGCCTCGCGGCCGTCGCCGTCGTTGCGGAAACTGTCCGAGCGGATCTGGGCGTACTGCTCCCAGAGCTTCTCGTTCTCGGGGAAGGCGTAGACCAGCTTCGTCCGCTCGCCCTGCCAGGCCGGGTGCTGGTCGCGGTCCAGAATCTGGTCGGCCATGTCGCCGGGGCGGATGACCGTGCAGGGCATGATGCCGGAGATTTTCTGCCCCGGGCCGGCCAGGTTGAGGATCGCCCCGTTCAGGGTCTCCATCCGCGAGCGGACCTGCTGATCGCTGCGGGCCGACTCGTCGGTCTGCGGGTCGTCGAGCACCACCAGCGACGGCCGCACGGCCCGACCGTCGGCCCGCTTGAACTTCATGCCGCGGACGCGGCTCTCGATGCCGGCCACGCGGATGATCGCGCCCGAGGCCTTGCTGCCCTCGATGGTCGGCAGCACGATCTCGTCGGCCGTCCAGACGATCCGCGTGTGGCGACCGTTGCACAACTGTCCCTTGGCCCGGTTGTGAATACGCTCCAGGGCATGGATCGGGAAGACCGCCTCGGGGTAGTCCTCCAGCAGACGGTCGTTGGTCTCGTACTCAACCTTGATGCTCTCGAGCATGTTGCGGGCATGGCCGGCGTCGGAGCCGATCAGGCAGACGAACTCCTGCGCCCCGGTGAGCATGGCCCAGATGCAGGCCGTCTCGGCCAGCGTGGTCTTGCCGCTGCCGCGCGGCATGGCCATGGCGAAGAGGCCGCCGCGGAGCACCGCCGTCTCGATCTTGGCGATGACCTTCAGGTGGTCCTCGGACCACGGCAGGCTGAAGGTCTCCGGGAAATAGGCCTCACAGAAGAAGCGGAAGTCGGCCGCCGCGCGGGCCTTCCGCTCGGGGTCGACCACGGCGGGGATGTCACCGATGTCGCGGCCGATGGCCGAGAGCTCGGCATTGCGGGCCCGGGCGGCCTCCTTCATGGCCTCGTAGTCGGCGGGCTGCGTCTCCGGCTCCGGGTTGTGCCGCTGCCACAGCAGCCACGCCGCGTAGCGCAGCAGGTCGACGTGCTTGTCGTCACCGATGCGGTAGCCGGCCCGGTTGCGGTGGCGGCGCAGGTGCCGCTCGCTGATCACCGTGCCCAGGGGCGTGGAGTTCAGCATCCGCGTCAGCCGCGACGGGCGGAGTTGCCTGGGGTCAATCGCCACCGGCCACCTCCCGCGCCAGCCAGGCCGCGTAATGGACCAGGTTGACCGTGCCGTCGGCGTTGGTGGGCGCACCGGCGTCGATGTCGGCCTGGACCATGGCCTCGGTGATCCGCCGGCTGCCGGCCGCGGCGAGAATCTTGGCGGCCTGAGCGGGCGTCAGGGCGGTGATCTTCGGGGTGTCGGCGGTCATATCTCTGGCCCCAATGCGGGCTTGTGAATTGCCCTAAGTTCCTGCTGAAAAAGAGGTTAATTGCCTTGCCGGGGGCGCGAACCCATGGCTGAATGTGACTGTAACGCAGGCCAGAACGAGGAGATGGAACGATGAGGATCACCCGCGTAGACATCGAAGGACGGCAAGGGCGCTTTGCGACGCTCGTGCGGAAGACCGACAGCGAGTACATCGAGGTCACGGTCCTCACGCCAGAGCAGCCTGACGGCGAGAAGCGCCTGGTGCATGCCCGCTCAGGCGACGAGGAGCTGTGGGACGAGGCCCGACGGCTGCAGGCGGCGCTCGACGGCCGCCGTGGCACCAACGGCGACATTGACGGCTACTACCGCGAACTGCAGCGGCTCGCGGACTGACCACTTTTGGAAAGGAGATGAGCAATGAAGAAGGCAGATGTGAAGGTTGGCGCGACGTACCTGGTGAAGGTGGCCGGGAACCTGGTGCCGGTCAAGATCGACCGCGAGCACGACCGCGGCGGCTGGGAAGGCACCAGCGCCAAGAGCGGCAAGACCATCCGCATCAAGAGCGCCCAGCGCCTGCGGAAACGTCTGGCAGACGCGGCCCCTGTGGCCGCCGAGCCCGCCAAGGCGACCCAGGAGACCAAGAAGACGCCCGGGCGCGACACGGGCCAACGTGCCGCGACGGGTGGCAAACGTGACGACAAGACGATGAGCCTGCTGGACGCCGCGGCGCACCTCTTGTCGCTGGGCACCGGCGAGGCGATGCGCTGTAAGGACATCGTCGACCTGGCTGTCGAGCGCGGCCCCTGGACGCCCGGCGAGGGCAAGACCCCCGCGAACACCCTCTACGCCTCGATCCTCCGCGAGATCACCACCAAGGGCCAGGCCAGCCGGTTCGTGAAGGCCGAACGCGGCAAGTTCGCCCTGGCCAAGTAGACCTGCCATCACGTCCACCTCACCGTCACCCCGGCCAACAAGGTCGGGGTGCTCTTCGGTGTCCCTCGATTTCTCTTGCGTACCAAACGCGGACGTCTCAGAATCATCCGAACCATGGCCCTCGACAAGAAACTCATTCAGACGATCAAGAAGTTCGAGGCCGTCTCCTGCATCGGCCCCAGCAGCCTTCGCGGACAGGGAGGGGGCGTCATCGGTGCGACACGAACCTACCTGGAGGGCATCAAGCTCGGGCGCATTCCCAAAGGCAGCCAACGAAGTTTCAGCAAATGGCTGGACCGACACACGGAAGGGATTCTCGATTCGCTGCCGATTCCAAACCGTCCTTGGGGTGCCGCCCGAAAAGCGCTCAACCTGTTTCTGCGCTCGGCGCTCTACAACCACTACCTGCGAAAGACCTACGGCATCAGGGCAGTGGAGCGCTGGCTCGAGGTGCCGGTCGACAGCCTCATCGCCGACGCCTTGAAAGAACAGGCTCCCGGTCGTGAGAAACTGCGCCGCTGGCCCGGCCTGAAACACCTCACCCCGAAGGAACATGCGGTGTACCAGCAATGCGCCAAGGACCTCGCGCGGAAGAAGCGACTGCCCGCGACGGTCTTTCTCGACAACTACCTGTGGCTGGAGAATCGTGGATAGCATCTAGGCGCTCCGCTCCGCTTTACGCCCCGTGAACTTCTCCCACCGCTCGACGATCACATCGCAGTAGGCCGGGTCGAGTTCCATCAGGAACGACCGCCGACCCGTCTGCTCGCAGCCGATCAGCGTCGAGCCTGAGCCGCCGAAGAGGTCGAGCACGTTCTGGCCCGGCAGCGACGAGTACTGGATCGACCGCACGGCCAGTTCGACGGGCTTCTCGGTGAGGTGGACCATAGCCTGCGGGTTGACCTTCTTGACGTGCCAGAGGTCGGTGGCGTTGTTGGGGCCGTAGTAGTTGTGGCCAGCGCCTTCCTTCCAGCCGTAGAAGCAGATCTCGAACGCGCCCATGAAGTCCTTGCGCGTCAAGACCGGATGCTGCTTGTCCCAGACGATGCCCTGCGAGAAGTAGAGGCCGGCCGCCTTCAGGGGCGCGGGGTAGTTGCCGAGGTTGGCGTAGCCGCCCCAGATGTAGAACGAGCCGCCGTCTTTGAGCACCCGCGAGGCGTTGCCGAACCAGGCCAGCAACATCTCGTCGAAGGCCTCGGCGCTGACGAAGTCGTTCTCCAGCGGCCGGTCCTTGGCTCGCATCTTCTTGCGGGCCTTCTTGGGATCGGTCACGCCGCGGGCCACGTCGAACCCTTGGTGGTGCATCTTCTTCGACAGGTCGGGGTGGCTGCTGAGCCCGGCGGCGATGGCTGTGCTGCTGCGCGGTTCGACGCGGACATTGTACGGGGGGTCCATGTTCACCAGGTCGATGACCGCGCCGCCCAGGAGCCGGTCGAGGTCCTCGACGCTGCCTGAGTCCCCGCACAGCAGCCGGTGGTCGCCCAGGAGCCAGAGGTCACCGCGCTGCGTGGTCGGATCGTCCGGCGGCTCGGGCACCGAATCGGGATCGGTCAGGCCCTCGGCCACGTCGCCGTCGAGCATGTGCGCCAACTCATCCTCGTCGAAGCCCAGCAGACTCAGGTCATAGTCGGCCTGCTGCAGGTCCTTCAGTTCGATCGGCAGCAGTTCGAAATCCCACTCGGCCAGCGTCGCCGTCTGGTTGTCGGCGATGCGATAGGCCTTGACCTTCTCCGGCGGCAAATCGGTGGCCACGTGGACCGGCACCTTCGAGAGGCCCAGCTTCCGGGCGGCCTTCCACCGCGTGTGGCCGACGATGATCACGCCGTCGGCGTCGACGACGATGGGCTGGCGGAAGCCGAACTCGGCCAGGCTCCGCGCCACGGCGTCCACCGCGTCGTCATTCACGCGAGGATTGCCTTCGTAGGGCCGGATGGCGTCGATGGGCCGCAGTTCCACGTCAAAGGTCTTGCTCGTCATCAGTGCACCTCCCTGTGCTGGGGTTGCTCAGAAAAACCGGACACGTAAAACAAACTCTGCCTATGCTGGCGACTGGTTCCGCTGGCGTCTCCTGACCGCCTGGCCGGGAAGTACCTATTGCCGCCGGTGAGAAAACCGCACGAGAAAGCCTCACCCCCCTCGCGCACACACACGCGGGCGTGCTATGCGCGGGTGTGCGGGGGGTCGTGAGGTATAGGATGAAATCTCTCTCTTCTCTCTCTATTCCCTTATAGACCATGACTTTACGACGATGAGAAAACCTCATGAGGCCATGCGGTTTTCTTGTGGTTATTGCGGTTATCTCCGCGACCACAGGCGCGCCGGACACGGTGCGTGAGGTTTTCTCTGAGGTTTTCTCGCGGTTTTCTTTGCTCATAGCAGGCGGTATCCCGACTTGGGCTTGGTGGTCTTTTTCTCGGTGTCGAACACGGCGATCTGCCTCGCGTCCAGTTCCAGAACGATGTCCTTGAAGTCGCCGGGGCGCTGCTTGAGCCGTCGCCGCAGTTCCCATGCAGGCATCAGGGCCTCGGCCCCGTGCTTGTCGCGCCACTGCCTGAGAATCTCCACGGTCCGCTTGAGCAGGGCGTCGAACTCGCCGTCGGCGACGTGCGCGGCGGCCATGAAGAGCATCCGCCGCGTCTGGTGCATGACGAACCGCGAGGCCCACTCGACGGCGGCCAGGCCGATCCTGGGCGACAGGTGGTCCTCGCTGACGGCATAGATGAGCGAGAGCTTGCGGATCTGTTCGCTGACGCGCCCCCAGACCGTGGTGCCGACGGCGTCGCTGGCCGCTTCGGCCTTGCCGTACTCGGCCTCGGCCTCCAGGCGCGTCTCGATAAGCAGCTCTTTGGCCTGGTCGGTGTGCTCGATGATCGTCGGCACCGGGTGCCAGTCCTCCAGGTTGCCCGTGCCCGGCCGGTAGTCGGCCCACCATCTGGCGGTGGCCAGCACGCGCGGCGGCAACTCGCGGATGCTCGGCTCCTGGCCGGGCGAGCGCGGCCCGGCTTCGAGGATGATCATGCGGGCGAAGAAGCCGTTGGTGAGCATCCGCTCGCTGAGGGCCTCATAGTAGTGGTTCGGAATGGCCGTGCCGTAGAGCCCCAGACAGGGCTGGTCGATGACGCCGGGCGACTCCTTGCCGGCCTTGCGGCGCATGGGAAAGACGCTGTTGGCCGACGAGTACATCGTCAGCATGGTGCTCATGATCGCTTCGTGCCGGGCGTCGCGGGCCTTGTTGATCGACTGCAGCATGCCGTCGATCTCGTCGGTCTGAAAGAGCATGCACGGCGTCAGGAACAGGGCATCCTGGATGCCTTCCCCCGAGGCGAAGTGCTGGCCCAGGCAGTCGCTCAGGCCGACGGCATGGATGATGTCGCTGTTGACCTTGCGGGACTGGTCCTTGCCCGCGCCCGAGTGGGCCAGACCCAGCAGGTAGAGGTTCGTCCGGTTGTCGCCGCTGTCGCGGACGCGGCGTCCGGCCAGGAAGGCCTGCAGCGACAGCGCGCCGCCGAAGGCCATGACGGGGTTCGGATACGGTGCGACGGCCAGGCAGTGGTCCATGACCTCGCTGACGAAGCCCGGCACCCGCAGCATCTCGGCGGGCATCGGGCCCGGGTCGGCGATGTCGGGCCGACAGACGCTGCTGTCGGCGTCATCGGCCCCACCATGGCCGTTGTCCGACGGACAGGTCCCGGGTGCGGCGGACATGCGCACAATGGCCGAGATGTCCGCACCGGCGGCGCTGTCGGCCAGAGAATGGCCACCGAAGCCGAGGTGTCCCAGAGAGCGGGCCGCCTGTTCGAAATCCCCGCCGGCGGCGAGCATGGTGTAGACGGCGAACGGCGAATAGGCCCGGTCGGGCTCGAAGGGGGCGGCATTGGACGAGAAGACGTAGAAGACGCGGTCCCGGAGCGTGGCCGACCAGCCGGACGGCTTGCCGGGACGCCGCCAGTATTCGTTGTCGCCGCCCTTGACGCACGACCATCCGAATTGTTCGAGCACAGCACGCACATCGCCGCGACGGTTGAAGTCATCGCCGGGCCTGTCGGCATTGTCTGGCAGAGAATGGCCCTGTCCGACGGACAATGAAGTTCTCTGGCCGACAATGGCATTCTCTGGCGAACAATCGCCATTGTGTGACTTCTCGGCCGACAGGTGGCCATGTTCGACCGACAGTGGCGCTGTCTGGCCGACATCCGACGCGGGCTTCGGACCATCGACCAGCGGCGGCAGGTACTCGTTCAGATCCCACGCCGCCTGCAACAGGATGTCGCGTTCGTCCGGCGTCAGTACCGGTGGGTGGCACAGGTCGCCCTGGATGACCTCATACCCATCCGTCGGGGCGCAGAGGAAGAGGCCGCCCTCGCCACGGGTCTCGATGAGCGTGACCGGCCGACCGTCGTCGCCCGGACGCTGGGCCAGCTTCATGTTGCCGCAGACGTCGCACTCCACGCAGTAGACGGCGTGACGCCCGTTGTTCTGCGTCCTGGCGATCACCAGTCGCTCGAGCAGCCCGGGCGCTGCAGCGCGAACCTTCTCGCACCAGGCGTCGAAGAGCGCCCCCCGCTGATCGAAGTCCAGCAGTTCCAGACCGCCCGAGACCGCGCCGCAGAGGATGCACAGCGCGTCAGGTGAGTTGGCGAACCAGGCATCAAGCTCCGATGTCGTCGGCAACCGCTTCTGAAACGGTTTCCAACTGACGGTCGGACGCTTCTGGTCCCGCCGGGCCGGCAGGACGCACAAGTCCGCAGCGAGATACTGTTGTGCGGCGTCTTTCATGCACTGGCCTCAGAAAGGAATGATGTCGTCGTCCGCCGGGACGTACTCCGGCTCGGCGTCGCGGGTCGGCTTCGGTCCGAGGCGGCAGCGGACGATACGGTCGTACTTCTCGCCGGCCACGTGGCGGACGGTAATCGAAAGCGTCGGTGCCAGCGCCCCGGCATTGGCCATGTCCACGGCCTCGTCAGCCGTCTCCGGTGGCGGCTCGTTCGACCGCTCGCGCCACCAGGCCTCGGCCTTGGCCCGGGCATAGCCGCTGTGCTCGAAGCAGACCCACTCGCTCTGCCAATGGTTCCAGCCGACCTGGTACTCGACGCGCAGGGTCCGCGGGTGGTCCTCGTCCGCGCCGCGCTTGGTGTGGACGTTGTAGATGACGTCCTGGACGTCGTGCTCGGTCTCGGTGACCTCGCCGGAGAGGATGCCCTCGGTTGAGGCCTGCCGCTCGTGCTTCTCACGCTCCGGCGGTGGAAACTCGTGGCCGCACTCCGGGCAGACGGAGTAAGCCGCATGAATGACCGCCTGGCAATTCGGGCACTCCTTGGCCGGTGCTTGGCCGTCGCCCTTGGACGGCTCGGCGATCTGAATGGCGTCGACCGGCCCGTGCCGCAGGATATTGCCGCCGAAGTCCAGCACCAGGCAGTCGGTCTTACCCGGATGCAGCCGGAAACCGCGACCGACCATCTGGTAATAGAGGCCCGGGGAATTCGTCGGCCGCAGCAGCGCCACGCAGTCGATGTTCGGGGCATCGAAGCCCATGGTCAGCACATTGACGTTGACCAGGTACTTGAGCTCGCCGTCCTTGAACCGCCGCAGCGTCTCGGCCCGCTCGAAGGGCAGCGTCTCGCCGCAGACGAACCCGCACTCCTGACCGTACTCGGCCAGCACCCGCTGCACGTGCCGGGCGTGCTGCACGCCGGAGGCGAAGACCAGCACCGAATGCCGCTCGCGGGTCTGGTCGACGATCTCGCGGCACGCGGAGCGAACCAGCAGGTCGTCGTCCATCAGGGCCTCGACCTCACCGGCGATGAACTCCCCGCCCCGAAGGTGCAGGCCCGATGTGTCGGCCTTGCGACGACCGGCCTTGGACTTCAAGGGACATAGGTAGCCCTGGACGATCAGCTCGCGGACGCCGACCTCGTAACAGACATGGTTCAGCAGATGATCGGGTGCACAGATCATGCCGCTCGACATGCGGTACGGCGTCGCCGTGAGGCCAATGAGACGCACGTTGGGATTGACCACCTGGGCGTCGGCCAGGAACGTGCGGTACATACCCTCGCCGTCGGGCGGCAGCATGTGCGATTCGTCGACCAGAATGAGGTCGAAACGGTCGAGTTCGGCGGCCCGCTTGTAGACGCTCTGAATGCCGGCCACGATGATCGGATGATCGGTGTCGCGACTGTGAAGGCCGGCGCTGTAGACGCCGATCTGCATCCAGAGGTCCGGGGCCATGGTGTGCAGCTTGTCGACCGCCTGCTCCAGCAGTTCCTTCACGTGGGCCAGGATGAGCACCCGCCCGTCCCACTTCTGGACGGCGTCGCGACAGATCGTGGCCATCACAGGCGTCTTGCCCCCGGCCGTCGGGATCACGACGCACGGGTGATCGTCGCGCGTGCGCAGGTGCTCGTAGACCGCTGCGACGGCCTCCTGTTGATAGGGCCGCAGTGTGATCGCCGGGGCCTCGGTCATGCCGCCACCTCCGCCCCATCGGGCAGGATGCAGCGATGGTCCATGATCGGGATGGTGTAGAGCGTGTCGCTGCGCCGACCCAGGTAGCCCAGGATGAAGGCGTTGACCCACTCGACCGGGCGGCCGGTGCCGTAGAGCGGAATGGGTTTACAGAGGCAGCCCGCCGACCGGGCCTGGATGACGCGCCCGGGCGACCAGATGTTCTGCACGATGCTGGCGTCAGCCCGGTGCGTGTGGCCGTGGATCACGCTTTTGCCCTGACTGATCTGCAGGTGCGCCTTGGTGGCGTGCCGGGCATACGACCAGCCGTGCACCGCGATGATTCGCGAGTTGACCGCGTAGTGCGGATAGCGCCCGTCCACCGAGCCGTAGCGGACATAGGTGAACTTCGTCCGGCCCCTGGCCAGCTGTACCCGGGGTGCGAGCATTGAATAGGCCCCGCGGCCCTCGGCCGTGGCGGCCGCCCAGCGGTCAAGGCGGTACTCGTGGTTGCCCTCGACCATGACCAGGCGGCCGCACGCTGCCGCGAGCCGGTCCAGCAGGGCGTTGGCCGCGTCCAGGTCGTCGTGGTAGTCGGTCTCCGGCATCTCGTGCGTCGGCGGGTGCGCGGAGAACTGCCCGCAGTCCAGCAGGTCGCCCAGGCAGACGATCAGGTCGGGCTTCAGACGCTCTGCGGCCAGGCAGAAGACCTCGACCGCCCGCTGGTTATGGTGCGGGACATGGACGTCGCCGAAGGCCAGCATGGTCTTGCTGTGGGCCTTGGCCATCACTCCTCCCCCGCAACCATGGCTGCCGTGCGGGCATAACCGGCGATGTCCACCAGGTTGTCCCGCTTGTGGCGATGGCTCTGGCGGGCCAGCTTGACGGCGATCATGCAGAGCGGCACGTCGCCGGCCGTGACTTCGGCACCATCGCGAAGCTTGCCGGCTAGGATGCCCGTCCACATCAGGGCCGTGCGGGCGAAGTCGTCGCGCGGGTGGCCGTAATCACTCTGTCGCGCCCCGTCAGTAATGCGAATGGCCTCGGCCAGAACCGTCTCGCCGGGTTCCGGCTGCACCAGGCGGAGTTGGTGCAGGCGAACCGACGGCACGGGGGGATTCTCGAGCGGCCGCAGAGTTTCGGCGTCGATGACGGCCATGCCCAGCTCGCGGGCCATCAGATACTCCAGCTTCGCCCCGCGTGACTCCTGCCAGCCCGGCAACAGGGCGATGGCCTCGCACTGGGCCAGCAGGATGACGTCGGCCCGCAGGTAGGTCTCGCGCGGCATGTCGGTCCGCCCGCCGAAGTTCTCGGCGGGGTTGACGGCCTCCCAGCCGGCCTCTCGCAGTCGGGCCGCCGCGGCGTGGAAGGCCGGGAAATTGAGCTCGGGCAGGCCGGTCATCGGGCCGGCGACATAGATGCGTTTGGCGTGGGCAGTGACCATTCAGTTGTTCTCCGGGTTCATGGCCGCGCCGCAGAGTGGGCAGCGGCGCAGTGGAAAGTGATTGATGGCGATCTCCAGACGGCCGTCGGGCACGCGCTCGCGGCGGCGGGTCAACAAGAGGTCGATCTGGCTGTCGTCCTCGTAGACGCCGGCATGTTCGAGGGCATCGAGCACCGGCTTCTGGAGGTTGTCGAGGTCGCGCCGCCGACGGTCCGGCGGGAAGGCGTCCATGGCCAGGGCGATCCGCCCACCGGCCGGGGGCTTTCGCGCGTTGCCGCCGCCGCCCAGGAGGGCGCAGACATTCCGGCGGAACGTCCGGCCCTCCCGGCTGATCAGCGTGCGGCAGCCGACCCGACGCCAGTAGTGGTTGATGCTCGGCGGCCACGGCAGATGAAGTCGTCCGGCGGAACTCACCACCGCGCCTCCCGGTTGCCCCACTTGCTCTTGCCGAGGCGCTCGATGAGGACCATGACGCCCGTCGACAGCAGCATCAGGGGACCGAGGAGCAGGGAGAACGTGAGGGCGTAGAGCCGGTCGTTCTGCGTCCAGGTGCTGAACAGGGTTCGATGGAAGCGACGCGTGACGAGGTAGCTCAGCGGGGCGAAGACGGCCCACAGACAGACGATCCAAAGCATAGTCATGGTCTTGGTCTCCTTCGGTCAGCGTTTCCAGGGCGGCGTGTTGTCGGTCACCGCGGCCTGCGGCCCCGGGCCGACGGTCGACGCCTTCTTGGCGTAGCCCTTGATCTCGTTCGTCAGTTCGTCGGTATCCTCGCGGCGCTTCAGCTTGACGGTCACGACCAGCGGCAGGTTGTGCAGCTCCACCGAGTCCCGCGGCTGCAGGACGCCGACGGCGTGGCAGATGGCCGACAGTTCCGAGCGGGCGATCTTGACGGCCGTGGCGTTGGGGTTGTTGAGGTTGAGCCGGGCCCACAGCACGCGGTTCTTGTACGGGCCCTCCAGGACGGTGAACACGAGCTGCAGGTAGCTGCCCGTGCCGCTCTTCGTGGGCTTCACCTCACTCTCGGTGATGGCGGCCAGGTACTTGCCCGCCGGCAGCGGCTCGAAACTGGTGGTCGGTTCGACCTCGGTGGCGTTGAATCCGTGCAGGTCAGCCATGGATCAGTTCTCCTTCTTGGGGGTGGTTGCGGGGGACGGGCGGGCGGCCAGCCAGCGCCTGCATCAGCGCCGACCACGACAGGGGCAGTTCGGCCGGCAGACCGTAGCGATTCTTGGCCAGGATGACGTTGGTGGCTTCGGTCAGCAGCACGCGGCGCTCGCCGTCATGGCGGGCGTAAAGCACGCAGTCGGACCACTCGATGAAGACCGGGGCGATCCACTGCGGCAGGTCGGGCGCGGCCAGCCGCAGGTCGAACCCTTCCGGCGCGGTCATGCGGGTGTTGGCGGCGTGGGCCAGCAGGATGATCGGTACGCCCTGGTCGGCCACGGCGTTGAGCATCGGCAGCAGGTCGCGGTAGACGACGTTCTGCACGATCTCGCGGGCCTTGAAATAGCCGCCGTGAGCGGTGCCCAGGGTGTTGGTGATGTCGCCCTTGTTCTTGCCGTCGAGGTCCAGCACGACATGCTCAACGATGCGCTGGACCATCCAGTCGATGGTGTCGACGGCCAGGGCCGACAGGTCCGCCGGGGGCGCGGAGGCCAGCTCGACCAGCCAGCGGCGCATCTCGGGCCAGCTCTCCAGGTACGGCGTGCGCCTGAGGCCCGGCACGGCCCCGGCACCGTTCTCGCAGTCCAGGAGCACCGCGTCGGCCGAGGCGGCGAAGGTCGTTTTGCCGACGCCGGGCTGACCGTAGACGATCATCTTCGGCGGCGCGGGCGTCGTGGTCTTGATCAATGAGTCCATCAGTGGCATGGGAGGTCTCCGTTCTCTGGGGCCGTGAAGGTCGGCCGGTATGCGTTAGAGCCAGGTCATGGCTTGGCGTCCGCTGACGGTGCAGACGCGGTTGTCGCCGTTGGCGACGAGCCCGTCGGCACGCAGCTCGGGCAGCCGCTTGTGGGCCTTGATGCCGATGCGGGCCTCGATCTCGCGGGCCGTCAGGCCCGGCGTCTCGGTGACCGCCGCCAGGCACATGGCCCGCTGCTGGCGGGCCGTGCCGCTTTGCTCCATGTCGTGGCCGGCCAGGGCTGAGGTCTCGGGATCGCTGCTTCGGTAGTTCTGGTTCATGGGTTCTCTCCTTCCTTGGCTTAGGACTTCGTGCCGTATCTCCGATCACGCCCGTCGGGCGTGTCATCTTCAGAAAGTGCGCCCGGGGGGTGGCCGTCGCGGTGGATGGACTCGCCACAAACCGCCCGGGCGCGAGAGGTGCTCATTCGTGTTGTCCCGTCTCGCCGCGCCCCGGAGGCCCGGCGTCCTTGCCGCGGCCTCCGGGGACGACGTTGTGATGTCCTGCCATTGGTTACCTATGCGTTTCCGGAGCGAGTTGCCCGCTCAGTCGGGACCGAGGCCGGATTTTTCGAAGGATTCTCGCGCCCGGGCCATGGCGTTGAGCACCTGGCGACGCGAAACGTCGAACTCCCGCGCGGCGCTGGCGACGCCGTGCTCGGCCACGTGGGCGATGATCGCCCGGTCCTCCGACGTCAGGTTCTGCAGCGCGTGGGCCATGGCCTCGTGCAGTTCGAACCGCTCGATGTCGGAGATGGGGTAGGTGCGCGAGAGCCGCCGGCCATCCTCTTCCAGCAGGACGGCACCCAGCGACGTGGTGCCGCCCTCGTACTCGACGGGCGTGCGCTCCAGCGAGAGGGCCTTGAATGACTCCCGACGCTTGGTGCGGTTGCGGTAGCGGAGCTGCATCGCCACCCAGGTGCCCACGGTCCGGGTGACGAAGGCCTCAAGGTTCCCGCGGACGGCATCGAACAGGTGCGCCTTCTCCAGCAGGTAGAGGCGCATCTCCTGTTGCAGGTCGTCGAGGTCCGACCGTGAGAAGTCGGACCGCCGACAGAGCTGCCGGGCCTTGATGCGAATGAGGTTGACGGTGAACGGGTGAGAAACAAGTGCGTCACGACTGCTGCTTTGGTTGGTGTCCATTGTGGACCTCCCGTTGGCCGGGAGGCGTCGCGTGGGTGCCAACCGAGGCGGAGCCGGAAACAGGGGAGGCGCTGCAGGACTGCCGCTTCTGCGGCACCCACAACGCCTCCACTTCGTGGCCGGTTAGTTGTCAGGTACTCGGATTCGTTTGATTCACATCACGGGCGGGGAGCCGACCCCCGTGTGCTCAGGCGGCCACCTCCTCGATGGTCATCCTGAAGGGCAGGCCGTGCCTCACCTCCAGGCTGCGGATCGTCCCGTTGCCCATGGCCTCCATCTGGGCGAACAGCTCGCGGACCTGGACCTTGAGCTCGAAGTCGGCCTTGGTGATCTCGGGGCGCGGCCCGTTGTCCCCGCCGAACTTCACCTCGCGGACGACGCGAGGCGGCGGGTCCAGGACAGGCTGGCCGGCGTGCACCGGCAGGTCTTCGATGCGGCCGAAGTTGAGCGACTGCATCATCGCGACCAGCCGGCGGTTGTTGGGGCTCAGTGCCCCTGCGGTTACGACTTGAACCATGCGGCAATCCTCTCCCGAGCCATCAGGGACCCGCACCATGCAGGGCCGCGCGGCTCGTTTCTGGAGGGGATTGTGGCTCACGGTTTCGCGGCGCAACCGAAGCGCAACAAGAAAGCGGCAGGAGCCTGGAGCTCCTACCGCTTCGCCTGTCATACGGCCACGAACTTTTTTTTGGAATTCCCGCGGCGCAACTTCAAACGATCAGTTGCGCCCCTCGATGGCCTCATTGATTTCGGCCATGATGGCAATTCGGACTTGAACGACCTCCTCGCGGGGAAGGTTTTCCTTCCGCTCGATCCAGGCTAGGAAGCTGCGGACCTCTACGCGGCAGGCCCTCCCTGACCGGCCGTTATACTTGATGTGTCCATCCCGGATCGCTGCGGACAGGCTTCCCTTGTTCAGGGTTGCTTGGCCAAGTACGTGGTTGGTTGCCCGGACGAGTTGGGCCTGTTGAGCCCGGTCGAAGCGGCTTTCAGCCTGCCACTTCCCGTAGAAGGCGTCGCCGACCTCCGACATCTCCATGCCGAGCAGGTAGTCGAGGGCGATGCGGGACGCGAGAGTGAGCTCGGTGCCCAGCCGCGCGAAAGCCACCTCCTTCTTGCCCGCGCTCCGCCAGAGCAGTTGCCACACCCGCTGCTGGCGAACATCGCCCCTGTGAATGCCGTGACCGTCGAAGCCGAAGAGGACATCGTCTCCGGTCCCCAAGGCCGTCCCGGCGAACGGGGTGATGAACCGGTAGAAGCGGCGGAGATTCGGATCGCTTGCCTTGAGCCCGATCTCGTAGATAATGTAGACCCAGTCGCCCAGGGCCGTCTCAGGGCTGCCCCACGAGTCTTCGCGGACCCAGCCGTGGGTGGAGATGCTGGACAGGTACCTGACCGCCGGCATGGCCACGAGGCGGCCGAGCCGCTCGAGCGATTCCTGGTCGCCGTAGACGAACGAATGGCCCACGCCCTCCAGGTGCCCCTCCTGCTGAACGGTCGGGCGCGAACAGCCCGAGCCGGCGGCGGCAAACGAGAACCCGAGCGTGCGCCAGGGGGCCTCGGCTACGTAGGGCACCGGATCGCCCGTGCAGAGGAACTTGCGCATGAACTTCCGGTACGCCCGCTCCAGAAGGGGACGGCGGAAGTCGGCGCGTTCGCCTGGCTGGCCGGGGACGGGTTCGGTCGTGATCGTCTGGCCGCGGACACCCGACCCGGCGTGCCAGACGTTGCTGCCGGCCAGCGACAACTGAAACGCGGTGTCACGGAGACTGCGGATCTGCTGCTTCAGGTTCATGGCCGACAAGGCTCCTAAGTTAGGGTGCTGTATGGGGTTGTGGCGGGCCGCCAGTGAGCCGGCGTTCTCCTGTCCCACGAGAAGTATTCTAACCAGGGGTCAAAAAAAACACAAGTGGAAAGTGAAACGGGGCATTGACAGGGGCACGGAGCCACGCTAGAATACTGGAGTCGTGCTCGACAAGGGCACACACCTTCTGCGTCACGCCTTCGGGCGTTGCCCGTGCCAGCCACGGGCCTGAGATGGCGGCCAGTGCCGCCAATGCAATATCGGGGCGGCGACAGGGTCGGGTCGTCTCTGCTGCGAGCCACCCGCCTCGCCGTATCGTCGCCACGATGCTTCCCCGAACGTTCTTCGGGGACGGAGTGGGACCGAGTGTAGGTCCCCGAACAGCGGTTCCTCCCTTTAACGCAGAAAGGAGGTGTCCATGCACATTGTTGAGCGGCGGCAGGTCCGAGCAATCTGTGAGCGAGTACTCAAGGTTGCCGAAGCGACCAAAGGAACTGCGAACAAGGAAGTGGTGCAGCAGTCAGTGGTTCGCTTGCGGGCCGCGCTGCGGAGAGGTCAGTTCCGCGAAGCCGAAGACCTGGCTTACGGGATTCTGACGGAATGTCAGAGCTTCTCCGAGGAAAACAGCGAAGAGGCGGCAGAGGGTCACGACACTTCCAAAGCTCCGACGCTATCGGTGAGGAACGCCGTGAATATAGGACGTAGCATCAAGTTCATTCGAGTGGCGGCAGGGATCAAGCAGGGCGAGATGGCCGATCGCCTGGAGATCTCGCAGAACTACTTGTCGTTGCTGGAGAACAACAAGGCCGAGCCGAGTCTGACACTACTGAAGAAGATCTCCTCGGTATTCAATGTTCCCCTGAGTTTTCTTCTTCTCGAAGACTCTGTGGAGTTTGAATCTGAGAACCCTGAGGTGGACGCGCTCCTTAAGGAGCTTCAGCAACTCATTCACCAACTGCAGGGCGAACGCGTCAAGAAAGGTGAAATGGCCGCCAATGGAGCCGGACAGTCCGAGCAGTGATGGCCTACGGATTCAACGCATCGAGCACCTGGCATCGCAGCTCGGGTTTCCCGTCGACAGGCTCGTCGACTGTGCGGAACACGCCGGCGACTTCTACCACGATTTCAAGCGCAATGTGAAGGGCAAGGACCGCGACCTGACCATGGCCAGGCCGCCGCTGTCCGTGCTCCAGCGGCGGATTCTGGACCGCATCCTGTGCCGGCTGCCGGTCTCCGAACACGCCTTCGGGGCCATCAAGGGCCGCAGCATCCGTGACAACGCGGTGGCTCACGCCCGAGCGCCCTTCGTCGCGAAGCTGGACATTCGGGACTTCTACCCGAGCATCCGCTACCAGAAGATCTACGACTTCTTCATGGCCCAGGGCTGCTCGCCGGACGTGGCGCGCACCCTGACCCTGCTCACGACGCGCAACTACTCTCTGCCTCTCGGCACGTCCACCAGCCCCTTCCTGGCAGACCAGGTCGTGCACCCGATCGACACGCGAATCGGAGGGCTGGCCAAGGCCAAGGGGCTGAGATACACCCGCTACGTCGACGACGTGACCCTCTCGGGGCCGTTCGACCTGGAGCAGCTCGCCAAGCAGATCGTCACGATCATCAGGCAGGCCGGGTTTGCCATCAAGCGAACGAAGATGGAATTCTACCGGCCCGATGACGGCAAGGAGCGGATCATCACCGGGGTCCGTGTTCAGGACGGGAAGGTGTCCGCTCCGTCGAACTACATCGAACTGCTCAAGCGGGACCTGGTTCTTGCCAGGAAGGCAAGCCTGCACGAGGTCGTGCACCAGGATTTCGACACCCGCGACCAGTTCCGGGGGAAGATCGGTTACGTGATGTGGCTTGACCCGAAGGCGGGCCGCAAGTTGATCAGGCTCTACAGGAAGGTGAAGTGGTCGCATTTCGAATACGCCACGAGCAGACGGAAGTCGATGGCGAAGGTCTGACGCCGCGGTTTTCTCCTGCGTCTCGGCCAGCGAACTGGGTCTTGGGCGTGCGCCAAGGCAATGATTGACAGGCAGTATTGGCCGCTGTTAAATGGAACGTCATTACTGGGATGGGTGGGCACGTCGCCCAGATTTGCAGAACCAAGGGATGGGCTTGGAAAGGCAGCACGGGGCCCGTGTGCTGACCAGCCGCAGACGTTTGGTCTGGCTGAACGCAGGCAAGAGCACAGAACCAGTCAGGATGTTCCGGAATGAGTCACCACATCGTCTCTAAGCAACGAGTAGCTGATCACGGCGAGGTGTTTACCAGCCAGCGTGAGGTCCGCGCCATGCTGGAGCTTGTCCAACAGGAGGCCGAGCGTATTGATTCTCGCTTTCTGGAACCAGCGTGCGGCACCGGCAACTTCCTGGCTGAGGTCCTCGAACGCAAACTGCGTGTGGTGGGGAGGCGTTACCGCCGAAGCCAGGTGGAGTGCGAGCGATATACTCTGCTGGCTGTCTCATCGGTCTACGGCATCGATCTCCTGAATGATAACGTTGTGGAGTGTCGCCGTCGGCTGCTCGCCATCGTAGAGACTCACTGCAAGAGCCTCTTCAACGCCGATTTCCTTAGGGCGGTCCAGTTTGTCCTTGAGCGAAACATTATTCATGGCGACGCTCTTTCCCTTCAGACTGTCGGCAGCAATCCTAAGCCCATCACTTTCTCTGAGTGGTCATTGGTCAATGGCAGCATGGTCAAACGCCGGGACTTTGAGTTTCACGAGTTGCTGTCTTTCGCTGGAATGAAGGAGCAGCCTCTCTTCTCCGACCTTGGCGAAGAAGTGTTCTTTCCTGAACCGGTCCGTGACTACCCCCTGACTCATTACCTGAGGCTTGCAGATGCTACAGAGTAACTACAACCCGGACGTGCTAACGTGTCTGGCCAATCTGAGCAGCGACGAGGTGTTTACGCCGCCGCAGATGGCCAACGACATCCTGGACATGCTGCCGCCCAGACTGTGGCAAGATCCCAAAGCAACCTTCCTCGACCCGGTCTGCAAGTCTGGCGTCTTCCTACGCGAAATTGCCAAGCGCCTCGATTCTGGCCTGGAGAAGGCCATTCCGGACAAGCAGCAGCGTATCAACCACATATTCACTAAGCAGCTCTATGGCCTGGCCATCACAGAATTGACGTCGTTCCTAGCTCGCCGCTCGGTTTACTGCTCCAAAGCGGCCGACGGCAAGTATTCCGTATGCAACAGCTTTGATGACCCCCAAGGGGGGATTCGCTTTGAGCGTGTAGAGCACACTTGGGACAGTGGCCGCTGCGCCTTCTGCGGGGCCAGCCAGGAGAACTATGAACGTGGAGATGAACTGGAGACGCACGCATACCAGTTCATCCACGCGGAGAAGCCCGAGGAGGTCTTTGATATGAAGTTCGACGTTATCATCGGCAATCCGCCGTATCAGCTGAGCGACGGCGGCTTCGGCCGAAGCGCATCGCCGATCTACCACAAGTTCGTTCAGCAGGCAAAGAAACTTGCCCCTCGCTACCTGACCATGATCATCCCGTCCCGTTGGTTCGCAGGCGGCAAAGGTCTGAATGATTTCCGGGCGGAGATGCTCAACGACCCACACATTCGCAAGATCGTGGATTTCGAGGATGCGAACGAAGTGTTTCCGGGAGTCGATATTGCCGGGGGCATCTGCTACTTCCTGTGGGATCGTGATTCTGCCGGCTCTTGTGAGGTCGTTAACATGCACAATGGCACGGCAGTTGTGTCGACGCGAGCCCTGAATGAGTTCGAAACCTTCGTTCGGCACAGCCAGGCCGTGCCAATCATCCGAAAGGTGCTGGCCAAGCAAGAGAAGCGAATGAACGAGCAAGTGTCCAGTCGTAAGCCATTTGGCCTGGCGACCAACATCAGGCCGCAGAAGTCAGGCGACATCATCTTGCGCTGGCAGAAAGGGGAGGGGCCGTATAAGCGCAGAGAGATCACGACTGGTGCGGAGATGATTGACCAGTGGAAGGTGAGCACCTCTTACGTCGGTTACGACCATGCAGGTAACCCCGGAAAGGATGGACGACGCAGAGTGTTGTCGAAGATCGACATCCTTCCGCCCGGTACGATCTGCAATGAGACGTACCTGGTCATTGGCAGTTACGACGGTGAGGAGGAAGCCCGCAATCTGGTAGGATACATGACCACACGGTTCTTTAGGTTCCTGGTTGCGCAATTCATGTACTCGCACCACATCACGAAAGAGTCCTACTCCCTGGTCCCGATCCTAGACATGACCAAGAAGTGGAGTGACAAGAAGCTCCAGAAGCGTTACGGCCTGACAGAAGACGAGATTGCGTTCATTGAGTCCAAGATACGTCCTATGGAGACGAACGGTGAGTAGCGATTTCTTCCCGGCTAGACCTGACTCAAGGCCGATGATCTACGCCTACGAGGACACTAACCCACAGTATGCTGGGCTGCTCAAGGTGGGCTATACTGCGGTCAACGTACAGTTGCGCGTGGCACAGCAGTACCCCACGAAGCGGCCCGGAAAGGCACCGTATCGGATCGTGCTGGAAGAGCCCGCTATGCGCAGCGACGGGACGGTCTTTACGGACCACGACGTCCATCGCTGGCTGCGAGAGCGAGGCGTGAGCAATCCTGAGGGCGAGTGGTTTGGGTGTCCGGTCAAGCAGGTCAAGGCCGCGGTGATCGCCCTGCGCACAGGACAGATGAACGAAGATAACCGCGTCCTCGATTTTGGTATGCGTCCGGAGCAGGTCGAGGCCGTTGAGAAGACAGCAGCCTACTTCAAGGCCTTCAAGGGCGACAAGCACAATAGGGACAGGACGCCGCACTTCTTGTGGAACGCCAAGATGCGGTTCGGCAAGACCTTCGCAGCCTATCAACTGGCCAGGAAGATGGGCTGGCGTAGAGTGCTGGTCATGACATTCAAGCCGGCGGTCCAGAGCGCTTGGGAATCGGACCTCAGGCAGCATGTTGATTTCAAGGGTTGGCAGTTTATCAAACCTGGCGGCTTGACCTACGAAGAGGCCGACAAGAAGAAGCGCTTCGTTTGCTTCGGATCGTTCCAGGACTACCTCGGCCGCAATCCGAGCACAGGCGGCATCAAGACGAAGAATGAGTGGGTACATGCGACCAACTGGGACTGCGTGATTCTCGACGAGTACCACTACGGCGCATGGCGCGATAATGCGAAGGAGTTGTTCGAGGCCGAGGGGAAGAAGGAGATCGAATTTGGCGAGGGGGAGGGCGTCCAGGATTTCGATGAAGAGGTCATGCCGATTACAACCGATGCTTACCTGTACCTTTCCGGCACACCGTTTCGGGCAATCGCGTCCGGGGAGTTCATCGAGGAGCAGATATTCAACTGGACCTATTCGGACGAGCAGCGGGCGAAGCTGGCGTGGGCTGGGGATAGCAATCCTTACACCAGTCTGCCGCGCATGGTGCTGATGACCTATCAGCTGCCGGATGCCATTTGTGATATCGCTAAGCAGGGAGAGTTCAACGAATTCGACTTGAACGTGTTCTTCTCGGCTGAAGGAGCCCGCAAGGATGCTCGTTTCAAGTACAACAACGAGGTCCAGAAATGGCTCGACTTGATCCGGGGAATGTTTCAAGCGACGACCATTGATAACTTGAAGTTGGGAGCGAAAAAACCGCCCATGCCTTTCTCTGATGTCCGGCTCCTCAACATTTTGTCACACACGTTCTGGTTCTTGCCGAGCGTGGCCTCTTGTTATGCGATGAGAAATCTGCTGGCGCAGAAACAGAATCGCTTCTATCACGACTATGAGGTGGTTGTCGCGGCGGGACCAAGCGCAGGGATCGGTGTTGCCGCACTCCCACCTGTGCTCGAAGCGATGGAAGATCCGCTAAAGAGCAAGACCATAACTCTCTCCTGTGGCAAGTTGACCACCGGTGTCACCGTGCGGCCGTGGACCGGCATCTTCATGCTCCGGAATTCGTCCAGCCCGGAGACGTATTTTCAGGCTGCATTTCGTGTTCAGTCACCTTGGACAGTCCGAAATCCAGATGGAAACACCCCGAACGAAGAGCTCGTAATCAAGAAGGAATGCTACGTTTTTGACTTCGCGCCTGAACGCGCCCTGCGTCAGATTTCTGACTACAGCTGCCGCTTGAATGTAGACGAGAGCAACCCCGAGAAGAAGGTTGAGGAGTTCATCAACTTTTTACCGGTTCTCGCGTATGACGGCAGCTCCATGAAGCAGATGGACGCCGCCGGCATTCTGGACATCGCCATGAGCGGCACCTCGGCAACACTCCTAGCGCGGCGATGGGAAAGCGCGCTACTGGTGAACGTGGACAATGCCACACTACAAAGACTAATGGCCAATGAGGCGGCCATGAATGCCCTGATGAACATCGAAGGCTTCCGCAGTCTCAACCAGGATATCGAGACCATCATCAACAAGTCTGAGTCCGTCAAGAAGACACGCAAGGAGAAGAACGACGAGGATCTGACACCCAAGGAGCGAAGGGAGCTTACGGAGGAGGAGAAGGATTATAAGAGCAAGAGGAAACAGATTCAGGAGAAGCTGATCAAGTTTGCAACGCGAATCCCCGTCTTTATGTATCTCACCGACTACCGAGAGCGGTGTCTGCGCGATGTGATAACCCAGCTCGAACCTGGGCTTTTCAAGAAGGTCACCGGCTTGTCGGTCAAGGATTTTGAACTGCTCGTGAGCCTCGGGGTGTTCAACAGCGCGTTGATGAACGATGCCGTCTACAAATTCAAGCGATACGAGGATTCCAGCCTCGTTTACGTCGGCATAAACAGGCACGAGGGCGAGGAGGTCGGCTTATTTGATACCGTGCTCAGCGAATTGGAATACCAGAACGTGTTCGAGAATCTGGCTGGAGCGAAGTGAGATACTTGCTGACAAGTGACCAGCCACAATGCCGGCGGAATCCCACACAGCAGCCATTCCCATTGAAACAGTAACTACGATGCCCGTATTGGGCCCACAACCATTCGGGGACTCGGTCATGACAGACTTCGACTTCTGGAAGAAACAATATCAGGGGACTTGGGATCAGTCATCGGAAAGGGAAAAGGCCATTGGTCGCTTTCTGAGCCAGGCAACAGACCACCGGATAGTTGAGGTCGGCTTGGGGGCAGGAGCGTCCGAGTTCATATCTGGGGCCGCGACTCAGCACGGTCACATGAAGGGAGACGCCGATCTACGTGTGGAAGGGACGGACATCTATCTTGAGGTCACCGGTCCGCTTGTCAGCTCAGTGGACGAGCGTCAGGACCTCTGGATCAGACCGGACAAGATTCTGAACGCGCGGGAGAAGGCCGGAGAGCACGAGACATGGATCGTGCACCATCTACCGAAAAACGATCTCATTCGTGTGGTACCGCTGGATGACGCCTTCTGGGCAGCACATGACCAGGGCGAATTCCCTATTGTTACTCCACGGATTCGCGGGGTACAGGAACGCTATCGCGCGATACCCGCCGGAAGCCCGTACGTGAAGGAATGCAGTGTCCTGATTGCGCGACTAAAGAAGGTACGGCCCAAGTAAGACCGTTGCCTTCATCCAACAGCCATAGGGAATGCGTTGATGAACTTGTTGGCTATTAGGAGTTCGCCGATGGGCCTAACGATCTATGGTAAGTTCAGTGACCTTCTTCTGGAAGCTGAAGTCGCGCCCAGCAGTGTGGGCGAATTCACTTCGCATTACGGGAGGCTAGCAGGGAAGTCTCCTGCTGCCTCCGACTACTTCCAAATCCAAGACAACAAGTGGGGTCTCGAGCTGCGTGTATACTTCAATGCCCCAGACTGGGTCTGTGACAGTCTGCGGACATTAGGCTACCACATAGAGGACCGAAGTGGGGGGTATCGCCCTGAATACGCGTTCAGAATCAATCATCAAGGGCTGTTTTGGAGCCTGGTGTCACACGGCTATCGATTAGGACACAATGAACCAATTCCGTGAGCGACAGGAGGCTGGCCTGTTCGGTATGCCTTCCGCTGCTTCCGCCAATCCATCAGACGCACAACCGGCCGCAAGTCTCGCTCGGTAACCGGATCGCGCCCCTCGACCACCGGCGGAAGGTGCAGTATCTCCTCCTGAATGTCCGGGGCCAGGTGAAGCAGGTTCATGATCTGCGTCATGCGGGGTTGGGTGACGTGGGCCAGGCGGGCCAGTTCGGACTGATCGGCGACCTGGCCGTCGCGGAGTAGTTGGTCGAAGCGGATTGCCAAGGCCATGAGCTTCGAGACGCGGGGCGTGCGGTCAGCTGGCTCCGACTTCTCCGGGGCCGGGCCAGGTAGGGCCGTCTTGCGGCCGTTCTTGATGGCGAAGTGAATCTGCTTGGTGATGGTTGTCATGCGGCGGCCTCCATCTTGCGCTTGACCAGCGAGCGGATACTCGTCGGCCGGAAGGTGACCGACACGGTGCCCGCCTTGCCGTCATACACCACCGTCGAGATCAGCAATTTGAGCAGGCGGGCCTGCTCGCGAGGGATGAGACTGTCCCACAGGCCGTCGAAGTCAGCGAATGCGGCTCGGGCCTCGACGCGAGTGACCGTCTGGGCTTCCAGTTGGGCAATCCGCGCGTCCAACTCGGCCAGGCGTTTGTCGGCCGCCGAGAGTCGCTCGTGCAGGTCGGCGATACGAGCCGTCACGTCGGTCGTGGTCTTGCCACTGGTGGCCAGCTGCTGCAGTTCCTTGTGCCGTCGCTTCCGCTCCCGGACCAAATCGTCGCGTTGGCGCTCGGCTTCCGCCCGCTCGGCATCGATGGCCTTGTTGGCGTCGGTCAGCACCTGGGCCAGCAGGGCCTCGTCGTTGGCCAGGGCGCGAACCTCGTCGATCACCACACGCTCGATCTCGGCCGCGGGCAGCGTTCCAGCCGTACAGTCGTCAACTCCGTTCTTGATGGCGTAGGTGCAGCGGTAGTAGCGATAGAACTTCCGCTTGCTGCGGCCGCCGCAGAACGTGTGCGTCATGGCCGTGCCGCAGCTCTTGCACCGGAGGAGGCCCCGAAGCAGCGCCCCGTACTTGTTGCGGACCTCGGTGCCGCCGGTCCGCCCATTGTGCTTGAGTTGCTGCTGGACCTTGTCGAACAATTCCTGGTCGACAAGTGCCTCGTGCTCGCCCGGGTGCAGTTCGTCCTTGTAGCGTCTCATCCCGACGTAGGTCGGGTTGGTCAGCAAAACGTGCAAGGACGCCTTGTTGAACGGTTGCCCGCCGACCTCGCGGCCTTTCTTCGTTACCCGCTGCTTGTTCACCCAGCCACGGCGGCCGAGTTCTTTGACCACCGGCAGCAGCGACCCCTCGTGAAGATACATCTGGTAGATTTCGCGGACGCGGTGGGCTTCCTTGGCGTCAACCACCAGGCGAGGGCTTGGCCCAGACCGATCGACGTCGTAGCCCAGCACGGGCGCGTCGCCGGTGTACTTGCCCTTGCGGGCCTGGGCGGCCAGTTTGTCGCGGATGCGTTCACCGATGATCTCCCGCTCGAACTGGGCGAACGACAGCAGGATGTTCAGCGTCAACCGGCCCATCGAGTGGGTGGTATTGAACTGCTGGGTCACCGAGACGAACGAAACGCCGCGGTTGTCGAACGTCTCCATGATGCGGGCGAAGTCCAGCAGCGACCGGCTGAGGCGGTCGACCTTGTAGACGACCACACAGTCGACCTTGCCATCGTTGATGTCGCGAAGCAGGCGGTCCAGGGCCGGGCGTTCCATGTTGCCGCCGGTGTACCCGCCGTCATCGTAACGGTCCGGCAGCGCCGTCCAGCCCTCGGCCTTCTGGCTGACGATGTAGGCTTCTGCGGCTTCACGCTGGGCGTCGAGGGAGTTGAACTCCTGTTCCAGGCCCTCTTCGGTGCTCTTGCGGGTGTAGATGGCGCAGCGGGTCGTCGCCTTGGCGGCCTTGTCGCGTCTTTTGCTCATCGCTGCACCCCCAGTCTGAAGAACCGGAACCCGTTCATGTGGCTGCCGGTGATCCGCTTGGCCACGGCCGAGAGCGTGCGGTAGCGGTTGCCCTCGTACTCGAAGCCGCTGCCGTCCTTCAGGTACACCACGCGGTGGCTGCGGCCCTTGTGCTCGCGGACGATGGCCGAACCCGGCGCTGGCAGGCGTGGGTCGGTCGGGAGGCCCTTGCTGTTCACCACGGGCCGGGTGACGGTGGCGGACTCGCCCGTCTGCGGCGGGCAGATCATGGTCTTGGGGGCCATGACGCGGACCTCGGCGTCGTCGGCCAGTTCGGCCGCCCGCCGGCGTGCCCGCTCCGACAGGTCGCCCTCGGCATTGGCCTGGATGCGCCAGGCGACCTTGCGGATGAGGTAGGCCCGGTGCCGGGTGCGGCAGGGCTGGCCGTGCAGCGTTTCGTAGCGCTCGGCCAGCTCGCCGGTGGTCATGCCGTCCAAGGCGGCAAGCTGTGCTGCAATCTCATGCATGGTGCGGCTCCTTTCGTCCAGGGTTTCCGAGACGCGGCCCGTTAACCAGCGGGCCTCTGAGCCACACTGAGCCTCGTTTCTGGCCGGACATCAAGGCCCTTCCGGCGAGGTTCCGAGGATGTTTCTGGGGGCGGCGATTCGGCCGATTTGGCCGCGCGGAGGCAACGCCGCAGGCCGCAGGCCAGGATGCTCGCGACTTCCTGGCGGCGCTCGTCCGCGGTCATGCTTTCGGGATTGCGAGTCGAGATCATGGCATGGCTCCCAATGGGGGCTGGCAGTAGAGTGCCCCTCCATTGGTTACCTATGCCATCGGCGCGCGGAATGCCCGGTTTACTTAACCGATTGAAGACCGTCCGGCGAAGTTGGCAGGCGTGATCCCACAAGCCCTATACGGAGCATGAGCTCGAAGGGCAATAAAACAGGATTCTTCAAAGCAGCTAGGGCTTTGGTGACGGCTCGACTGGTTGAAACACTTGGAGCAGTCTTTCACGGATGGCGCGCCTATCGACCCAGAAGCATGCCACCCATGAGCCGCCTATCACGATGAGCATACAAAGAGCGAACAGGCCAATCAGCAGGAATGCCACTTCAGACGTCGTCACGGCGGCGAAAAACGAAGCTACGTTAACAATGACCGTGATGCCCGCCAGAACCCCTCCAGCTACAAGGCCCACGGTCGGTATGGTGAACCGGAGATGTATGATGGTTTCATCTCCATGGGGCTCGAATGATCCATTGCAGACTGCACCTGACGCGGGCAAGAATCGGGCGCGCGTTACACTAAACCCGTGACCATTCACCCAGCCATCCATGCATCTGTTCACTTCGCTCTGAGAATCCTCGCCTGGCGTCACTTCCCGAGCAAGGCTTTCCACGAGTTGAGACACTGGCATCGGGGATCTGATCAAGAGGTTTTCGTAAGGTATCAGTCGCATTCACAGTCTGCCAAGAGCACTCAGGAAGGTGCCATGACCGCATCCAGCCAAGCCAGGCGCATTGACAATACCAAGCCACCCGAACACCGTCCAGCGAAACTTGATCGCCCGACCATCCCCCGTCTGGCGAACCAAGCACGCCCGACCTCCTCATAACCCGAGCCTACATTCTCGGTAGAGACACAGAGACTTTGGGCCAATCGGGGTGCCATGACGGGTGCTATCGCCGCGGCGGCATGTCTCCCATGTGTCTCTGCCCGAACCGAGAGACTGCTGCCTTGCTCGTAACCCGTTGCCACACAGGGCGTAAAAAGCGAAACGCCGCGACCGGTTGGCCACGGCGTTTCTGATAACCACAGGGGAGCCAATGTTTGCTCCCGGATTGGTTGGTAGCGGGGGCGGGATTCGAACCCGCGACCTTCGGGTTATGAGCCCGACGAGCTACCGGACTGCTCCACCCCGCGATCTATTCGA
>JAFGPY010000034.1 GCA_016935955.1 Planctomycetota bacterium
AACTACGACGCCGACCGCAAGCAGATGTTCCTCGAAGAGTTGAACGTGCGGCGGCGGCTGGAGAAGGCGACCGAGCTGATCAGCCAGGAGATCGAGGTCCTGGAACTGGCCGGAAAGATCCAGGCCAACGTCAAGACGAGCATCGACAAGAGCCAGCGGGAGTACTTCCTGCGCGAGCAGCTGAGGGCCATCCAGGAGGAGTTGGGCGTCGAGGACGAGCGCAGCCGCGTGCTCGGCGACCTGCGGAAACGGCTGGACGGAGCCGCCCTGCCCGAGGAGGTTCGCAAGGAGGCCGAGCGCGAGCTGCAGCGGCTGGAGGTCACGCCGGTCCAGGCCCCGGACTTCAACGTCTCGCGGACGTACCTGGAGTACATGGCCGACCTGCCGTGGCGAGCTCCGACGCGACAGCCGGCCGACATCTCGCGGGCCGAGAAGATTCTCGACGAGGACCACTACGGCCTCGCGAAGGTCAAGAAGCGGATTCTGGAGTTCCTGGCCGTCAACAAGCTGCGGCACGACATGAGGGGGCCGATCCTCTGTCTCGTCGGACCTCCGGGCGTCGGCAAGACCAGCCTGGGACGGTCGATCGCTCGTGCCACCGGGCGACGCTTCGTGCGGGTCAGTCTGGGCGGCGTGCGCGACGAGGCCGAGATTCGCGGCCACCGCCGCACGTACGTCGGAGCGCTGCCGGGCCGCATCATCCAGGAACTGCGCAAGGTCGGCACGAACGATCCGGTCTTCATGCTCGACGAGGTCGACAAGCTGGGGGCGGACTTCCGCGGCGACCCGACCAGCGCCATGCTCGAAGTGCTCGACCCCGAACAGAACTCGTCGTTCACCGACCACTATCTCGACGTGCCGTACGACCTGTCGCGCGTCATGTTCATCGCCACGGCGAACATGCTCGACACGATCCCCGCGCCGCTGAGGGATCGGATGGAGATTATCAGCCTGCCGGGCTACACCGAGACCGAGAAGCTGCAGATCGCCCGGCGCTACCTCGTGCCGCGGACCCTGGACGACAACGGGCTGAAGCGGACCCAGTTGCGGATAGCGGACTCCGGGCTGCGCGAGATCATCCGCCACTACACGCGAGAGGCCGGCGTCCGCAACCTGGAGCGACAGATTGCCGCCATCTGCCGCGCGGTGGCCCGCCGCATCGCCGCCCAGGCGAAGCCCGGTCCTGCCGTCAGCGTAGGACAGAAGGAAGTCGAGGAATATCTGGGCCCGCGGCAGTTCGTGCCCGATGTGGCCGAACGGACGAGCGTACCGGGCGTCGTCACGGGTCTCGGTTGGACTCCGGCCGGCGGAGACATCCTGTTCATCGAAGTCACCGACATGAAGGGCGGCGGCAACCTGATCCTGACCGGTCAGTTGGGCAACGTAATGAGGGAAAGCGCCCAGACAGCGCTCTCGTATGTTCGCAGCCGCGCGGCCGATCTGGGCATCCCCGAGGAACGACTATCGAAGTGCGACATTCACGTTCACGTGCCGGCCGGGGCCATTCCCAAGGACGGCCCGTCGGCCGGCATCGCGGTGTTTGCAGCCCTGGTGTCGCTGCTCACCGACCGGCCGGCCGCCAGCAACGTGGCCATGACCGGCGAGATCACGCTGCGCGGCCTGGTGCTGCCCGTGGGCGGCATCAAGGAGAAGGTGCTCGGCGCCGCCCGGGCCGGCATCCGGACCGTCATCCTGCCCGAACGCAACGCGGTCGACCTGGCGGAGGTCCCGCAGGAGATTCGCGAGAAGATGAAGTTCGTCGTGGTGCAACGGATGGAGGACGTTCTGCCGGCCGCTCTGAAGGGCTACAGCCGCTCAACGAAAAAGGGCAAGTCGGTGAAGAAACCCGCCGCCGGCCGCTCAGCCCGCAAGAGGGCTCAGCCGAAATCAAAGTAGGCCGACGACAACCGTCCCGAGAAACTCAATGGCCCGGCGATCATACAGATCTCCGAGCCAGTTGTCTGTAATGTGTCGCTTGGGCGTCCGTCTCGTGTCGCCTGCTCCGAACCGTATCCGATCAGGGCGACGGTCTCGTAGTCCGCCAGCTTCTTGTAACGGGTGGCATGGCCACGTTAACGTGGCCATGAACCGGTGCGCAGGTCGGGCCAACAGGCCCGACAGAGCAGGAACACAAGTGCTACGCTACGGTCTTGCCTCAAAGGCGGCCCCCGGGCCGCAGCCTCGACGCTACACGCTTGCAGAACCGTCCACGTCAATGTATGCTTTCGCCACGTGCCGTTCTCCTCACTGGACGCCGGCCATCTCACGTCCGTCACGATGGAGGGCCGCACGGTATCACCGCGAAAGGAAGAGAGGATGGCCGCGCCGCGTTCGAAGACAAGTAGCGACCCCAAGACCCTCACCCGCCTCGCGGATCGGACTGCGGACGCAACCAGGCACCGGGGCGATCCCCGCTGGAAGACAGTCGTCGCACTGTTGCGGCAGGCCGCCGCGCAAGGATACGCCGAGGCCTAGTTCCGCCTCGGTGCCAGCTACGACGACGGCCTCGGAGTACCCTGCGACCTCCGCGAGGCAATGAAGTGGTACCGCAAAGCCGCCCTCCGCGGTCACGCCGGCGCGCAGTACAACCTCGGCGTGAGCCTCCGCGAAGGCGAAGGCGTCCGTCGCGACCGCCGTGCCGCCTTCAGGTGGTTCATGAAGTCCGCCGCCCAGGGCAACGCCTGGGCCGAAGGCGCCGTCGGTTTCGCCTACAGCCACGGCCTTGGCGTACGCAGAGACGATGTTGCCGCCGTGAAATGGTACCGGCGCGCCGCCGAGCACGGGCGGCCCACGGCACAGTACAATCTTGGGTTGCGCTACCTCCGAGGCCACGGCGTGAGAAGGGACCCTCGCCAAGGCGTCTTCTGGTTCCGCAAGGCCGCTCGCGCCGGGGATGAGGACGCCATGCTGGAACTCGGGCTCTGCTATCTTGAGGGAACAGGGACACGCCGCGATCTCCGGCGTGGCCTGGCCTGGGTCCGCAAAGCCGTCAGTTGCGGCTCGCCGGAGGCCATGAACAGTCTCGGCTACCACTACCACGAAGGAGAAAGCATCCGCAAGAACTTCCGCCTCGCCGTCCACTGGTACCGCAAGGCGGCGGTCAAGGGCAACCCTGATGCCCAGTCGAATCTCGCCCTCTGCTACCTTCACGGCGAAGGCGTCCGCAAGAACCCGCGGACTGCTGTGAAATGGGCCCGGCACGCCGCCGCCCAGGACCACACCACCGCCATGAGCACCCTCGGCTCATGCTACATGGACGGCGAAGGCGTCCGCAAGGACTACGCAAAGGCTGTCCACTGGCTCCGCAGAGCCGCCGCCGACGGCTACGCCAACGCCCAGGAGATGCTCGGTATCTGTCTTCACAATGGTTGGGGAACGCGGCAGGACTTCGCCGCCAGTGTCACCTGCTACCGCAAGGCCGCCGCGGCCGGCAATGCCTGGGCCATGTACCTGCTCGGCCTCTGCTACGCCGACGGCGAAGGCGTCAAACAGAGCCGCCGTACTGCTGCCACCTGGTTCGCCAAAGCCGCCGACCTCGGCATCTCCGAAGCTCGCGCCGCCCTTCGCCGATTGCAGCGCGTCGCACGCAAGTAACCTCGCAGGCCCGGCCCCTACTCCGAATCGTATCCGATCAGGGCGACGGTCTTGTAGTCCGCCAGCTTCTTGCGGCCGCCGAGGAACTCCAGTTCGATCAGGAAGGCGATGCCGGCTACCTGGCCGCCCTGTCGCTCGACCAGGTGACAGGCCGCAGCCATCGTGCCGCCGGTGGCCAGCAGGTCGTCGACCATCAGCACCTTCTGCCCCTTGCTGATCGCATCGGCGTGCATCTCGATCGCGTCGGTGCCGTACTCCAGCGAGTACTCCTCGCGAACGGTCTCGGCCGGAAGCTTGCCCGGCTTACGGACAGGCACGAAGCCGACCCCAAGCTCGATGGCCACGGCGGCGCCGAAGATGAAACCTCGCGACTCCACGCCGACGACCACGTCGATGCCCTGGTCGCGGAACGGGTCGGCCATCAGCTTGACTGTCTCCCGCAGGGCGCGGGCGTCGCTGATCACCGTGGTGATGTCGCGGAAGACGATGCCGGGCTTGGGGAAATCGGGCACGCTGCGGACCAGTTGCTTGAGGCGCTCGGCGGCTGCGGCCATGGGGCTCTCCTTCCAAATCGTATCCGGGGGGTAAGCGTAATCGGGCCAATCAGGCGGACTGGCTCTTGACGTCGGCTTCCTGCTCTTCGAGATCGCCGTCCTTGCGGGCAATGGCTTCGCTGATACGCTGCAGGGCGTCGCGCTCGATCTGTCGCACGCGTTCGCGGGTCAGACCGATCTTCTCACCGATCTCCTTGAGGGTCATCGGCTCGTCGCCGTCGAGGCCGAACCGCATACGAAGGATCCCGGCGGCGCGCTCGTCGATGCTGTTGAGCAGGTCGGAGACGATTTCAGTGCGATGGTTGTCGAAAATGGCCTCGGCCGGGTCCTTGGCCCGCTCGTCGGGCAGCATCTCCGACAACGGCATGCCACCCTCTTCGCCCGTCTGCCGCACGGGAGCCGAGAAGGCCCTGGCCACGCGGGCGATGATGGCCGCCTTCTTGGTCGGCAGCCCCATGTCCTTGGCCGTCTCTTCAATGCTCGGCGGCCGGCCGAGTTCGCCCTCGAGCCGCTGCGTGGCCCGGCGCCACTTGCCGATCATCTCAACCATGT
This sequence comes from Planctomycetota bacterium, assembly GCA_016935955.1. The sequence goes on from JAFGPY010000034.1 coordinate 4,701, forward strand.
AGGCCGGAATCTCGATGGGCTTGGTGCTGTTCATCAGGCTGCGCTTGATCGCCTGGCGAATCCACCACGAAGCGTAGGTCGAGAAGCGGCAGCCCATCGTGGGATCGAACTTCTCGACGGCCCGCAGCAGGCCGAGGTTCCCTTCCTCGATCAGGTCCAGGAAAAGAAGCCCCCGGTTGCAGTAATTCTTGGCGATGTTGACGACCAGGCGAAGGTTGCTGCGGATCATCTCGTCGCGGGCGCGCATGTCGCCCTTGCGCAGACGCCTTGAGAGGTCCTGCTCCTGTTCCGGAGTCAACAATCTGGCCCGATTGATCTCACGCAGGTAGAGCTGCAGGCCCGATTCCATACGACGAGACCCCCTCGCTGTCTGTCTACGACTGGAACCG
>JAFGPY010000035.1 GCA_016935955.1 Planctomycetota bacterium
CTGCTGGTGGCCGACGGCGGCAACACCGACAAGTCGGCCCTGGTGACGAAGGTGCGGCCCGAGGCCCTGCGCAAGGCCCTGGTGAGCGTGGGGCTCGAGCCGGGCAAGGCGACCACGGGCGAGAAGGGGCTCGAAGGGCCGCAGGTCCGGATCCTGGTGCAGTACGAAGTTGACGGCAAGAAGAAGTCGCACGATGCGGGGCAGTTCATCGTGACGGCCGCCGACGGCAAACGGCTGGACGACCGGACGTGGGTCTTCACCGGCTCGCGCGAGTCGGGCACCGACGGCAAACTAGCGGCCGAGACCACGGGCAGCATCGTGGGGCTGCACTCGGCCGACGCGTCGTCGCTGATCCAGAACGCGCGGCCCGAGAGCGGCAAGGCGGCGGGCGTCTACCGGGCCAACGGCGACGTGTTGCCGAAGGCCGGGACCGAAGTCCGCGTGGCTTTTCAGCGTGTGTCGACCGAGGCGCGTCGCGTGCACGTGTTTCTGACCGGGCGGGTGCAGGGCGTGGGCTTCCGCAACTTCGTGGCCGCCAATGCCAACAAGCTGAAGCTGACCGGCTGGGTGCGGAACCTGAACGACGGTCGCGTGGAGGCCGTGGTCGAAGGACCGGCCGCCGACGTTGCGTCGCTGCTGAAGCTGATGGAGCGCGGCCCCTCATCGGCGCGGGTCACGGACATGGACATCGACGACGAGAAGCCCACCGGCGAGTTTGACTCGTTCAAAAGGAAGCCCAACGCATGAGTGTGCGTCCATAATGGTAGGGTGCTAGGTTTCGGGGCGACGGTCTGACCGAAGCGAGGCTTCAGAGGGAGCCGGGGCCAGAGGGTGCCCGTCATTCCCAATCGCACGGACCGTGAGAGGCATCGATGAGAGAAGGCGACGATGAGTGACCAGCCGCGTGAAGAGCCGCATCAGAAGCAGCATGGTTGGGTCAGCAGAGTGTGTCCGTCACCACGAAAGGCACCAGTCCCATGGATTCTGTTCATAGCGGTGACGGCCGTATTGGTTGCACAGCAAGGAATCAGGTTTCATGATGACTATCGCGCTACGCAACTGCTGCGAAGCGGATGGATGTCGAAGGAGTACGCCGAGTCAGTGATCAGCGGTGCGCGTCACGTGCCTTGCGACGGTCTCGCCAGGCTCTACTGGGCCGATGTTGACGCATCCATCGCAGAGGACGGCAAGCCTACGAAGCTGTTGATTGCCGAACTCTCGGAGTCCGCCGGGCTGGTTGTGTCCTGGGGCAACGACGGAAGCCGCTTGGAGGATATTCTGCTGTGTGTAAAGGGGCGAGAAGCGCCTCTGGTGGCGGTAGGCAGAGGTGGAGGCGTGTTCCCGGGAAGCATATCCGTTGCACCCGTGACCGGTCCTGACAAGGGACGGGTGTTGATGGATTTCGATCTGGACGGCGAGTTTGACGCAAGAGTGGAGGCCGACGTCAGCAAGTCCCTCTCTTCCGGCAACGCGGGGGAAGTGGCTGAGTGACATGTCATGGGGTGTCGGGGGCAGGCGGCTGCCAAAGCGACTGAAAACAGCCGCAGGGACACGGCCCGAACCGTGTCCCTGCGTTGGTATGGCGAGCGACGGGCGAGGCTGTAGGGGGGCTACTCCTCGGTACTCGTGTCGCTCTGCTGTGCAGAAGTCCCGGACTGCGTGCAGTTCTGTCTCTGCTGGCGGCGCATCTGGCGCCGCTGCTGCCGGCGCTGCATGCAGCCGCTGCCGGTCCCGTCGCAGGCGCGCTGCCGCACCTGCTGCCGGGTCTGGGTGCGCTGCTGCTGGCACTGCTGGTCCTGAGCTAGGGCAGCAGCCCCGAACAGGGCCAGCGCGACCACGACGGTCAGGGCCTGACGTAGTGTTCTCATTATGACGACCTCCATTGCGACCTTTCGGTCAACCCAGCGCGATAAGGCATCCATCAGGACGATCTGCGTTCTACGGATTGCCAACGCACGGCAGGCCCGTCTATTGCCTGCCGGTCCGTCGGCGGCCCCGGGAGAGGGGCGGAATCCGCTTGATTTCGGCGGCGGAATGGGTCACAATAGTGCGTTCACAGAATGAACGCCAGTTCCGGCTGCTTGGCTCTCCAACGGGCGGCCTGGGCCGGAAAACGGCCTCAATAGCCCTTCTGAGCGGCATTTCGGTGAGGCGGCTGGGGCGGTTTCGAGGTGTTCACCATGTGAACGAAGGCTCACCCGGGGTGTGGCCTCGGCCGCGCAGCCTTCTTCCGGGCAAGGGCTCTGCGTCCTGGAGCGAGGATCGGACCGTGACCGGCGACGATCAGGCGAGCGAGGTGTACCGCGATCTGCGCGTGCTGGACGAGATCCAGCGCGACAGCGAGATATCGCAGCGGACCCTGGCCAAGCGGCTGGGCATCGCCCTGGGTCTGACCAACAGCGTCCTGCGGCGGCTGATCCGCAAGGGGCTGGTCACGACGCGGGCCCTGCCGGCCAATCGCCTGGCCTATCACCTGACGCCCAAGGGGCTGGCCAACAAGATGCGGCTGGCCCTGGACTACGCCCACTATACCACCGGCTTCTTCTGCAACGTCCGCATGGTCATCAACAATCGCCTGCGTCGGCTGATGCGCGACCGGCCCATCCGCACCGTGGCCATTGTCGGCACGAGCGAACTGGCCGACGCCGCGTACCTGACCGCGCGGGAGCTTGAACTGGAGATGGTGGGTGTTTACGATGCCGGCAAAGCGGGCAGCCGCTGGCTGGGCATGTCCGTCCAGACGCCGCGCGAGGACATCGAGGCCGACGTGATCCTGATCGCCGATCCGGAGGCCCTGGGCGAGGCCGGGCAGGCCCTGCTCGACGGCCGCGACCGGGCGGTGATGATCAGCGATTTTCTGGCCGCCGACTTTCGCTCGTTCGCCGACGGAATGCGGCACGAGCAACTCGGCGGCGCGTGACGGCGCGGGCCCGTGCGGCCGCAAGCCGGCAGGCCTTGGCACGAGAACCTGGTACAAGGGAGACAGGCAGTGTTCAACGACCAGACGGTATTGATCACGGGCGGAACGGGATCGTTCGGCAAGAAGATGGTCCAGTACATCCTCGAAGGCTACAAGCCGAAGAAGCTGATCATCTTCAGCCGCGACGAGTTGAAGCAGTTCGAGATGGCCCAGAAGTGGGGCGTCAAGGACTACCCCTGCATCCGCTATTTCCTGGGCGACGTGCGCGACAAGGACCGCCTGGAGCGGGCCTTCAACGAGGTGGACTACGTGATCCACGCGGCCGCCCTGAAGCAGGTTCCCGCCGCCGAGTACAACCCCGAGGAATGCATCAAGACGAACATCATGGGGGCCATGAACATCATCGATGCGGCCCTGGCCAACAAGGTCAAGAAGGTCATCGCCCTGTCGACCGACAAGGCCTGCAACCCGATCAACCTCTACGGTGCGACGAAGCTGTGCAGCGACAAGCTCTTCGTGGCGGCCAACGTCTATCGCGGCCGCAAGGGCGCCACGTCGTTCGCCGTGGTCCGCTACGGCAACGTGCTGGGCAGCCGGGGCTCGGTCATTCCGTTTTTCCTGGAGCGCAAGGTCACGGGCGTGTTGCCGATCACCGATCCGCGGATGACGCGGTTCTGGATCACGCTCGACCAGGCGGTGCACTTCGTGGCCCGGACGCTCGAACTGTCCAAGGGCGGCGAGATTTTCGTGCCGCGCATCCCGTCGATGAAGATCTCGGACCTGGCCACGGCGATCGCTCCGGAGTGCCGGCAGGAGATCGTCGGCATCCGTCCGGGCGAGAAGCTGCACGAGATGCTGATCAGCGAGGACGAGGCCCGCAACGCGGTGGAGTTCAGCGAGTGTTTCGTGGTGCAGGCCCACGACGAGCGGCGTCAGGCCCTGCTGGAGGGCGAGGGGCGGCCGTGTCCCGAGCAGTTCCGCTACACCTCCGACGACAACAACCAGTGGCTGACGGTCGAGCAGTTACGCGACCTGGTCAGGACGGTGGAATCGGACTACGCGATCGAGACGCGCCGCTGGTCGCTGAAGGACGTGCCGCAGTAGTAAGGCAAGGCTGGGGGTGCCATGCGGCGATGCGCATGAAGAAGACTGGGGGTGCCACGCTTCCGCTCGCAGAAGCGTGCCGACCAGTCAAGTGCCCGCGAGCACGCGTCCGCAAGCACAAGCATGGCACCCGGCGAGTTGTAGTGGGGACGGCTTATGGCAACATCGAAACCGCGCATGATCATCACGGGGGCCAGCGGCCTGCTGGGCAACAACCTTGCCTGGCGGCTGAAAGACCGCTGGGAGATCGTCGGCTTGTACCACAGCCACGCGATCCGCCTCGACGGCTGCGAGGTCCGCCGCGTGGACCTGGGCAACGAGCGCGAGGTGGCCCGCTGCCTGGTCGAGATCGAGCCCGACGCGGTGGTGCACTGTGCGTCGCTGGCCAACGTGGACCAGTGCGAGCGCGATCCCGCGCTGACGCAGCGCGTCAACGTGGACGGCACGCGCTACGTGGCCCGCCACACGCCCGAGGACGTGCCGCTGGTCTACATCTCGACCGACGCGGTCTACGACGGCACGCGCGGCCGCTACAGCGAGACCGACCCGGTCGATCCGCCGAACATCTACGGCCGCAGCAAGCTCGACGGTGAGCGGGCGGCCCTGGTCCATCCGCGGGCCGTCGTGCTGCGGACCAACCTGTTCGGCTGGAACATCCAGGACAAGCACAGCCTCGGCGAGTTCATGCTGGCGACGTTGCGGGCCGGCAAGCCGCTCAAGGGATTCAAGGACTCGATCGTCTCGACCGTCTACACCTTCGAACTGGCCGAACTGATTCACGAGATCATCGGCAAACGACTGACGGGCGTCTACAACTGCGCCGCCTCGACGGCCATGTCGAAGTACGACTTCGCCCTGCGCATCGCCGAGCAGTTCGGCCTGGATCGCGGGCTCATCTCGCCGATCTCGGTCGACGACTTTCAGCTCGTGGCCCCGCGCGGCAAGAACCTGTCGATGAACGTCGACAAGCTGGCCGCCGCCCTGGGCCGCCGGCCGATGTCGGTCGAGGAGTCGATCGCCGCCTTCCACGAGGACGCCGGTCGCGGCGTGCCCGAGGCCGTCAAGCAACAGGTGTCGCCGGAGAAGATGATGCTCGGCTACGGACGCCAGTACGTGGACGACGCCGACGTGCATGCCGTGGAAGCCGTCTTCCGTTCGTCGCACCTGACGCAGGGGCCGCGCATCGGCGAGTTCGAGCGGGCGGTCTGCGACTTCGTGGGCGCGCACCATGCCGTGGCCGCGTGCAACGGCACGGCGGCGCTGCACATCGCCTGCCTGGCCGCGGGCCTCGGACCGGGCGACGAGGTGGTCACGTCGCCGATCACCTTCGTGGCCTCGTCGAACTGCGCCGCCTATTGCGGCGCGCACCCGGTGTTCGCCGACGTCGATCCGCGAACCTACAACCTGTCGCCCGAGTCGTTGGCCGGCAAGATCAACGAGCGCACGCGGGCGGTCGTGCCGGTGCACTTCGCCGGCCAGTCGTGCGACATGCAGGCGATCGCCGAGGTGGTCCGCGAGGCCGAGCGGCGCTACGGCCGCAAGATCACGATCATCGAGGACGCCAGCCACGCCCTGGGCTCGAAGCATCGCGGCGAGTGGGTGGGCGACTGCCGCTTCAGCGACATGGCCACGCTCAGCTTCCATCCGGTCAAGCACATCACGACGGGCGAGGGCGGCATGGTGCTGACGCAGGACGACGAGTTGGCCCGCCGCCTGGCGCGGTTCCGCAGCCACGGCATCACCAGCACGCCGTCGGAGTTCGCCAACGACGACGTGCCGTGGCAGGACCCTGAGGCCGCCGAGCGCAAGGCCAACCCGTGGTACTATGAGCAGATCGACCTGGGCTTCAACTATCGCATCACCGACCTGCAATGCGCCCTGGGCGTGTCGCAGATGACCAAGCTCGAAGGTTTCATGGCCCGCCGCCGCGAGATCGTCGACCGCTACAACGAGGCCTTCCGCAACGTGGCCCGCGTCGTGACGCCGCACGAAGAGCCGTTCAACGACAGCAACTTCCACCTCTACGTGCTGCTGTTCGATTTCGAGGCCATCGGCGTGCCGCGGGCCGAGTTTGTGCCCATGCTTCGCACGCGCGGCATCCAGACCCAGGTGCACTACATTCCCGTGCACCTGCAGTCGTACTACCGCCGCCATTTCGGCACGCGCCCGGGCGATTGCCCGAACGCCGAGGCCTATTACCGTCAGGCCCTGTCGATTCCGCTGTACCCGGCCCTGACCGACGACGACGTGGAGCGAGTCATCGACGTCATCACCGGCAGCGTGCAGCCGGCGGGGTGAAGACCCTTTTAGGATGGAACCGCGGTGAACAAGAAGCGTTTTGACAACAGTGCCCGCCTGCTCGAGCGCGCCCTGAAGGTCACGCCGGTCGGCGGACAGACCTACAGCAAGAGCTACCGTTACCTGGCCGGCTGCGGGGCGCCGAACTTCCTGGAGCGCGGCAAGGCCGGCCACGTCTGGGACGTCGACGGCAACGAGTTCGTCGACTTCATCCTGGCCCTCGGGCCGGTGACGGTCGGCTACTGCAACGCCGAGATCAACGAGGCCATCGTCCGCCAACTCGCTAAGGGCATCAGCTTCAGCCAGTCCACGGCCCTGGAGATCGAACTGGCCGAGACGCTCATCGAGATCGTGCCCTGCGCCGAGATGGTGCGGCTCGTCAAGAACGGCAGCGACGCCACCAGCGCCGCCATCCGCCTGGCCCGCGCCGCCACGGGGCGCGAGGCCGTGGCCGTCTGCGGCTACCACGGCATGCACGACTGGTACGTCGGCGCCACCAGCAACTGGCGCGGCGTGCCGCAATGCGTCCGCGACCTGACCAGCGAGTTCCAGTACAACGACCTGGCCTCGCTCGAGGCCGTCTTCGACAA
>JAFGPY010000036.1 GCA_016935955.1 Planctomycetota bacterium
CTCTGGCCCACCTTTTTTGCCAGACTCATGCGGCTATCCCGCCACGACGTTCGCCAGGCAACCCAGGCCGCTGATCTCGCACTCCACGACGTCGCCCGCCTTCAGAAACTGTTGCGGGGTGGTGTAGTAGCCCACACCGCTCGTGGTCCCGAGCGACACGCAGTCGCCCGGCTCCAGCGTCTGGCTCTGGCTGATGAAACTGACGACCTCGGGCGGCGAGAAGATCATGTCCTCGCCCGCGATGCAGCGCTGCACCTGGCGGCCGTTGACGCGGCAGACCAGATCCATCTCGCGCCAGTCCGGGGCCTCGTCCAGGGTCACCAGTTGCGGACCCATCGGCGCGAACGTGTCGGCGCTCTTGGCACGGTACCATTGCGGCACCGCGAACTGCCAGTCACGGGCCGAGACGTCGTTCATGATCGTGTACCCGGCCACGTAGTCCATGGCCTCCTCGACCGAGACGCCCTTGGCCTCGCGCCCGATGACCGCGCACAGCTCCACTTCCCAGTCCACCTGGTCGGTCCCGGCCGGAATCCGGATGGCCTTGCCCGGACCCGTCACGGCCGTGACGGCCTTGGCGAACAGGATCGGCGTCGTCGGGATCGGCTTGTCGTTCTCGGCGCAGTGGGCCTTGGAGTTCAGACCCAGGGCCACGATCTTGCCCGGCCGATCGACCGGCGCGTAGATCGGCGTGTCGGCCGGCAGCACCGCGTCGGCCCGCAGGTTCGACAGGTCGGCGGCCTTCAGCTCGTCGAGCTTGCCGTCGCGGAGAATGTCGATCACCCGCCGCGGCCCCTTCGGCCAGAGCTTGAACACGTCCACGATGCCGCCCTCGGTCACGATCCCCGCCCGGCGGCACATCGAGCACGGCCCGTCCAACGTCACCAGTCGCATAGCGTCTCCTTCTTCATCTCACAGGGGGCACGAAGCATCGCCTAGGATAGCGGCGGCATCGGGCGTGTCAACGGTTGGAGGCCCCTGGTGCCCAGAGTTGGCCAAAGCCATTCCGGTTGTCAATGACGCCAGAGGTTAAGTATATCGTGTGCAAGCGAGACGTTGCGGACGACTCTCTCCACCCTTCGCTTCTTCATGAACTCGGAGGCAGGCCCGAGCCTTCTCCTGACCAAAGCAAGCTTCTTGGAACGAAGTCGCTTGGGCATTTCCAGAAAAGCGATGGCTTGGTTAGAACGGCCTTTCATATAGCGCTTGACATAGATTACCCTCGCTGGCGGCCGAACCATCACCCTTCGCTTGTTCTCCTCGACAACTTGGATGACGAGATCGTTTCGCTTCGCGCGATTGAGGAATGAACCACCAGACCAGTGGAAATCGTCTACCTTGTACCGACTTGTCGAACGCAGGCGTGACTCCGCCGTGGGCAGCCCCTTTGATTTCTCCTCTTCTGCCTGGGCGTCCCAAGATCTCACCACCAAAGACAGGACCCACAGCCGCGAGTGTGTTGGCGTTGCTTCGCCGCGCCTGCCTCGAACTCGTTGCCGGCGTCCTTTGATGTGTGGAGGGCGATATATCCTTTCCATATTCCGAGCATGGTGCAATGTCACGGGTTCGCCTGTGAGCGATCCGACAAATTCACGGCAGGCGGAAACGGCGGAAGCATCATTGGTGGCAACACTAGCTTCGACGAGTACATCCTTGCTGCGATTTGATGCATTTGTGGAGCCGATGAACGCCCTGCGGCCCACAGCAAACACTTTGGCGTGCAGATTCTCCACAGAGTGAATACTCACTCCACGCTTGAGCAGCTTGATGACTTCGGTCGGATTCGTCTGGCCCGATTTCACGGCCGCTTCACTCATGTCCACGACAAGCACGCTGCCGGCCTTGAGTGGAAGAAGGCGGGTCGCGCCGGTCCCGAAGTAAGCGACCGCGACATATGCTCTGTGTGGATGTCTTCTCACAGCTGCGGTAATCTCTGGCCAGATGCTTGAGGTTAGCAAGTGCGTGGCCATTGGGGTCGGCCCTCCGTGTGTGGAATGTCTGTACATCTTGGCTTTCCAGTTGCCCACAGTCAAGCCCATGCAGATGCCGGGCGCCGTGCCTGTCCCAGCGAGGTTGTCCGGGAATCCCGTATGGAGGAGAGGCCTTGTGCGACTGGCGAAACGCCTGTTCCGGCAGCAGCCTCTCGAGGACCCAAGAGCCAAGGCCCGAAGGGCCGTCAGCATTTTAGCCGGGGGCGCAGCCCCCGGACACCAGACTCCTCAACGATCCTCTGAGCCCCGGAGGGGCGACACGTTTTCAGTCACTGAAACGGGTGTCGCCCCTCCGGGGCTCGGGCATCTGTGATACTTGGTTTCCGGGGGCTACGCCCCCGGCTAAACTCTCCGCGGCCCTTCGGGCCTCGGGGCAAGCCCAACGCAAAGGTCGCAGCAGGATGCAGGGTGGGTGCTTGCACCCACGCGGCAGAGACCTGCAGCGCTTCGGCATGGCGGCAGACTACGACCGCTCGCCCGCTTTTTGCGCGCCGCGACAGGACCGACGGCCGTATAATCCCCTGAAGCCATGGACGAACTGGACCGCAAGCTTCTGACGGCGCTCGAGGACGGGTTTCCGCTCGACGGGCGACCGTACGCGCGGCTGGCCGAAACCGTGGGCCTGACCGTGGACGACGAGGCAGCCGTTTTCGAGCGCGTCATGCACCTGCTGGACGACGGAACGATCCGCCGTCTCGGGGCGAGCTTCGATTCGCGGCGGTTGGGCTACGAGCCGACGCTCGTGGCCCTGCGCGTCCCGGCGGCGCGCGTGGGCGAGGCGGCCGCTACGGTCAACCGCTACAGAGAGGTCACGCACAACTACGAGCGGTCGGGCAGCCCGTGGTCGCTGTGGTTCACGGTCATTGCCCGCAGTCGCGAGCGGCAGGACCGGATCCTGGCCGAGATTCGCCGCGACCTCGGCCTTGCCGCAGAGGATATGATGACCCTGCCGGTCGAGCGGCTGTACAAGATTGACGTGCGCTTTGTCGCGCGGTAGGCTGCCCTGTTGTCTCAGGCCGTCGAGGGTCGCTCGCGAGCGACCCCTACAACGACCCCTGCGACGGCAAGGTGCGGTGGTAGGGGCGGCTCGCGAGCCGCCCGCGCAGGAGAGGAGTTACTCGTGAGACTGTTTGTGTTTTGCATTGCGGCGATGCTGGTTGCCGTCGCGGCGGCAGGGTGCGGCGAGAGTTGGGCGACGATCCAACACACGCAGCGGCCGCTGGGTCAGCAGAAGGAAGAGGTCAGCGAGGCGGCCTACCAGTTCACCGACGTGGGCCACATCGAGATCGTTTTGAGCAAGGAGTGGGTGGCTCCGGTGGGTGAGGCCGTGCCCGACTTCACGTACCACTACTTCCTCGTGCCGCACCCCAAGGGCCGCCATACAGTCGAGGGCGACGGCGTGATCGTCTATCGCCTGGCTCGCCGCGACGGCCGCACGTTTCTCTACAAGGCGACAAGCGGCTGGGTGGACCATCGGTTCGCGATCTTCACCAAGGATCACCTGCACGCGGAGTTCGAGGTGGAGTTCGTTCAGGTCTGGCCGAAGCCGGAGCAGGACGACCGTTTCCCGCTCAAGGGCGAGATGCAGGCCAACGAAAGCGTTCGCACCACGCAGGCCCTCATCAACCGGTACCACCTCTACGTCACCGAACTCCTGAAGAAGGCCGCAGCCGAGCCGTCGCCGCCGGCGCCGCAGCCGAGCGCGCCGTGACGGCGCCATGAGGCCGTTGTCCTGGCTGGGATGGGAGCCCGCCTTATGACCGGCAAAGAGCGCATTGCCGCCGCTTTCCGCCACGAGTCCGTCGACTGCGTGCCGCTGTTCGAGCAGTCGGTGGCCAGCAGCGTGGCCTCGGCCCTTCTCGGCCGCGAGGCCCACACCGGCACGACCGTCCTGCATCGCGACTGCGCCGAAGCCTCGACTCGCGGCCGCACGGCCTACGACGAGTTCGTCGAGCGGGTCCTCGACGACAATGTCGCCCTGGCCGACCTGCTGGGCCACGACGCCGTCAGCGTCCCGTGGATGCTGCCCTACGAACCGACCCGCAAGCTCGACGAGCTGAACTACCTGACCGGCGACCCCGACAAGGGACCGTGGCGCATCCGCCGCTACGATCCTGCCAGCCAGAGTTTCGGCGTCGCCAAGTGCGGCGGCCTGCCCGAGACCGAGGCCGACCTGGAGCGTGAGGTGGCGGCGCAGGAGCGTCGCGTCGCCGAGGCCGGGCCCGCGACGGCAGCCGACTTCCCGTTGCAGCAGAAGATGCTCGACCGTGTCGGCGACCGTCTGGAAGTGGTCGGCGTCGGCGGATTGCAGATTCCGCTGGAGCCGCTGTGGCTCGAGATGACGCTGCTGAGGCCCGACCTCGTCGAGCGCTGGCTCGATGCGGGCGTGACGTCAGTCTGCCGGCTCATGGAGGCCCAGGCGGCCATGGGCCTGCGAGTCATCTGGGGCGGCTACGACCTGGCCGACAACAACGGCCCCATCTACGGGCCGAAGGTTTTCCGCAACCTGGTGCTGCCGCGGCTGCAACAGATCACGCGCCGGGCCGACGAACTGGGCCTGTGGTTCCTGTTCCGCAGCGACGGCAAGCTGTGGAGCATCGCCGACGATTTCTTCGAGGCCTCGGGCATCCACGGCTACGGCGAGATCGACATCGACGCCGGCATGGACCTGCTCGAAGTGCGCCGCCGTTATCCGCGAGTGACCTTGTGGGGCGGCATCAGTTGCGGGCGCCTGCTGCGGCTGGGCACGCCCGATGAGGTCCGCGCCGAGACGCGCCGCGTCGTCGACGGCCTCGCCGGGATCGGCCACATCTTCGGCTCGTCCAACAGCATCCTCCACGGCACGCCGCCCGAGAACGTCCTGGCCATGACCGACGAGGCCCGGCGCTAGTCGGAACCCGGGCAGGCAAGACGATCTCCTCCACGAGGATCCTGCAAAGACACCCGGGACGCCACGGGAGCCGGACCGATGCTCTCGGTCAGGTGAATGTCCAGCGGGACACGGAGGCTTGGCGGGTTGACGTTGCCTTCAAGCAGGTGGCCGAGCATCTCGACGACGCACTCGGCCATGCGCCGGTAATTGATCTCGATGGTCGTCAGCGCCACGCCTCCGGAGCCGCAAAGGCCGGCGCCACCCGGATTGAGGACGGCAAGGCTCAGGTCATCGGGGATGTTCAGCGCTTTGGCGCGAGGATCGGCCACGAAGACCTCCGCCCACAAGGCGGCAGTGAAGACGACGGCCGTTGGGCGATCGGGCCCTTCCAGCAACGGATCGAAGGTGTGCTCGTGGCGGCGCAATTCGTCGCACCACGGCAGGATCATCAGGGGACGACGGCAACCGGGGAGAACGCCGCGGCTCTCCAGGTGAGTCAGCCAGCGGTCGATGAAATGGTCTCCGATCTGGGTGCGGTCAGGCGAGAAGTGCGAGACCATGCACAGGCTTCGGTGGCCGAGGTCGATCAGTCGGTCGGCGATACCCTCGGCGGCCAAGTGGTCGTCGATGCGGACCGTTGGCATGTCGGCACCGGGAAAACGCCGATTGACGAGCATGACCGGAAACTCACGCTCGTGCATCGTCAGAATGGCAGCAGTGTACTCGGCATCGAGAGCCAGGCACGCCGCAGCGTTGATTCCGCGGTTGATCAGCGATCGCACAGCCGGCACCTGCCCGCGCAGCGGCAATCGCTCGACAATAATCCGGATCCGGCGATCGACCGCTTCCCGGGTGATCGCTTCCAGAAGCGTGCGATGGAAGGGATTGTTCATGTAGTGCGCGGCTTCGGGCACCAGGACCACGGCGCGGCGGCCATCAGTCCGCGAGGCCAGACGCGCGAGCATCCGCCTGGCGCGGTCAGTCGCTCCGGCTGGCACGACGGCAGCCTGTCGCGGAGCGATGCTCAGGAGGTGGCGGCGTGCGGCCCGCCGCAAGGCTGCAAGGAGCGTTGGCTGGGAGACGCCGAGTTCCTCGGCCAATTCGCGGCTGGACGGTACCGATGTGCCCTCCGGCCACGATCCGTTGGCCAACCGCCGCAACACATCGGCCAGCACGACCCGAACCACCCGTTGCTCGCCCATCGTCCAGCACCTCCAAGAGACGAGGCTGACACCACAAATTCACAGATAATGTGCATAATGGTCCTGCGCAATAGCATCATGGCACGCCCTGTTCCGGCCGTCAAGAACCGGCACAAGATTCTTACGTGCATATGATGAGGCGGGTGGCCGGCTGTTGTGTAACCTGTTTATTTAAAGCTGCTTACGCTCGGTGCGCGCCTTCGCCAAATCGACGCGGCTCGCGGATCAGCAAGCGTTGTGGCCGTGTCGGCGAGGCCTCATACTGTTGCTGCTGAATCGTCGGGTCCGCGGTCAGCATCGACCGTGGCATCTCTGACAGAGGCACCCTGGAAGTCGGCCCCTACGATCCAGCAGTACCTGCGGCAGGAACCGTGGCGGCGGCCCTCAACGGCTGTTGCCACGGTGCCGCGCCCCGCAGGCCGCCATGTCCGAACCGTAACGCGATCACGTCGTGACGTCCGTGCCCATTGTCGTTGCCGTGCCGAGCAAGTCTCGCTGCCAACTCAATGTCCGCCGGCCCAGGTCGGCGGGCGGCACAATCACTTCTTCAGAGAAAGGACACAAGCCATGCAAAGAGCAGTCATTGGATGGATCTGTACCGCGTGCCTTCTGGCAGTCGTCGGGGCTGCCGCGGCCGACAGTGCTCAGTACCAGGTGTCGGCTTCGGCGGACGACACCAGCGCCCTGAGCGGCACGAACCTCTACACCAGCGGCGTCGTCTACACGCCCTACTCCAATACCGACCGCCGGGCCTTCTGGCGTTGGCCGATCTCGATTCCCGCCGGGGCCACGATCACCTCGGCTACGCTGCAGATCAGGTCCGACGGCAGCGCCGGCGACGCCAACGCCTCGACGATGCGGCTGCAACTGGTCGACAGCGACTCGTGCCCGTCATTCACCAGCAACCCGTACGGTGCCTCGGTCACGGCCGCGTACGTGGACTGGACGCTGCCCGGGACGTGGACGGCCAACGCGTGGTACGAGTCGCCGGACCTGAGCAGCCTGGTTCAGTTGTTCATCGACCGTGGCGGTTACACGTCGGGCAACTACCTGGGCCTGCGGGGCGAGCAGGTCTCGGGTCTGTGGAAGCGGTCGTACCAGTACGACAACGCCGCGGCCAATGCCGCCGTCCTGACGATCGGCTACACCACGGGCGCGAACGAACCGCCGGTGGCTGACGCGGGCGAGGACCAGTATCCCGAAGATGCCGACGGCAACAACTCGGAGACGGTCACGCTGGACGGCAGCGGGTCGAGCGACAGCGACGGGACCATTGTCAGTTATCTCTGGAAGGAAGGGACAACGCAGATCGCCACGGGCCAGACGGCCCAGGTTTCTCTGGCCGTCGGCACGCATACGATCACGCTGGCCGTCGAGGACGACGACGGCGCGACGGCCGACGACACGGTGACCGTGACGGTGATGGAAGCCGATGTCGTGGAAACGACATTCACTCTGGAACTGAGTGTCGACGACGCCTCGGCGACGACTGCCGAATCGGGGGCCTACAACGCGAAACTTTACACGCCGCACTCGAGCGATTCGCAGCGAAGCTTCTGGCGGTGGGCGTGCTACATTCCCGTCGGAGCGACGATCCGCGAGGCCTACCTGAAGGTCATGTCCGACGGCGCCGCGGGCGACAGCAACGCGTCCACGATGCGGCTGCAATTGGTCGACAGCGACGATTGCGAGGACTTCTCCAGCAATCCGTTCAGTCGTAGCGTCACGGCCAACTACGAGGACTGGCAGGTGCCGGCCACGTGGACGACCGACCAGTGGTACACGTCCACGGACGTCAGTTCGATCGTGCAGGAGTTCATCGACCGGGCGGGCTACGAGTTTGGCAACTATCTGGGCCTGCGCGGTGTCAACGCCTCGGGATTGTGGAAACGGGCCTATGCCTTCGACTACGGTGACAATACTTCCGGCGCGGAGTTGGAGGTACACTATGCCGGCGGCCAGGCCATTGTCGAACTGCTGATGGCCGATCCGGAGGTCCGCATCGCACAGCCGATCTATTGCTGGCTGTTCAACGCCCGATCGGGCGACACGCTGCGGGCCAAGCTCGACGGCGACGTGATCTACCAGAAGGCCGGCCCGCTGGACGACGAGGAAGCGTTCCTGGCCGACTACACGGAGCTGGAGGCCGGCGAGCACACGCTGCTGGTCGAGGTGCTCAACGGCGCCGGCCAGGCCCGCACATCGGCCAGCCGTACGTGGACCACGCTGCACGACGGCATTCCGTACGTCGGCATCAACGAGTACAACGCCATCTGCGTGGACGGCGAGCCGTTCTTCCCGGTGACGCCGTTCATTCTTCGGGAGGACAACTTCAGCGGTCCGGTTGGCGACGCTATCAACTGCACCTTCGGCGTCGGATGGTATGCCGTGCAGAACATCGCCAACTGGCAGGACTACATTGACGAGAGCTGGGAGGAGGGCTGGTATGCAGCCGGTCCGATCCGCTGGGACGGGCTGGATTACGGCGATGCATCCAACGCCGACACGGACAAGCTCGTGGACTACGTCCAGGCCTGCTGGGACTACTCGCCGGGCCTGCTGGCGTGGTCGTGGATCGACGAGCCGGACCTCTACAA
>JAFGPY010000037.1 GCA_016935955.1 Planctomycetota bacterium
GATCGGCGTGAACAGCAGGCTGTGGATGCCGAGCATGTGGTAGACCGGCCCGCTGTAGAAGTCCACGTTGCAGGCGATGCCCTTCTCGCCGGTCATGACGTTCTCGATGATCTCGCACATGTCGATCCACCGGGTCTGCCCCGAGGCGTCGGCCAGTTCGCGGGCCAGGCGGCGAAGGATTACGGCCCGCGGATCGATCACTTTGTAGACCGCGTGGCCGAAGCCCATGACCCGCTGCTTCTTGGCCAGCAGGTCCTTGATGTAGGCTTCCGCGCGATCGGGTCGGTCGATTTCCTGGAGCATTTCCATGACGGCCGTGTTGGCGCCGCCGTGCAACCGGCCGCGAAGCGTCCCGATGGCCGTCGTCACCGCGCTATAGATGTCCGACAGCGTCGAGGCCGTGATCCGCGCCGAGAATGTCGAGGCGTTGAACCCGTGGTCCAGGTGCATCACCAGGCAGGCGTTGAAGACCTTCGACTGCAGCTCCGTGGGCTCCTCGCCCTTGAGCATGTAGAGGAAGTTGGCGGCATGGTCGAGCTTGGCGTGCGGCTCGATGAGTTCCTCGTCGATGCGCAGCCGCCACTGGGCGGCGATGATCGACGCCAGCTTGGCCGTCATCCTCTCGCAGACTTCGAGGGTCACGTTCTCGTTGGCCCGGTCGGCCTTCTGGTCCAGCAGGCCCGCGGCGCTGACGGCCGTCCGCAGCAGCGACATCGGCTGGGCGCCCTTCGGCAACGTCCGCAGGATCTTCTTCATCGGCTCTTCGAGCGGACGCGTCAGACGGAAGCTGGCCTTCATGTCCATCAACTCGACCTTCGTCGGCAGATAGCCGTGCCACAGCAGGTAGGCCGATTCCTCGAAGCTGATGTTCTCGGCCAGTTCCTCGATCGGGTAGCCGCGATAGATCAGCTTGCCCGCCTCGCCGTCCACGTGGCTCAGCTTGCTGTCATTGACGATGACGTTGCGTAGACCTTCGGCGCGTTCTGTCATTGGAGAACTCCTCCCAACATTACGGTTTCGTGGACCCCGGCCGCCGCGCTCCGCTTGCAGGCGGGCAGATAAGCCGGGTGAAACCTGGGTCGGCAAACGGCCTCTCGTGACGGTCCCCATGGGCCGCTTGACCTTCGCCTCAAAGCGGGCGGGCCGATGAAGCTCGATTGCCGCAAACAGTATACCACGAGAATTCCGGGTTTTCCACAACCCGAAAAGCCGGGAAAACTACCAGTTCGCCGTCTCCCGGCCCACCGGAGCCCGTGGGGGGCCTCACTGCGCCCCGCGGCGGACCGTGGCCTCGGCCACGCGCTCGATGGCGATACGGTAGGCCGCCTCGCGGAGCGTGCACTTGTACTCATGGGCCACGGCCGAAACCCGGGCGTAGGCCGACGTCATGATGCGGTGCAACTCCTTGTCCACCTGCTCGGCCGTCCAGTAGAACTCCTGGCGGTTCTGCACCCACTCGAAGTAGCTGACCGTCACGCCGCCGGCGTTGCAGAGAACGTCGGGGACGACCAGCACCTTGCGCGAGGCCAGAGCCTCGTCGGCTCGCGGCGTTGTCGGACCGTTGGCGCCTTCGGCGATCATGCGGGCCTTGACCGCCTTGACATTGTCGTCGGTGATGCTGTTCTCCAGGGCCGCAGGAACCAGAATGTCCACATCCAGTTCCAGCACGGCGTCGCGTTCCATCTTCTCGGCCCCCGGGAATCCAACAACCGAGCCGGATTTTTCGGTGTGCTCGATCAGAGCCGGGACGTCCAACCCTTGTTTGCAATAAACCGCGCCGTGCACGTCACTGGCCGCAACGACCTTGCAGCCGTCGTCGAACAGGAACTGGGCGGCACTGGCGCCCACCTTGCCGAAGCCCTGGACGGCGGCCGTGGTGCCTTTGAGCTTGATGCCGTGCTCGCGGGCCGCTTCCTCGATGCAGAAGACCACGCCGCGCCCCGTGGCCGCGCGGCGACCCTGCGAGCCGCCGATGCTTACGGGCTTGCCCGTGACGATGCCGCGGTCGTACTTGCCGTGGATCATCCGCCAGGCGTCCATGATCCAGGTCATCTCGCGTTCGCCCGTGCCCACGTCGGGGGCCGGAATGTCTTTGTCGTGGCCGATGTCGTTGCGAAGAATGATGGCGTACCGCTTGGTCAGCCGCTCTTTCTCGTTCACGTTCAGTGTGTCGTAGTCCACAGCCACGGCGCCCTTGGCCCCGCCAAAGGGAATGTCCACCACGGCCGTCTTCAGGTACATCCAGAACGCCAGGGCCTTGCAGTGGTCAAGCGTGCCCGACGGATGGAACCGCAGCCCGCCCTTGTACGGGCCGCGATCGTCGTTGAACTGCACGCGGCTGGCCGTGAAGGACCGGATTGAACCGTCGTCGCACGTCACGCTCAGGCGGAACTCAATCGACCGGTCGGGCGTCGTCAGCCGCTCTTCCAGGTTCAGCCCCGGATAGCGGCCGTTCAGGTCGACCGCCTCGGCGTAACGCAGGAACGTTTCCTTGGCCAGCTTGTACGGATTGCGGTTGTTGCCACTGCTCATCGTCAGACCCTCACACAAGAGTTCCCGGGGTTCACTTGGCTCGGCTCTCATCTGCCTGCCCTATTCAACAGTAACAACGACACATCCGCAATGCACTGCCTCACGATTCGTTTGCACATTTCACACGACACCGCCTCTCATGCAAGACCGCCGGCCGCCGAAGGTTCGGATTTCGCAGCGCGTCTCGTCGCGTGGCGTCATTGTCCTGCGACCGCCGGTCCCCTAGAATGCATAGAGGGGAGACACGAGTTTCGCGGAGCCGCAATGAACGCCGACGACGCCACACAAAACGTCACTCTGCAGCTCGGAGGCATGCACTGCGCCGGCTGTGCCGCCAATATCCAGAAAGCCCTCCGCAACGCCGAAGGCGTGGCCGAGGCCAATGTGAACTTTGCCGCCGCGGAGGCCGCCGTCCGGTTTCGCACAGGAGAGACCGACCCCGAGCAACTGGCGGCCGTGGTTCGTGCGGCCGGGTACCAGGCTTCCGTCGCCGACGACGAGGGTCGCGCCGCCGCAGAGCAACAGGCCGACGACGAGGCCGTGGCGGCGCGGCGGCGACTGCTGGTGGCCTGGGCCTTCACCGTCCCGATCATTCTGCTGATGGTGCCGCACATGCTCCTGGGCCTCATCCCGCACGGCCGGCCGATGCTCGTCTACGAGGCGGTGCTGGTGCTCCTGGCCTTGCCCGTTCTGGTCTGGGCCGGGGCCGCCACGTGGCGAAGCGCCCTGCGCAGCGCGCGGAACCTCACGCCGAACATGGACGTGCTGATCGTCCTGGGCTCCGGGGCCGCATGGCTCACCGGGCCGCTGCACCTGGCCGGGCCGGCCGGAGCGAGTTTCGCAGGCGTGGCCGGCATGATCATGGCGTTCCACCTCACCGGCCGCCACCTGGAGGCCCGGGCTCGCGGCCGCGCGGGGCAGGCCATCCGCGCCCTGCTCGAACTCGGCGCCAAGACCGCCCGCGTCGTCCGTGACGGCGTCGAGACCGACGTGCCCGTCAACGAGGTCGCCCTCGGCGACGTGATGGTCGTGCGGCCCGGCGAGAAGATTCCCACCGACGGCGTAGTCGTGGACGGACGCAGCAGCGTGGACGAGTCGATGGTCACCGGCGAGTCGCGGCCCGTAGCCAAGAGCGAGGGCGACGAGGTGGTCGGCGCGACGGTCAACCAGACCGGGGCCCTCAGGGTCCGGGCCGCCAAGGTCGGGTCCGAGACGTTCCTGGCCCAGGTCGTGGCCCTGGTGCGCCAAGCCCAGGCCGGCAAGACCCCGGCCCAGGACCTGGCCGACCGCGTCACGTTGTGGTTCGTGCCGGCCGTCCTCGCCCTGAGCGCCGCGACGTTCGCCGCATGGCTCCTGGCGCCCGAGGCCATGGCGTCGGTGGCCGAGCGCGTGCGACCGCTGATCCCATGGATTCCCGCCACGGAGCAGATCGGCCGCCTGTCCTCGGCGCTCTATGCCGCCGTGGCGGTGCTGGTGATCGCCTGCCCGTGCGCCATGGGCCTGGCCACGCCGACGGCCGTCATGGTCGCCACGGGCATGGGGGCGTCGCGCGGACTGCTTTTCCGTAGCGGCGCAGCCCTGGAGGTCCTTGGGCGGGCGCGGCTGGCGGTCTTCGATAAGACCGGCACGTTGACCGTCGGCAAGCCCACGGTGACCGATCTGCTCCCTGCCCCGGGCGTCGACGAGGACGAACTGCTCGGCGTGGCCGCCGGCGCGGAATCGTTGAGCGAGCATCCCCTGGCCGCCGCCGTGGTCGAGGCCGCGCGGCAGAGCGAGATTGAGCCGCTGAAGGTCAGCGACTTCGAGGCCCTGACCGGCCGCGGCGTGACCGGCGCCGACGGCGAAGGACGGACGATCCGTGTCGGCCGCGAGGACCTGCTCGCCGAGGCGGGCATCAACACGGCGTCCATGAACGATGCCGCAACCGGAATCCAGGGCAACGGACGCACGGTGATGTTCGTCTCGCGCGGCGAGCGGTTGCTGGGCGTGCTGGGCGTGGCCGACGCCCTGAAGCCGAGAACTGCCGAGGCGGTGGCCGACCTGCGGCGGCTGGGCGTCGAGGTGGCGATGATCACCGGCGACAATCGGCCCACGGCCGAGGCCATCGCCCGGCAGGCAGGCATCGCGGAGGTAATGGCCGAAGTTTTGCCGCACGAGAAGGCCGAGGAGGTGCGGCGACTGCAGAGCACCCGTCGCGGTCCCGTGGCGATGATCGGCGACGGGATCAACGACGCCCCTGCCTTGGCGGCCGCGGACGTGGGCGTGGCCCTGGGCACCGGGACCGACGTGGCCATCGAGTCGGCCGATGTGACGCTGGTTCGCGGCGACCTAGCGGCGCTGGTGGCGGCCGTGCGCCTTTCGCGGGCCGCCTCGCGAATCATCCGTGAGAACCTCGGCTGGGCCTTCGGCTACAACCTCGTCGCCCTACCCCTGGCCGTGCTCGGGTTGCTGCACCCGGTGGTCGCCGAAATCGCCATGGCCACCAGCAGCCTGACCGTGGTGGGGAACTCGCTCCGGTTGAGACGGAAGTAGTGTCGGCGTCCGGCACCTGCGTGCTCATCCGGCCGCCCCGGCGGCGCGAGGGTTAACAGCACATCCCTGAGAAACTCCGTGGTGCGATTCCCTTGAGGCCCCGCGGGCCGGAACAATCAGGGCACGCCGCCCGCCGGGACGACGTGGAAGTTCATGTTCGCGAGGTAGAAGCCGACGCCCTGGCGGACCATCATCACGCCGATGCCCGCCAACAGGACCATAAGCACCTTGGAGACGCCGCTGAGGACCTCGCGGCCGATGCGGGCCGAGAACCAGTGAGCCGCGCGCAGGGCCAGCCAGACCACGACGAGGTTTGCGGCCAGGGCCGCCAGCGTCACGGCCTGGCCGTGTTGGGCCTGCATGAGGATGATGGTCGTCAGCAGGGCCGGACCGGCAATCAGCGGCGTGGCCAGCGGCACGATGCCCACGGCCGCATCGTTGCGCCGCGTGCGCCGGCCCGAGGCCAGAATGTCGACGATGGCGTAGCAGAACAGCAGCAGCCCGCCGCCGATCTGGAAGTCCTGGACCTGGATCGAGAGCAGGCCGAAGATGGCCAGGCCCGAGAGTGTGAACGTGAAGGCGATGATGGCGCTGACGAGAGTGGCCTGATTGATGATGCGGTGTTGCCGGCGGAGGTCGATGTCGGACGTCATGCCGACGAAGACCGGCACCAGACCCGGTGCGTCGATGGCCACGAACAGCGGCACGAACGCCAGAGCCATTGCCTTGAGGAATTCCATGGTGCAGACGCTCCCATACACGCTTCGCCCCGGACAACACCAGGGGCGAACGACGAACCGGCTATTATACCGCGGGCCGCAGGCCTGACCACCCCGTACTTCGAGACGGGTGCATTAACGTTTCGGGGAAGCAGGGGCGAGACGCCCCTGCCACTCATGGGCAAGATGCCCATGCCACGGCACAGTCCCCAAACCGTTAATGCACCCCTTCGAGACATTCGGACACGTGGACAGGCGCCGCAAACAGGACCCAACACGCGGCGACGGTCTGCGGACGAGGCAAGGGCTTGCCGCCGCGCGGTCGCTGCCGTAGGATAAACTCGACAACATTTTCCTGCCGTCCGGCATCCCTTGTGGAGGAACCCTCGCGTGGACAGTCTGCCCAACGTTCATCCGGCCGTCGTGCACTTTCCGATCGCCCTGCTGCTGGTCGCCGCCGTGCTCGACCTGGTGGCCATCTTCGCTCGGCGCGAGTCCCTGGCCCGCTGCGGCGGGCTGCTGCTGGTGCTTGCGGCCGCGGGGGGCCTGGTCGCCCTGCTGACGGGCTTTGCGGCCGAGGAGTCGGCCTCGCCGCTGGGCAACCCGGCCGCGGCCGGGGAGGCCCTGGAGCGGCACGAGATTGCGGCCATCGTCACCTTCGTCCTGACCGCCGTGCTGGCCGGATGGCGCCTGGTCGGCAAGTTGCAGTTGCCGCGCGGGGCGATGAAGTGGGTGTACGTCGTCCTGCTGCTGGCCGCAACGGTCGGCGTGGGCCTCACGGGCCACTTGGGCGGCACGCTGGTCTTCGACCACGGCATGGGCGTGGCCGAGCCCGCGGCTACGGCATTTCACGATTGAATGTGCTCTGTCGACCGGCGGCATGGCCGCTAAAGCCCCCCGCACCACTGGGGGATCGAACGGTTACGAACGTTCGTATCCCGCCGCAATGCGGCGGGCTTGTGCGTGGCGCTCCTGATTCGGTTCGCGGCCGCCAAGTTGCTCGCGATCACAACTCCTGTGGTGACTGTCGGTTGCGTTCTTCGGGGACGCCGGCGAAGCGGCAACAGAAATGGCCGCACCTGTGTTGGGGGGCGGCCTTGGTGAGTCATGCCGGATCCAATCGGACCGGCCCAGCTAATCGTCCTCGGAGTCTCCCGGTTGGGCGAAGAACAATTGCCCTTCGCCGCCGGTCACAAACGTCACGTTCGGATCGGTGATGAACTCTTCCATGGACCGCCAGTCGAACTTGCGTTTCTCTCCGCTGTGACGGCCACGGCCCATGGTGATGATCGGCTCGAATTCGACGCGATTCTCGGCCAGGATGGTCTCCCAGCCGCTGCTTCGACCGTCGTCATTGGCATCGACGCGGCGCTTGGCGAAGAACGTGCGGCCATAGAAACGGTATTTCATGCGGGCCGACCGCGGCAGGTTGCGCGATATGTGGTCGAACACCTCGTCGGCCGCCGTCGAACCGACAATGACGACATCGAACTTGTCGGCCAACTGGATGGCCGCATCGAGGTTCAGTCGCTGTTTGGTTACGCCCCCCTGCGACGAGGTTTTCCGCAGCGGCGACGTACTCGTCAAGATCGCCACACTGGCCATACGTCGTAAGCCTCCGAAACCCCAGTTCGGTCGGCTCCATCCCGCGCTGCCGACCCACCTTCACCTTGCCCAAGGTATTTACTATAAAGATTTCGAGCCGATTTGTCAAGGCGACCGGGCCGCCGGGGCCCGAGGCCTAGCAGCCCATTGAAGAAGTCAAAGCCTATGTAGCACGCCCGCCCTCGGGCGTGACACAAGGCGGCAAGCGACTATTCAGGTCCGTGCACCCGGCCGGGGGCGGCCGGGCTACATTTTTCCAACGGGCTGCCGGATAAGGCCCTCACGGTGCCAACTCGCGGCGGACGGCCTCGGCCAGGGCGGGGTCGTCGTGCAGCGTTTCGTGGAAGGCAAACATCATGCAGCGGCACCCGGCGGCACCCGCCAGGCGGATTTCCCGCCGCAACCGCTCGGGCGATTTGGCCACGTCGCCGGTCCTGCAGCCGATGAAGGCCACGTGATGGTTGCCGCGCACGTGCTCGCCCTGGGCCGCCATGAACGCCCGTTGCCGCTCGAGGATCCGCTCGAAGGACCAGTGCGGCTTAAAGAACCAGGCGATCGTCTGGCCGCAGTAGTCCAGGGCCAGCCGGTTGCCGTAGAGCGGATTGGGGTCGAAGTCGGGATAGACGTGGGCGGCCAGTTTCATCCGCGGCTTGGCGGCCAGGACCGTTTGCCGCACCTGCCGCGAGAACTCAGCCAGCGACTGCTCGGAGAAGGTCGCCAGGACCTGCTCCTCGGACAGTTCCGGATGGGCCTTGGCGAAGTCAGCCCGGCGGGCCTTGGAATAGTCGCAGTAGCAGGCCCGATAGTTGCGATAGCCCAGGAAGTCGATGGCTACGCCGTCGAGATCGTAGTTGCGGACGATCTCGTCGGTGATGCCGCGCTCGTAGTCGGTCAGGCCGCGGTCCGGGCACAGCCAACTGCCGCCCTGGACGTCCACGCGGTCCGGATCGCTGCGCGTTTTGGCCGCCGCCAGAGCCTCTTCCTCGGGCAGGAGCACCTGGAGATGGTCCGGGTGTTCTTTCTGGAACGTCCCGACGCCGCTGTTATAGAGGTAAGTGACCCAGGCGTAGACCTGGAGGTCGCGCTGGTGCGCCGCGGCGATCGCCTCGCCCAGCACGTCGATCGTCTGGCCCTCGGCCATGGGGAAGTAGCGGCTCTTGTAGGAGGCCACGCCGCGGTGTCCCGTGTTGACGATGATCACGTTGAAACCGCAATCGGCCGCCAGGTCGACCATGTGCAGCACGTCGTCGCGGCTCGATGTCGGACTGATCCAGACCCACAGGGCCTTCCAGTCGAACTCTGCCCGCGGCAAGGCATCCAGATCCACCTGCTCGCCCAGCAGCGCCTCGCCCGAGTAGCCGCCCTGCGGCCCCGCGCAACCGCCGCCCATCAACGCGCCGCCGACAAGAACCAGAGCAACCAGACACCTTCGCGTTCGACTCGTCATGATGCGATCTCCAGAACTGTGCCCTCGAATCCGCCGGTGTCGCGGCCGCGTCGCCCGCATGTCCGCGACTGATTGTAGCAACGTCCATGGTCCGCTCAAGGGCCTGTCCGCATGCGTGCTCTGGCAGGTACGGGCGACCAGGGGTAGAATCAACGGTGTATGGGTGCGGAACTCCCGAGCGTATCCGGCTTCAGCGACACCAGCGGCCGGCCTGCCGACACGCCGGCGACCAAGCGATGGGTATGTCGCGCGGCCACTGTCGCCTCGGCGCTTGCCTTGGCTGCGACCGTCGCCGGCGTCCTGCTGGGCAGTCGCCACCTGATGAGTCCGGGATGGTTGTCGCTGTCCCTTGCGGCGGCGGGCGCTGCCGTGGGCGGCATCGGTCTGCTTGTGGCCGCGCGGCGACGGGGCGCGGAGCATCGCAGGTGGCTCCCCGCCCTGCTCGGCGCGGCGGCACTCGGCGCGGGCATCCTGGCGGTGGGGTACCTCGGCTTCCTGCGACCACTGCGGCTCATGCAATCCGAAGAGTTCCACTACGATGCCGACGACGCTGAAATGCGGCAGTTATGTCACCTGATCATGCTCTGGCACCCTAATCCGCACGACCAGTTCATAAACCTGTGGCATGTCGGCGACGAGTCATCCATCCCGTACATCCTCTGGGCTCTGCGAGGCATGCCTCAAAGACGCGACGGCGGCATGGAATGTACCTGGTGGCACGGCTTCGACGCCCTGCGGCACATCACGAACAACTCCGTGGGCGATACGCGCGAAGACTGGGTCCGGTGGTACGAGGCCAATCGTCATCGGTCCATCATGGAGTGGTGGGCCGATGGCTTCACGGCCGAAGGGTTTGACGTTGCGGCGAACGGGTCGGGAGACTCGGTTCGCCATCTCCTGGCCGCCATGGGTCGCACGACGTGGTGCCTCGACGATCCCAAGCCTTGGCTGTCGCGAAACGCCGTGCGGATGCTGGCCCGGCTGGACCACGACCAGGTCCGCGCGGCCATAGCCGACGTGCACCGCGCGGGTACGGCCGGAGAGCGGCGCGGCCTGGCCCGGTACGTCGGCGGCATGCCCGAGTACGACTTGCCCCCTCTTGCCCGGGAAGAGGCCGAGCCGATGCTGCGGACTCTGCTGGCCGACACCGACGATTCTGTGCGGCTATACGCCAGCGGCGTGATTTGCGAGAGACAGATCGAGTGGCTGAGGAACCCCGAAGGCTGGCTCATCCGCCGGTATGAACCGGGTGAGATGGACGAGGAGGAGTTCTTCTGCCCGAGTGATACACCGTTTGTCATGCCAATGGAGAAACTGGACTCAACTTCTGTCGAAGATCCGTTGTCATACGATGAGCCAATGCTCTGGGAGCTGTATCGTGAGAACCAGGTGGAGTCTGAACCTCGCCTGCTGCTCCGACTGGTGCGAGGAACAAGCGACGACCGTACGACCCTTTCGATAGTCCTTGAAAGCAAGGGATGCCAGCCATTCACGAGGCTCCTCACAACACTCGACGAAGGCGCGGACGCGACTGACGCGAGTCAGTGGGCATGCTTCCATGATGCGGACAGGCATCGCCTGTACTTCTCGGTACCTCGTTTCACCTGCGCGGTGGACACGAGTACTGGCGGGCTGCTCTGGCAGATGGGCATCGGCCATGGAGATGTCGCCTTGACCTGCCTACTGGGGCGATACTTGATATTCGGCAGCACCCGCGTTGCAGAGTTCTGCAATGTCTACGATCCGGGGGCGCTGATAGTGTGCGACGCAGTTCGCGGCGAGGTCGTCGCAGTTATCTCGCCTGAAGCCTTCTTCGACGACCGAATGAGCCTCGTCACTGGAAACCTACGGTTCAAGGATATGGAGGGCAACCTCTATGTCGCCCGCTTGCCCAGTCTGCCGTCCGGCGAAATACCCTAGCATTCGGTTTTGGCCGGCATCTGCCACAGGGGCACGTCACAGACTCTCGTAGCGAAACACGGCTCGGTACAGGCCGGCGATGTCGCTCAGGGGAACGACGGTCGGTGGGTAGCGCTCGTTCAGCGGCTGCAGGCGAGCCTCGGTTTCGCTGTCGAAGTAGACACGCTTGAACAGGGCCGTCTGGCCGTGCGAGCTCTCGGGCGCGAATCGCACGTAGCAGTCGTCGCCGCTGCGGATGCCGGCCCCCGGAGCGAACAGGACGATGTCGCCCTCGCGGTAGCGCGGCTCCATCGAATCGCCGACCACGCGGACCGCGAAGGCGTGCGGGTCGTCCAGTCCCGGAGGCGCGCCGACGTAGTGGTCGGCCACGCCCGCCGGATAGTCCAGGTCGGTGAACTCGGCCGGGTAGCC
>JAFGPY010000232.1 GCA_016935955.1 Planctomycetota bacterium
GAGTTGGTGGAAGGCCATCTGATGCCGGATCACATGCACATGTGCCTGAGCATTCCGCCGAAGTACAGCGTGGCCCACACGATCGGCTTCTTGAAAGGTAAGAGTGCGGTGCGGATTCACCGGGAGTTGCTGTCAGAACGCCGGATGACCGGGCTGCACTTCTGGGCTACGGGGTATTCGGTCAGTACGGTGGGACTGGACGAGGCGCAGATTCGCCGCTACATCCGCGACCAGGAGAAGCGGGACAGTAAGCAGGGCGACCTGGACCTCGGCTAACGGAAACGGCCCCAACGGGGCCTTCCCTATGTGAACGGCCCCCTCGGGGGGGCCTTCCTAAAGCCACGCCCTCTGGGCGTGGATCTTTACCTCAATGGGTAGAGCGGTCCGTTTCTCCAACTCTTGTCGCCGGTCGAATGTTGGCAACCGAAGTGCGGCGAATGCCGGTGGGACTACATCGGATCTCAGGGTTCCAGGTTCGAGTCCTGGCGTCCGGTCGCCAGATCGGCCGTAGCTCAATTGGATAGAGCATGAGGCACGTCTCGCCAATACCTTGTCGCCGCACACGGCTTTGAGAAGTTGAGAGGTAGCGCCATGATTACCATCGACGGCAGCATCGGCGAGGGCGGCGGCCAGGTCCTGCGGACCAGCCTGGCGCTGTCCATGCTCACGGGACAGCCGCTACGCATCGAGAACATTCGCGCCGGGCGCGACCGGCCGGGCCTCCTGCGTCAGCACCTGACGGCCGTGCGGGCCGCCAAGCAGATCTGTGGGGCGGAAGTTGTCGGCGACGCCATCGGTTCGCGCGAACTCTCGTTCACGCCCGGCAAGGTTACTGGCGGGCACTACGAGTTTGCCATCGGCACGGCTGGCAGCGCCACGCTCGTGCTTCAGACCGTGCTGCCAGCGCTGCTCGTGGCCGGGGAGCGGTCGACGCTGCTTCTGGAAGGCGGCACGCACAATCCGTGGGCCCCGCCATTGGACTTTCTCCAGCGGGCCTTCCTGCCGCTGGTGCGCCGCATGGGGCCGAAGGTCAGCGCCGAGTTGGATCGCTACGGCTTCTACCCGGCGGGCGGTGGGCGGTTCCGTGTGACCATCGACCCGGCCACCCGCCTCGCGCCGCTCGAACTGGTCGAGCGCGGCGAGATCCGCCGCAAGCGGGCCACGGCGGTCGTGTCGCAATTGCCGATGGACATCGCCCTGCGCGAGCTGAAGGTGATCGGCAAGAGGCTCGGCATGACGGTCGATCCGCCGGACATCGTCTTCGTCAAAGACCCGGTCGGACCAGGCAACGTCGTTTTCATCGAAATCGAGGGCGAGCACGTGAGCGAGGTCTTCACCGGCTTCGGCCAGCACGGCGTCCGGGCCGAGGCGGTCGCGGAGAAGGTCGCCAAAGAAGTGCGTCGCTACCTGGCCGCAGGTGTGCCCGTCGGCGAGCATCTGGCCGATCAACTGCTGGTGCTCATGGCCACCGCTGGCGGACGGTTCCGCACGGTGGCCCCGAGCCGGCACACGACCACGAACATCGAGGTCATCAAGGCCTTCCTGCCGGTCGAGATTGTTACGGCCTGCGTTGACGAGGCGAAGGGCGTGTGGGAGATCGAGGCAAGGAAGGCGTAGGGAGAGTTGCAGTGAAGCCGCGAGAGTTGAGAAACCTGGGCGTCCCCAAGGGCGAGGCGATGAAGGCCGCCGTCGCGTGCATCGCGGCGGCTGCGGAGGCGGGCCTGAGCAAAGAAGCGATCCGCGCGGCTGTGCGCGAGGTGGTAGCCGATCCGGCCGCGTACCAGGTGGACGAGCATTTCGGTGCGATGGCCACGGCGCTGATTGCCTCCGCGAAGTTGCAGGCGAC
This sequence comes from Planctomycetota bacterium, assembly GCA_016935955.1. Next base: position 1,847 of record JAFGPY010000232.1, read on the forward strand.
GTACACGCCGCGCGCCGAGCCGGCCCCGTGGCGACAGTGGGGCCGCGACCTGGAGCCGTCCGCGGTCGAGCAGCTTCGCAACGCCTGCTCGCTGCCCGTGTCGGTTGCCGGGGCGCTCATGCCCGACGCCCATCAGGGCTACGGCCTGCCCATTGGCGGCGTGCTGGCGACTGACAATGCGGTCATCCCGTTCGCCGTCGGCGTCGACATCGCCTGCCGGATGAAGCTGACGGTGCTCGACCTGCCGGTCGAAGCCATCGACGGCCAGCGCGGGCGGCTGGTCCGCGCCCTGGAGGACGAGACGCGCTTCGGCGTCGGGGCGACGTTCCGCAAACGCCGCCAGCATCCGGTCATGGACGACGACTGGACGATCTCGCCGGTCACCATCGCCTTGAAGGACAAGGCCTGGAGCCAGTTGGGTACGAGCGGCAGCGGCAACCACTTCGTGGAGTACGGCACGCTGACGCTGGAGCGCGACGATCTGGGCCTCGAGACCGGCGTCTACCTGGCACTGCTCTCGCACAGCGGAAGCCGCGGCACGGGAGCGGGCGTGGCTGAGCATTACAGCAAGGTGGCCCAGGGCCGCCACGGCGAGTTGCCGCGCGAGCTCAGCCACCTGGCCTGGCTCGACCTCGATAGCGCCGAGGGCCAGGAGTACTGGGCGGCCATGGAGTTGATGGGCCGCTACGCCGCCGCCAACCACGAGTTGATCCACCGGCACATCGCCCGGCACCTGGGCGTCGACGTGCTACTGGACATCGAGAACCACCACAACTTCGCCTGGCGCGAGACGCACGGCGGGCACGAGGTCGTCGTGCATCGCAAGGGCGCCACGCCCGCCACGGCGGGCACGCTCGGCATCATTCCCGGCTCGATGGGCACGGCCGGCTACGTAGTCCGCGGCCGCGGTGAGCCGACGTCGCTCCACTCGGCCAGCCATGGCGCCGGACGCAAGATGAGCCGCACCAAGGCCAAGGAGACGTTCACCTGGCACCAGGCGAAGAAGTTCCTGGCCGACCGCAACGTCGACCTGCTCTCGGCAGGCCTCGACGAGGTGCCGATGGCGTACAAGGACATCGACGAGGTCATGGCCGCCCAGCGCGACCTGGTCGAGCCCGTGGCCCGCTTCGATCCGCGGCTGGTGAAGATGGCCCCCGCGGGGGAACGGCCGGAGGATTGAGGACGCCCATGGATCAAACGATGCTCGCAAGATGGCAGGCGGCCGAAACGCCATTTGACGGAGCGGCTCTGTGGTCAAACACAGACCTGACACGGGACCAGTTGGCCAAAGCTGTCTCGTGTATGGTATCATTTGTGGCCAGTCGAATCGGGCTTGCAGAGCGCCTGCACGTCATTGAAGACTGGCACAATCATGATGGTTATGTAACCAACCCCAAAGAGGTCGTGTCTGCTCTCTTTGTCCGGGAGGTCGGGCGGGCAGACTCTGAGTGGTTCCGCTTGATGGACACCTTTGTCTACTGGGGCGTGTACGACGAGACCATGCGCTTCTATCTCAGATTCGGCATGGGCGACGAAGAAGCCGCCGGATACTTTGATCTGTCAACAGGATCGGAGATCGTTGCACAATTGGCCACTGAGCTGACAGAGACCCTTGGCATTCCCGTTGAAGTGGAGCCCGCCAAAGAGCTGTTTGACAGAACATACGCGGGGTGAAGCAATGCTGCTAACGATTTCAACCACACACTGTCCGGCCACCGACCTGGGGTATCTGCTGCACAAGAACCCGGCGCGGTGCCAGACGTTCGAGCTGAGCTTCGGGCGGGCGCACGTATTCTATCCCGAGGCGACGACTCAGAACTGCACGGCGGCGCTCCTGCTGGACGTTGACCCCGTGGGCATCGTTCGCGGGCCATCGCGGTTCTCGGAACGGTTGCTCGACCAGTACGTGAACGATCGGCCGTTCGTCGCCTCCTCGTTTCTGAGCGTGGCCATCGCCCAGGTGTTCGGCTCGGCCCTTCAGGGGCGAAGCAAGGAGCGGCCGGAATTGGTCGACACGCCGCTGCCGCTGGTAGCCCGCATCGCGGTGCTGCCATGCCGCGGAGGCGAGGCGTTCCTGCGGCGTGTCTTCGAGTCGCTCGGCTACGCCCTTACCGTCACGCCGCACCCGCTGGACGAGACGTTCCCCGACTGGGGCGAGAGCCCGTACTTCACGGTGGAGCTGTCGAAGACAACCGCACTCAAGGAGTTGCTCACGCACCTCTACGTGCTCGTTCCGGTCTTCGACCATCGCAAGCACTACTACGTCGGTCAGGCGGAGATGGAGAACCTGCTCGCCAAGGGCGAAGGCTGGCTGTCGTCGCACCCGGAGCGGGAGGCGATCACCTTCCGCTACCTGAAGCAAGCTCCGAGCCTGGCCCGCCAGGCCCTGGCCCAACTGGCCCAGGAGGACGAGCCTGAAGTCGCAGCGCTGGACGGCGAGGCGTCCGCCGGCGACGAGGACTCGGCCGAGGCTCGCATCAGTCTGAACGAAGAACGTCTGGGCACCGTGCTGGCGGCCCTGCGGGCGACCGGCGCCCGGCGCGTGCTCGACCTCGGTTGCGGCGAGGGCAACCTCGTGCGCGAACTGATGAAGGACAAGCAGTTCGACGAGATCGTCGGCCTCGACGTGTCGATCCGCTCGCTGGAGATCGCCGCCGATCGCCTGCGACTCGACCGCCTGCCTCCGCACCAGAAGGACCGCGTGCGGCTGCTGCACGGATCGCTCATGTATCGCGACCGGCGGCTGGAGGGCTTCGACGCTGCAGCCGTGGTCGAAGTGATCGAGCACCTTGACCCGCCGCGCCTGGCGGCTTTCGAGCGGGTGCTCTTCGAGTGTGCCCGGCCGGGGACGGTTGTCCTCACGACGCCGAACCGCGAGTACAACGTCCTGTGGGCTCGCTTGGCGGGCGACGCGAAGCCGGTCGCGACCACGGGCGAAAGTGCCGTGACCGACACGGTCGTCATCTCGCCGCCGCTGAGGCACAAGGACCACCGCTTCGAGTGGACGCGGGCCGAGTTCCGCATCTGGGCCGAAGCCGTGGCCGAGCGTTTCGGCTATACTGTTCGCTTCCTGCCCGTCGGCCCCGAGGACCCAACCCTCGGCCCGCCGACGCAGATGGCTGTGTTTGAAAGGGAGTAACAGGATGGGACTGGGATTCCTCGTAAAGGCCGATGTGCCAGGACGCGGGCTTCTGCGGCGAAGGCCAAGCCAGAATGCCTTGTTTTCCGAGATCTGCGCCGCAATCCGTAGTCTAACCAGCGACCCGCTTATGGCACGAATGTTCATCACCCATACGGATGAGCACACGCTGTCAGTGACACTGCATCCTTGTGCAGAGCCGGTGGAGTTTCTCTGGCAGCCTGATCAGACAATCGAAGTCTCGGCAAAGACATCCACGGTCGGGCCTGGGTACCATGCCCACGTAGTTGATCTGCTGAATCGGGTTGGTTCGGAACTGAGCCTGCGGTGGGACTGGGCGGAAGAGGGAGCCGATGAGACAGGCTTCGCTAACAGTGACAACTTTGATGCTCTTCAGCGCGAGATGGCCACGTTTCTGAAGGCGCTGGGCGATGTGCCACTGGAACAGAGTGGCAAAGGCCACACTAACCTGATGCTCAACATGGCCTGCGGGTATCCCGCACCAGAAATGGACAGCTTCGTTATATCGCCGCTGGGGCCGCTGTCCGAGGACTGGTGCCGGGAGTTGACACACGCTGGCGGCGAGACGCTGGCCCAGATGTGCCGGGAATACTATCCTTGGTGGGAGCGCGCTCCGGACGCGGTCTGCTGGCGGAGTATCGGGCTCTACCTGATGTGGTGCGAGGTCCGCTGGCACGTGCCCACTGAGGAGCGGGAACGCGCCACCTGCCAACTGGCGCTCGACTGCATGGAGCGTGCCGCCTCCCAGGATGCTGGCATACAACTGCCAACGTCCGAAATCCAAGAACTGAGACGCCTGTTGACTTGGCCCAAGGACGCGCCGCCCCAGCTGCCAGAACCGCAGGGCATCGGCTATCGTCGCCGCAACATGATCCATGCGCTCACCGGGGGCTGGACGATCAGATTGCCGGGCTATTACTACGAAACGTGGGAGGACGACGGCGCCATGGCCGTGTTCTGGTTTGGCGGGCGGACCGTGCGCTTCACGTCCTTCACAATGACCAGCAAGGACGGGCAACCAGCTTCACCGCGAAGCATGCTGAGCGAGAAGACGCCTGAGAAGTTGCAGGGCGCTGAGGTCGTCGATCTGGACAACCAGCACCTTCAGGGGTGGGCCACGATACGGCCCGCCGAGGAGGATGGCCAGCCGTTGGTTCCCTTCCGCAGATGGCCGGCAGGCACGCGAACCTGATCGAGCTTGCGGACCCGCAGGGCCACGCGCCGCTTCGTGTCGGCGTCGAGGTCTTTCTCGGCCTTGTCCCAACCGCGAAGCAACGCGCCCTTGGCGTCCACGAAGGCGTCCAGCGGATACGGCTCGGCCATCGACTTGCCCGCCGCCAGGTGGCCGCGGGCGATCTCCTTGCCGTTCAGGTAGACCGCCGCGCCGCCCTGGTACAGGAGCGTCAGCGTCAGGCCCTTCACCTGCGACGGGTCCGTCACGCTGAAGTAGCCTCGCATGCACAGGCGCGACAGATATGGCGTGCGGGCCGACATTCGCCCGGGGCCGCGCAGCCAGGTGCTGTCGTCGAACTCCAGATCGGTCCAGCCCTGCGGCACGTCGGCCGTCGCCATATCCATCCACTGGTAGCCGTACGTGATGGGCGCGAGTTTCCCGCGGTCGGCGATGACCGGCGGCTGGAGCGCGTGGTACATCCGCCAGAAACCGTACGTGTCGAGAACCACCGGCTGCGTCTCGGGCACCTTGCGGCTCGGGGTGTCGGCGGCACTCACGGTTGCGGCGTACACTGTGACTATCAGGGCGAGAACGATAAGAACGCGCCTCCGATGAGCGGTCATCATAGAACCCCTTGTTCCCAAGTTGCGGCTATCGGGCAACGTCCCGTACCGTGCGCACGGGAACACGCAATGTCTCGTCAGGCACTCGTTGAACACCGGGGGCCAAAGTCGGGTAACTGTCAAAACGCGGCGGACCTTTGATGCGAGACGAATGCGAGGTGACTGCCGGGGTCTACGGCTTCTTCTCCATCAACTCGATAGCCTTTCGATAGCGGCTGTCGTCGTGCTGCTTCTTCCAGCCGTCGATCGGCGGCATGCCCTCGTCGGTCCGATGCTTCGCCCACATCTCGTTGACGAAGTCGTCCCAGGCCTGTCCCTGGCGGGCCCAGTCGGCCGAGTGATCGCCCACGTTCGTCTCCTTGAGGACCTTGACGAACTCGGCGTCGTTCTCGTACATCCAGCGGTCCACGTAGTCGAAGAACGCATCGTGATTCCAGACCTTCTCTGCCTTCATGAGCCGCATGGCCAGACCCTGGGCCGCCCAGCCGACGCTCGTGCAACAGCGACGGTACGATTCGCTCATCTTGTCGCCGCGTCGCGACGCCCCCGCGCCCAGTCCGCCCCAGGTCTCCGGGTGCCGGTGCTCGTACGGTCCGGAACCCGGCCGCCCGGCGCCGGTCTTGGCGTCGATCGCCCGATGGCCGCAGAAGACCACCTTCGCCCCGGTCCAACAGTCGCCGTAGGCCGTCTGCTCGTCTTCGCCGAAGCTGACCGTCGGGAAGGAGCGGTTGACGTTGGCCAACTCGTCGTCGCCCAGCAGCAGTCCGGCGAAGACGATCGGGATCTTCCGGCCGCTGCCGTGTCCGCCGAAGGCTTCCCAGCCCGGGTGCCCGGCGCGGACGATCGAGCCCAGGTCGATGCCGATCTGCACGAAGTTCACGAGCAACGGCTCCTTTTCCTCGGGCGTCAGGTCCGTGCACAAGAGCAGGGCGGTGATGCCCGCCACGCGGCCGTACTCCAGGCCGTATTGCGGCATGTTCTCCACCGGCTCCTCGAAACCGAAGAAGCCCGTGCCCAGCCACGGCCGCTGCGTGAACCGCACGTAGAGCCCGACGTTGGCCATGCTCTTCGGACGCTCGGCGCGGGGCAACAGGTCGCGCTTCAGGTTCCGGGCCAGGTAGACGGTCTGCTTGCGGTCGCAGTAGCCGGGACGGAAGGCGTCGGCCGGTTGCGGCTCGGCCACACAGGTCAGAACGGCCGCCGTGCGGATCGGGCTGCCGTCGCCCTTGCCGCGCTGGATCTTGTTGCGGAGCTGGGCCGGCAGGACCAACCCGGCAGGCATGCTAATCGTCGCCACCAGCGAGTCGCCGGGCTTCATTGCCGCCGGCAGACGCTGGACGAGCGAAGGCTCATAGAAGTTGCGAACGCCGCTGTCGTAGGAGACCTTCTGCGCCGCGGGCGGGTTGAGCATGAAACCGTTGCGGACCCGCTTGGTCTTGGGATGCTCGATCTCATGTTTGTCGAGTTCGATTTCCGGGATCTCATCGTCATAGAGCGGCTTGGGATCCAGGGCCTTCACGGTCACCGGGCCGACGACGTACCAGTCGCCGTTCACGAATTGACCGACGCGGGCCGGCTCGGCGAACGTCCAGGTGATGCCGTACTGGCTGACGCTCTCCTTGAGCGGCAGGTCTTCCAGCTTCGGCGTCGCCGGGGCATTGTCCGGCGTCGTCACGGCGCGAGTGCCCTTGATCGGCGTCCACGGGCTCGGCCCCTGGACGGTCGGCGCCACGGGCTGCACCTTCGGCGCGTAGGTCACCGGGCCGCCGAGCGTCACCGACATGTCGTCAATGTACAGCGTCTGCTCACGTCCCTTGCCGTCGTCGCCGTAGAGGGCGATGGCGTTGAAGCCCTTGAGCCCGCTCTTGGCCGCATCGAA
>JAFGPY010000233.1 GCA_016935955.1 Planctomycetota bacterium
GCCAGCAGGGCCGCCAGGTTGTCGCCGTTGGCCACGATGACGCAGCCCGGAACGGGCGTCTGCTGCCCGTTGCCCTGCTCGCCGAGACCGGTGACCGTCACGTTGTCGGGCGACGTGTGGACAGTCTCGGCGCGGAGGGTTTTGCCGTCGCTGATCACGTAGTCGACCTGGGCCGTGCGGGCGCCGCCCTTCAGCGCCGCCAGCACCTCGTCGAGCGACTTGCATCGCTCCAGAAGCTGGCGAACGATAAACGGCGTCGGCTCGTCGTCCCATATCGTCCGGCCGTCGCCCGCCCCGGCGCTGACGGCGATCTTCTCGCTGTTCATCCCGTTCAGGCATCCGACCAGCCCGGCATAGCCGACCGACACCAGCGGCTTGGCCCCCTGCTTGCGAATGATCATCAGCGTCGCGGCGTCCTGCATGTCCAGACCGGTCAGGCTGTCGAGGACGCGGCCGTGGAGCAGCTTGCCGCCCTGGGTCGCCTGGCTGGCCATGGCGAAACTCGTGCCGCGGCGCATCGCCGGCAACGTGTTGACCAGTTGCACGTCCTCCAGCCGCACCTCGGCCGCCTTCGCCAGAGCCGCCATCTCGGCCTTGTACTCGTCGGCGATGTGCGACGACTGCGCAGCCCAGGCCTTACGGCACTCGTCGAGCATCCACGTGCCGCGCTCGAGGCTCTCGTGCAGGCAGTACGTGTAGAGCAGCGAGTCGATGGTGCGGCCGACCTCGCGCGACAGCAGCTTGCCGTGCTGCGTGCCGATCTGCTGCGGCGATCCCGCCAGCATCAGGATGCGCTGCCCCTTGCGGATGACCAGCAGTCCGTTGTCGATCTTGCGCCGCCGGTCGCGAAGCGTGCGAGGATGGTCCAGGCGATAGAGAATTTCCACGCCGCGGACCGCCCCGCGGACGAGTGTCCGTTCCAGCTCGGCGCGGTCCACCTTGATCGTCTCGTACCCGTCGCCTGGCAACTCCGGCATCCGGGCCTCGGCGTCGAGCCGATAAGCCAGGCTGCCGTTGCCTTCCGCCGATGCCCAGGTAATGCTCGAAATGCAGCCGGCCTTCGGGTCGACCGTGATCGTGTACAGCCGCCCGTTGACGGCCTCGCTGCTCTGGAGCACGACCGCCCCGTTGGCCACCGGCTTCTCAACCAGTTTCAGCATGCCGATCATCTGCAGGGCCATGACGCGACTGTCGGCCGCGCCGCGAATGATCTCCGTGGCCGCCGACAGGTCGCCGTGGGCCGTGGCCAGGTGCCGCGTGAATTCGTCGAATTGCATAGCGTCGTCGCCCTGCGGCGTCGGGCCTTCGCCCAGGAAGACGCGGCGGCGCGTGTGATCGATCACGGCGGCGGCGCTCGCCGTCCGCAGCAACGTCAGGTGGCTCGACGAGCCGTTCGACATGGCGCAGGCGAACTCGCCGTCCCCGCGGCGGACCAGCGTCAGACGCGACGTCTTGGCGTCCTTGCTGCCGTTGTCCGGCGGGCCCGTGACGTTGATGTCCCAGGTGAACGTCTGGAGTTTGCCGTTGACGATCCTGTAGGGCCCGTCGAGGCCGCGGGCGAAGGCATCGAGGCCCGCCGGACTGGTGGCATCGGCGCGAGCAATCGCAGCGATCGCCAGACACGCGATCGCGCAGATGATCAGCCGCCGATGTTCCATTGTCCCCAAGCTCCGTCCGACCGCACACTTCCCGCGCGATGAAATCCAAACCCCTCCAGCCAAGCCCGGCACCATGGCGGCTGCTCGCAGCGTCCAATCCAGGGTGCCATGGCTGCCCCGCAGCCATGCCGATTGCTCGCGGCACCCAATCTCGCGGGTGCCATGGCGACCGTAGTCTGCCGCCATGCCGTTCGCCCTCGGTGGCTACAGGCTCAACAACCCGCTGCCCTCGATCGGCTGACAGACCGTCACGGCCGGCTTCAGGCCGCGCGGCCGGTACGACTCGCGGGCGATCTTCCGCTTCAGCTTCTCGACGGCGTCGGCGCGGACCAGGACCATCATGCAGCCGCCGAGCCCCGCGCCGCTGAGTTGCGCTCCGAGCACGCCGTCGACGGTCATAGCCACGTCGACCATGTGATCGAGTTCCGGGACGCTGCAGGCGTAGCCTCCCGGCTGGTTGTACAACTGGGCCCGCAACACGCGCTCCGGCTGCTCGCTCTGCAGGTCAGCCGCAAGCTGCCGCAAGGCCGCGTCGCCGATGCGGTAGTCGTGCGCCGCCATCTTGCCTGAGGCGTCCATGCGGGCCACACGGTCGCCGTCGTGCGAGACGCACATCATGCGGCCGAATTCCTCCAGGCGACCGGCGGTCAACAGTTCGCCGCAGCGCTCGCTGCGGGCGCACTCGGCCAAGCCGTAAAGCATCACGCTCCGTATATCGTACCCTTCAGGCTCGCTGTGAGTCTGGAAAATGCGTTCGGCCTTGTCGCGGTGCGCGGCCGAGAGGTCCTGCCGCAACTGCTCGCGTGTCATCGTCGGCGGCAGCGAGGCCAGCGTCTCGTAGATGACGTGCGGACGGACGTGCAGATGCTCGGCGTTCAGGTCCCGCAGGTGATCGATCAGGTGCGCGTAGTGAGGGAAGCGGTCCAGCACCAGCATCAGGCCGAGTTCGTAGGCCGCGACCTTCTGGTTGAAGATGTCGCGGGCCCCGGCGCTCTTCTTGGCCTCGATCAGCGAGTTGTAGACCACCAGCCGGTAGTCGTCGGGA
>JAFGPY010000234.1 GCA_016935955.1 Planctomycetota bacterium
GCCCGACGACGTCGACGAGTGGAACCAGTACCTGCACGACGCCGACAACAACGGTGTCTCGGCCGATCGGGTCGGCCCGCCCGAGCGGCTGCAGTGGACGGGCGGAACCCGCTGGGGCCGTTCGCACATGTCGTGGGTTACGGTCACCTCGATGCTCTCGGCCGATGGTCGGCTGTTTACGATCGAAGACCTTCAGACGATCGAGTACCACAAGCTGACCGCCCGGTTCCATCTGGTGGCTCGCGACGCGTTCAACGGCTGCGAACTGTGGCGGCGGCCGCTTGCGAGTTGGCACACCACCAGCAGCTACGTCAAGTTCGTACCCACGCAGACCCAGCGCCGGGCGGTAGCCGTCGGCGACAAGGTCTACTGCACGCTCGGCTACGACGAACCGATCCGCGTGCTCGACGCCCCCAGCGGTGAGGTATTGCATACGTTTGCCGGCACGGCCGATACCCGCGAGTTCGCCGTCGACGACGGGGTCGTCTATGCGATCGTCGGCCAGCCCTACGGCGACCGCAACGAACCCGCCTCGCGCGTCGTCACGCTCAAGGTCCTGGCGGCCGACGATGGCGCGGTCGTGTGGGAGAAGAAGATCGGCCGACAAGGTGGTTACGTCGGCGGCACGCTCGCCGTGAAGGGCACACGCCTGGCCTACGCCACGCGGACGCACGTGGTCTGCTGCGATACGGTTGACGGTCGTCAGCTCTGGGCCGTCGAGTCGGCTGCGTATCCGAGCCGCCCGGGCGGAACACGCAAAGTGCCGGGTTTGGGTTCCGCCACCAATACCAACCCCACGCTGGTGCTCGCCGACGACATGGTCTATTGCTCCACGCTCGACACGGTCCGGGCCTTTCGCCTGGATGATGGCAAACTGGCGTGGACCGCCAAGAACACGCCCAACTACATGAAGGGCTCCGACGTCTTCCTCGCCAATGGGCTGGTGTGGACGGGGCTGATGGTCGGCCACGATCCGGACACCGGCGAGATCAAGCGGCGACTCAGCCAGAAGATGCACCAGCCGATGGGCCACGACCGCTGCTATCGCAACCGGATCACCGAAGACTACTTCATCAATTCCAAGACCGGTGGCTCCGACTTCGTCGCGCTCGACGGCCGCGGCGAGTTCCCCGCCCCCTGGGTGCGAGCCACCTGCGGCCTGGGGCCGGTACCGTGCAACGGCATGCTCTACTCGTCGCCGTTCTCCTGCTCCTGCCTCAAGGGGGCCATGCTGACCGGCTTCAAGGCCCTTTACAGCGACGATCGGGCGGCCGGTAAGGTCATGCGGCTCGACCCTCGCGACGGGTTGGTCAAGGGCCCGGCCTATGGTACTGCTCCATCGACCTCAGCCACGGCGACCGACTGGCCCGTCTACCGCAACGACAATGCCCGCAGCGGGCGAACGTCGACGCCGGTCGACGGTGCACTTGTCAGTCGCTGGCAAACCAAGCTCCCGTCGCGGCCAACAGCGCCCACAATCGTCGGCGATCTGGTCTATGTGGCCGCCCGCGATAGCCACGTCTTGTATGCCCTGTCGCGCCAGACGGGCAAGACCGTATGGACGTTCACCACCGGCGGGCGGATCGACAGCCCGCCATCGTTTCATCAGGGGTTGTTGCTATTGGGTTGCCGCGACGGTTCGGTCTACGCCCTGCGCGCCGACGACGGCCGGTTGGCGTGGCGGTTCTGCGATCTGCCGGTGCAGCGGTTGATCGCCGCCGACGGGCAGCTCGAGTCGGCCTGGCCCGTCAGCGGGGCGGTGATGGTCCGCGACGGCATGGCCTACTTCGCTGCCGGTCGCAGTTCGTTCCTCGACGGCGGGATCGTCGTCTACGGGCTCGATCCGACGACCGGCCGGGTGATCCATCGCCGCCAGGTCAGCGGGCCATACGCCGAGAACGGCTTTCCCATCGTCGGCGCGCGGAACACGCGGATCGAAGGGTTCAAAGGCGGGATCTTCTCGAGCGAAGGCGACCTGCTCTACATCCGCCACCAGGCCTTCCGGCCCGACCTTACGCCGGTCCCCCTGGCCGAACTGGAAGTGCCGCACCTGATCGCGTCGGCTGGGTTTCTCGACGACGTGCCGCAGCACCGAACCTACTGGACCATCGACACGGACCTCTGCTACGGGCCCAACATGGGCACGTTCGGCGCCGGCCCCCAGGGCGACATTCTGGTAATGGACGAAGACGTCTTCTACGAGATCCGCGGCTACCTGCCGGGACGCCACAGCACCATGTTGAACCCGCTGCGGGGCTACACCCTCTATAGCGGCCAACGCGCCGCCGCCGACACCGACGGCGCATGGCAGGCGGAACGCCGGCTGCGGACCGTTCCCCGTTCGGGCGCGTGGCGCGAGCGTTGGTCGACGCAGATCCCGCTGACGGGCAACGCCCTGGTCCTGGCCGGCGACACGCTCCTGGCCGCTGGCGTTCCCCTGGACCCGACCTACAAGCTCCATCAACTCTCGGCCAGCTACGCGGGCCAACAAGGCGGTGCCCTCTGGATGGCGTCCGCCACCGACGGCACAAAGATCGCCGAGTACGAGTTGCCCGCCCAGCCCGTCTGGGACGGTCTCGCCGCGGCCGCTGGCCAGTGCTTCATCACGCTCAAAGACGGCACCGTCATGTGCCTGGGTTCGAAGTAACCACACGAACACCCATACAGGATTGAATTCAATGCTCAGAGTTGGTTGCCACTCATTTCGCGCGTGCCTCATCGTGATGTTGCTGCCCGTGTTTGCCCGCGCGGAGCCGGACGCCGCGAAGTCGACGCTCGGCCTCGCCCCGCCGGACGGGGCGATCGTGCTCTTCGACGGCCCGAATTTCGACGCCTGGCGGCCGTTCTCATTCCTGAAGATCAACCCCGACGACGACCAGAAGGAGATCCAGTGGAAGCTGGTCGACGGTCGGGCGATGGAGATCGGGTTTGAGTTCGAGGGCAAGCGGCGCAAGCAGTTTATCTGCACGCGCCAGCGGTTCGGCAGCTATCGCCTGCACCTCGAGTTCAAGTTGCCCGAAGAGGGCAGCGGCAACAGCGGGATCTTCTTCGGGCCGTTGTACGAGTTACAGATTCTCAACAGCGCCGCGAAGGAGAGCCCCGGGCTGGGCGATTGCGGGGCGATCTATCAACTCCGCGTGCCCGACGTCAACGCCGCGCTGGGCCCGGGCAAGTGGCAGACGGTCGACCTGGACTACAAGGCCGCCGGCTTCGACGCCGCCGGCGATCGCATGGAGAGCAAGGCCGCCCGGGTCACGGTGCGGCTCAACGGCGTGCTGATCCACGACAACTTCAAGCTGTCGCTGCGGCGGAATAAATATGCCGCCTATCCCGAGGAACCGCTCTCGCCCATCGTTCTTCAGGAGCACGGATCGGCCGTGCAATTCCGCAACATCTGGCTGGTCGAGAAGGCGGACGGCGATTCCGACTGAACCGAGAAACCCGACAAGAGAAGGCGAAGATGAGCACGATCACATCGGTTGCAAACGTGAAAACGACAGCCCGAGTAACGGCTCTGCTGCTGTTGGCACTGACGGCCGCCGCTCCGGTCTGCCTCGCGCAGACGATTAGCAAGCCGCGACTGGCCGGATCACTGAAGAACGATCCCGCCCGCGAGGCGGAGTTCATGGACTGGGGGCTGGGCATGTTCGTCCACTGGTCGCTCGATTCGCAGTTGGGCTCCGTGATCAGCCACTCGATGGACTACGCCTCGGAGAAATACCTCGATCGCTACGTCAACGAGTTGCCCAAGACGTTCAACCCGGATCAGTACGATCCCGACAAGTGGATGGCGCTGGCCAAGCTGGCCGGTGTGAAATACATGGTCTTTACGACCAAGCACCACAGCGGGTTCTGCATGTGGGACACGAAGACCACCGATTTCAGCATCATGAACACGCCGTACGGCAAGGACATTGTCCGGGGCTACGTCGACGCATGCCGGCGGCACGACATGAAGGTTGGGTTCTACTACTCGCCCGAAGATTTCGCCTTCAACTACGAGCACGACGTTCCCGCTCGTGGAGGCAGGGAAGCCGGCCGAATCCGCGACGACTTGATCGAATACACCAAGCGGCATCTCGACGAACTGCTGACGAACTACGGCGACGTCGACGTGATCTTCCTCGACGGCGGCCACAAGGCGGAGCTGACCCAATACGTCCACACAATCGCCCCGAAATGCCTCGTCACCCGGGGCGAAATGGTCACACCCGAGCAGCGTCTTCCGGCAGACCCCATCCCCGGGCCGTGGGAAACCTGCTTCACCCTGGGCAACCAGTGGCAATACAAGCCGACGAACGAGGACTACAAGTCGGGGACACAGTTGATCAACATGCTGATCGAAACCCGGGCAAAGGGCGGGAACCTGCTGATCAACATGGGGCCCATGTCGTCGGGCAAGATCCCGCTCGAACAGGAAGAGAGGTTTCGCGAGCTGGCGCTGTGGATGTTTGTCAACGACGAGGCCATCCACGACATTCGCCCCTGTGTGACAGCCGGCGACAAGGACGTCTACTACACGCAGTCCAAAGACGGCAAGTACGTCTACGCCTTCCTCACCAAGTTCACCGACGACGACCCGCGCGGCAACACGCAATGGGGACGGTTGGCCCGAAAGGAAGTCCTGCTCAAACAACTCAAGGCGACGTCCACCACGGAGATCCGGGTCCTGGGCCAGGAGCACCGTATCGAGCGATTCACTTCACGGCACGACATCGGTTTTCGCTTCAAGCAGACGGACGACGGCCTGGAGGTTTCGGTCGTCCGTGCCCAGCGGCTCTACAACAACCGCCGGTGGCCTAACGCGGTCGTGGTACGACTCGAAGACGTGGAATTCGTGAAGGAATAGTTGAGCACGCGGGACACTGCAACTGAAACCGGACGGGCACAACATGCATCGTCGGCGACTCGTGCCGCATACCGTTCCTATGGGCAGCGACGGGCCATTGTGAAGGGGCTGCTTCGACTTCGCTCACCGCGTCGCTCCTCGCAATGACTGTTTGCCGCCTAGAACGCATGACCTAGAGAAGGAAGACACATGCAGAATCGGAAGACCATCACAGCAGCGTTGCTGATGCTCCTATGCCTGAGTCTCAACGCTGTCGCTGAAGAGAAGAGGCCGAATATCCTGTTCATCATCGTCGACGATCAGTCGCCCTTTGATCTGAAGCTTTACAACGACCGGTCCTCCTTGGAGACGCCGGTGATCGACCGACTGGCTGCCGAGGGCATGGTCTTTGATGCGGCCCATCATATGGGCGCCTGGGCCGGCGGCGTCTGCACGCCGTCACGTCACATGATCATGTCCGGGCGTACCGTCTGGCACATTCCCGATAAGACAAAGCCGGGGCGTAGTCCGCTCTCGGCGAATCCCAAATACGTCCCCACCGATCTTGCGGATCACACCATGGCCGCAGTCTTCAATGCCGCTGGCTACGACACCATGCGAACCTGCAAGCGGGGTAATAGTTATGCAGCGGCCAATCAGCAATTCACGGTCGTTCACGACGCTGTCAAGCGGGGCGATACCGACGAAACGGGCAGTGCCTGGCATGCCGACCAGGTGCTCGCCTACCTCAAGCGACGCGCGGCAACCCAAGACAAAGATCCCTTCCTCATCTATTTCGGCTTCTCGCATCCGCATGATGTCCGTGACGGCAAACCGGAACTACTCGCCAAGTACGGCGCCGCCAACCACCGGGACAAGAATCTCTTGCCTGCCGCCCATCCGAAGCAACCGCGCTTGCCGGTCAATTACCTGCCGGCTCATCCCTTCGACAATACGCACATGGACGTTCGCGACGAGGTGAATGTCAGTGGTGTCTGGACGAATCGCGACGAGCGCACGATCCGAAATGAATTGGGCCGAGAATTCGCCTGCAGCGAGAATATCGACATTCAAATCGGCCGTGTCTTGGAACAGCTCAAGGCCATGGGCGAACTGGACAATACCTATGTCTTCTACACGGCCGATCACGGAATGGCGAACCGGCCTCAATTCCTTGGCTTCCGTCCGCCCTGCCCGCAACCCGTCCACGGTCAACAGGTCCTGGTAGACCGTGCTGGGCACAATCTCCTGCGACTTGCCCCACCGGAACATCCGCTTGATCCGACCGAGGTTGTCGTTACAGTACGTCCGCGACCACCCCTTCTCAACCATGTGCGTTAGAAGGGCCTGGAGCCGCAACGGGCCGAATTCCCGCACGAGGGTCGTTCCGTACATCTCGCGGAGCACACGCAGGGCCGCCTTCACGCCGTAGATGGCGTCGGTCGGCTCGCCGTCCTTGATGTACCACCCCTGGGCAAACCGCCAGTACAGAGCGATCAGTTGATTGACCGTCTGGTCACACTCAACGGTCGGCGGGCAGGGCGACTTGGTATGCCCATTTCCAGCCCAGCCGGCAAGAAGCTGGTAGTACTTCTCCCAGCTTTCCGGAGAGTCATACGGCCCCAGATAGTGGTCTTTGCCGTCAATGGTGACGACACCACAGTTTCGGGCCTTGTGGAGACGATAGGACGGCGTCTTCCGGGGTCGTGGCATGTGCGGATCCTCCAAAGGCAATGAATCCAGTACACGTACTGGATTTCAAGGGCCTTCTGAGCCGCACTGCCGACCATCGGCAGGTATCCTAACTCCAAGATTCGGCGGGATTTACGTTAAGTCGGGGCGACTGGATTTGAACCAGCGACCTCTGCGTCCCGAACATGCCAGGATGGTGCGGAAACCCCTGAAAAACAAGGGCGAAA
>JAFGPY010000038.1 GCA_016935955.1 Planctomycetota bacterium
GGCCGCTTGTGGCAGGCCTTGTGCAACCCTTCGAGCAGGCGATGGCGATCGTACGGCACGCGGGTGCCGTCCTTCTTCATCACCCGGATGCGAACCTCCTGCTCGACCTTCTCGTAGGTGGTGAACCGCCGGCCGCACACTCCACACTCGCGGCGCCGACGGATCGAGAACCCGCCGTCGCTGGCCCGGCTGTCGACGACCCGGTCCTTGTCGGTTTTGCAGTAGGGGCATTTCATGCCGGCGACTCGCTGTAGTTGAACGGCCCTAAGTCACATCAACAACAGCCCACATGAATCCTTGCGTTTACGACGGGAAGGCGTTTCATGGGCTACCTCTTCGCCTCGCAAGGAGGACAGGCTCGGAGCTTCGAGTGGTGCCACAATATCTTGGGCCTCGGCCCATTATCAGATGATCGGCTTTTACCGCCGGACATGCCAGCAAAAACACAACTTTTTACCATTTTCCGCCGCTTTACTCCCCCGATATTGCAAGTGCAGACTATACGACCACAGCATGTGGTATGTCAAGCTGGATAATGTGCTCATTTGGATTGCATTGCTCGTCCTAACGTCATCTTACGCCGTTTTTCTTCCTTTTCTGACCTTTCTTGGCCCGAAAATGCCAGTCGTCTGCCCCGCGGACGACAACTCCCCACCATACCACATCTTGTGGTTTTAGTTGACAACTTTTCCCCCCGAAATATACGTTTCGTGACAGCTTTTCACAGGTTCCTGTCAACTCCAGCCCGTTTCCGCCTGTTCCGCAGGGGCCGGGCGAATGCCGCTTGCTTTCGCGGCCGTATTGCGGCAATATTAATGTGGAATCACTTCCTTGTAACGGGCCGAAAGACGTCCTTTTACTCAGTGCTGCAGGTTGCCGTACCGCTGGTGTCGCGCAGGGGGGCAGGCGGACACACCTATGCTGATCCGAGCGAGCGGCCATACCGCCGCCTGGGATCGTTGCGAAGGGCTTGTGGGCAGGCACAAGCCTTGTCGTCGTGCGGTCCAACGGGCCGGTATCGGTATCGCTCTAGCGCTGGGACTACTCGGTAGTCTGGCCCACGCGGGCCCGGACTCGCACACGGCATCCGGCCGCGGTACAGCCGCAGGCCAAGCCGTGTGCCACACGTCTGCCCGCAGTCGGTTCTCTATGTCCGTGCCGCCAAGTCTACTGGCGATCGATCCACCCGTTCTTCTGGCTGCGGCCGCACCTGTCGTTGGGCTGGCTCTAGTCCTGATCCTGCTGCTGCACAGCCGCAGGCGAGGCCGCCTGACCCGGCTGCGGGCCGAACGTGCCGAGCGGCTCCTGCAACTGTCCGGCCGCCTGTTCGAAGCCGCCAATCAGCACCATGACCTCGGCCCGTTCCTCGACTGCCTGGTTCATCACATTGCCGAGTTCGCGGGCTGCCGGGGTGTTGGTGTGCGGCTCCTGGACGACAGCGGCCGCATTCCCTACGAGGCCTACCTCGGGTTCAGCGACGAGTTCTGCCGCAGAGAGAGTCCCCTGCGGCTCGGAACGGACCATTGCATGTGCACGCGGGTCATCCAGCAGGAGCCCGACACTGCTTCGGGCCTGTTCACTCCCGGCGGCTCGTTCTACGTCAACGGAACGACCCGCCTGCTGGCCTCGCTGCCCGAGGACCGGCGCAAACAGACCCGCAATGCCTGCAACGAGTTCGGCTACGAGTCGGTTGCCTTGGTGCCCATCCGCAGTGGCGGTCGCATCATCGGGCTGCTCCACATCGCCGATCCGGCCGAGAACGCTTTGCCCCTGGATACCGTGGAGGCCTTGGAAGCTGCGGCCGTGCACGTCGGCATTGCCATTCAGAGGGTCCGGGCCGAGGAGGCCCTTCGACGCAACGAGCAACAGTTCCGCATGTTCTTCGAGCAGTCGCCCGATGCCATTCTCCTGGCCGACGCTGAGACGGGAAACATCGTCGAGGCCAATCCCGCAGCCTCGCGACTCTTGATGCGACCGCGAGAGCAAATCGTCGGCATGCACCAGAGCGAGTTGCACCCGAGCCGGCAACAGGAGTCGGCCCGAGCGGCTTTCGCCGACGCCGTTCACCGGGCCGCAGAATTCGCGGTCGCCGGCCCGTTTGAACTGTCGGTCTTCCGCGGCGACGGTGCGGAGATTCCCGTGGAGATCACGACCCAGGGGGTCACTCTTCAGCAGCGGCTGACGGTGCAGGCCGGCTTTCGCGACATGACCGAACGCCTCCAGACGGAGCGCCGCCGGCAGCAACTCGAAGAGCGGATTCGCCAGGCCCAGAAGAGCGAGACCCTGGCCGTCCTCGCCGGCGGCATCGCCCACGACTTCAACAACCTTCTGACCGGCATCCTCGGCAACCTGGACCTGGCCCGCATGGACCTGCCACCCGGCAGCGCCGCCCTCGAAAGCCTGGACTCCATCCGCGAGGCCGCCGAGAGGGCCGCCGAGCTGACTCGCCAGATGCTTGCCTACGCCGGCAAGAGCCACATGGCCGTGGCCGAAATCGACCTGAACCAGATCGCCATCGAGTCGGCCCGCCTCGCCGAGACGTCTCTCTCGAAGATGACGACCCTCGACCTCCGCACCGCCGATCGCCTGCCGCCGATACGAGGCGATGCCGCACAGATCTGCCAGGTCCTGATGAACCTGATTGCCAACGCCTCGGAGGCCTACAGCCAGGCCGCCGGCACCGTCCGCGTGTCGTGCGGACTCGCCCAGTGCGACAGGGCCTACCTCGACGAGGCCGTCCTCGGCAACGAACTGCCCGAGGGGCGCTACGCCTGCGTCGAGGTCAGCGACCGCGGTTGCGGCATGGACGCCGCGACGGTTGCCCGACTCTTCGACCCCTTCTTCAGCACCAGATTCGCCGGCCGCGGCCTCGGTATGGCCGCCGTCCTGGGCATCGTTCGAGCCCATGGCGGCGCCATCCACGTCAGCAGCCGGCCGGACCACGGCACCACGGTTCGCGTGCTGTTGCCGCTTTCCGATGCGGTCGACACGCTGCGGGCCGAACGCGACGTCCGGGAGGCGCCGCGGCTCGACAGCCGTCCGGCGGCCAATACCGTCCTCGTGGTGGACGACGAGGACGTTGTCTGCCGCGTGGCCTGCCGCATGATCCAGGCCTTCGGCTTCGACGTTCTGTCGGCGCCCGACGGCAGCCGCGGCGTCGAACTGTTCAGGCAACACGCCGAGCGGATTGTGGCCGTGATGCTCGACGTGTCCATGCCCGTTATGGGCGGCGAGGAAGCCTTGCGGGAAATCCGCAAGCTGGACCCGGACGTGCCGGTCATCCTCTGCTCCGGCTACGGCGAAAGCGACGTCGCCCGGCGACTGGCCTCCGCGGGAGCGACCGACTTCTTCCAGAAGCCTTTCGAGATTGAGAAACTCGCCGACCGCCTCGGCCACGTCCTCGGCCTGCCGAACCTGCATCTGTGGCGCTAGCGGCTCCCGGCAAGATGCACCACCACCAATCCCCACCGCAACCATTTAACAACTGGTGATTCCGCCTCGGCGGCAACCGCGAATAGTCCTTGACCCTGTCGCGACGACGGCGACAATCTTTTCCGGAGAGACCCCAAGGAGGTCGGTCGTGAACAGAATACGCAGCACATTGGCGGCGTCCGTTCTGGCGTGTCTCGTGACGACGACCGCGCTGCCCGTTGCCGCCGTGGCCCAATCGGCCGCCAAGCCGCTCGCCCGCGACTGGCAGAAGCGGATTCGCAAAGACCATCCGCGGATGTTCTTCAACGTCGACACTTGGCCGCAGGTCAAGGACTACGCCCTCAAGCACGAGGCCGACTACTACGCGGGCATCAAGCGTCACGTGGCCTCCATGCCCGCGACGCCGGACGCGAAGGTCTGCGAGTCGGGCTCGACGCCCAAGTACGGGCTGTGGGCCAATCAAGCGGCTTTCATCTGGCGCATGGAGGGCGACCGCGAGGCCTTGGACAAAGCTCGCAACTATGTCCTCGAAGCCGTCCGCTTCTACAACCGTTGCAGTTCGGCGGGCAAGGCCGTCAATTGGTACTCCGCCAGCCGCGTGGCCGCCCTGACGGCCTACGACTGGATCTGCGACGAGATGACCGCCGCCCAGCGTAAGGAATTCGCCCTCGGTTTCTTCCGCCACTACAAGGAGTGCCTCGGCGGCCGCCCCCTCAGCGGCCAGAACCGCGGCGACACTACCAGCGGTTTCTACGGGCCGCCGAACATGGCCTGGTACCTGGGGCTGGCCTTCTACGGCGACGGCATCGACGACAAGCAGGCTGAGCAACTGCTCAAGCAGGGCTACGCCGAACACATCCAGTTGCTCAATTACCGCAAGCAGGCCGTCGGCGACGACGGGGGCATGGGCTCGATCGCCGTCGGCTACGCCTTCGGCATGTACCCGTGGGCCGAGTTCAACTTCATGCGGACCTACAACTCGGCGACCGGACTGGCCCTCGAGGAGAGCTACGATCACATGTCGTTGTTCGCTAACTGGGTCCTCTGGAACCATCTGCCGGGCCACATGGGCTGGGGCCTCGGCGACTCGGCCCCGGCCGGCCCCTTCACCGAGGGCTTCCTCGACATGCACATGCTCCAGGCCGCCGACTTCTACGCCACGGTCCATCCCGACCGCGCCCGGCTGGCCTTGTGGGTTCGCGACAACCTGCTGACCAACCGCCGCCACGACGACCTCTGGTGGCCGATCGCGCCGTTGCTGACGACGCGTTGCGGCCAATTGCCTAAACCCGAGGGGCCCGACGCCACCTGGCCGCTGGCCCGCAACTTCGACAGCATGGGCGTCGTCTTCATGCGCAGCGACTGGACCGACGATGCCGTCTGCGCCGCCTTCGTCTGCGGCGGCAGCGTCAACTCGCACCGCCACTACGACCAGGGCCACTTCATCATCTACCGCAAAGGCCACCTGGCCATCGACAGCGGCGACTACGGACCGCGCGAGCGGAACGATCACCTGAGCGAGTATCTCTATCGCACGGTGGCCCACAACTCGATCCTGATTGCCGCTCCCGCCGGGGCCGACCGTC
This sequence comes from Planctomycetota bacterium, assembly GCA_016935955.1. The sequence goes on from JAFGPY010000038.1 coordinate 5,019, forward strand.
CGGCCAAGGTCTGGGGTGGCGCGGCCCGCACGCTCGACGGCGGCCAATGCGAGTTTGCCGGCAAACAGATCGGCTTCGAGACCACGCCGCAGTTCAGCTACGCGGCCACGGACATGACGGCCTGCTACGCGCCGGCCAAATGCAAGGCGGCCGTGCGGCAATTCGTCTTCGTCTATCCCGACACCTTCGTCATCTGCGACCGCGTCGTCGCCGCCAGGGCCGACTATCGCAAGACATGGCTGCTGCACTCGGTCAACGAACCGACCATCGACGCCGACGGCAAGACGTTCCGCATTGAGTACGGCCCCAGCGCCCTGGTCGGCCGCACGATGGCCCCCGGCGACGCCCGCATTGCGGCCGTGGGCGGCCCCGGCAAGGAATTCCTCAGCGCCGGCAGCAACCATCCCCAGGAGGGTCAGCACAAAGAACTCTCCGGCGCCTGGCGCGTCGAGGTTTCGCCCGGCAAGGGCCGCACCGAGGACATCTTCCTGCACGTGCTGCGCGTCGGCGACAAGTCGCTGTCGACCGATCTGGCCGTCGCACCCGTCGAGAAGCGCGGCATGGCCGGCGTCTCGTTGAAGACCTCGGCCGGTGACGACGTGACCGTGACGTTCAAGACCGCCGGTGCGCCCGGCGGACACATCACGATCGGCGACAAACTCAATTGCGATCTGGCCGATCGTGTCCGACCACAGGATGGCCTGGCCGTCGAGAAGGAGGCGGGACAATGAGGATTCTTCTGGCGGTGACGGCGCTCGGCCTGGCGGCGCTGCTGTTGCGCGCAGCCGCGGCCGACGATGCAAAGCCTGAGCCGAAGGGACAGGAGGCCGCCGAGCCGCCGGCGCCGAAATCGCCGGTCGGTTTCGTCAAGGGCTACACCTGGGGCTGGGTCGGCCGTCGCGGCAGCTACGAGGGTCCCGAGGCCGCCGAGTCGATGAAGCATCTGGCCGAGACCGGGGCCGAGTGGGTGACCCTTGCCTTTGCCGCCGAGATGGAGACCAAGAGCACGCCGCGGATTCTCTACGGCGCGGAGAACGACCGGCTGGTGACCGACGCGGAGATTCGCCGGGCGATCGGCCTGGCCCGCGCGAGCAAACTCAAGGTGATCCTGAAGCCGGTGGTCAATTGCCGCGACGGCACGTGGCGGGCGAAGATCGATTTCCCCGGGGCCGACGGCAAGCCGGACCCCAAGGCCTGGGCCGCGTGGTGGGAGTCGTTCGAGAAGTTTCTCGTGCACTACGCGACGATCGCCGCCGAGGGCAAGTGCGAGTTGCTCTGCGTCGGTTGCGAGATGATCTCGACCGAGCGGTTCGTCGCCGAGTGGCGACAGACGCTGGCGAAGGTCCGCGAGGTCTACAAGGGGCCGCTCATCTACAACTGCAACCACGGGCACGAGGACATCGCCTGGTGGGACGCCGTTGACGTGGTGGGCGTCAGCGCCTACTATCCGGTGGGCACGGAGGGCGACTCGTCGCTCGAGGCGATGATGGCCTCGTGGCAGCCGCTCAAGGAGAAGCTGCGGAACCTGAGCCGCAAGGTCAACCGCCCGGTGATGTTCATCGAGATCGGTGTGCGCAGCGCTCGCGGCTGCTATCGGTGTCCGGCCGACTACTGGAGCAAGGACCTGCCGTACGACGGCCAGGAGCAGGCCCGCTACTACGAGGCGGCGCTGCGGGTGTTCTGGGACGAGCCGTGGTTCGCCGGCTACTCGTGGTGGGACTGGCCCGCCCGGCTGCACAAGAAAGAGCAGGCCGAGAGCAACCTCGGTTTCTGCGTCTACGGCAAACCGGCCGAACAGGTCCTTCGCACCTGGTACGCCAAAGAGCGGCCGTGACGATTCGCTGACGAGGCGCGATCCATGAACAAGCTCATCGTCGCATCTTTGCTTACGGTTCTCGTGCCGGCGCTGGCCGTCGCCGTCCTGGCCGACGAGCCTGCCGCCGACCGGCCGCAGGTGGCCAAGTCTCCCATCGGTTTCGTCAAGGGGCAGACCTGGGGCTGGTGGGGACGTCGTGGGCACTACGAGGGTCCCGAGGCCGCGGAGTCGATGCGCCTGATGGCCGCCACGGGAACCGAGTGGGCCACGATCGCTTTCGTCGCCCACATGCCGGCCCACAACATCCCGATGATCGCCTGGGGCGAGGCCGATCCGCGGATGGTCACCGACGACGAGATCCGCCGGGCGATCGGTCTGGCGCGCGAGAACAAGCTCAAGATCATCCTCAAGCCCGTCTACGATTGCCTCGACGGCACGTGGCGAGCGAAGATCGATTTCCGCAAACCAGACGGCAAGACCGACGATGCGGCCTGGAACCTGTGGTGGCAGTGTTACGAGGCCTTCATGCTCCACTACGCCCGCCTTGCCGCCGAGGGCAAGTGCGAGGCCCTGGTCGTCGGCTGCGAAATGACCAGCACCGAGGGCTACGAGAAACAGTGGCGCGGTCTGATCAAGAAGATTCGCGATGTCTACGACGGGCCGCTCATCTACAATACGGCCGACAAGCGCGAGCAGGAGGTCACGTGGTGGGACGCCGTGGACGTGATCGGTGTCGGCGTCTACTGGACGGTCGGCACCAAGGACGACTCGTCGCTGGAGACCATGGTCGCCGAGTTCCGCAAACACGTGCCGCGGCTGAAGGCCCTGAGCGAGAAATGGAAACGGCCGATCCTGTTCATCGAGATCGGTTGCCGCAGCGCCGACGGTTGCCAGGTCTGGCCCGGCGACTGTGAGAACTGGCAGTGGCCGTGCGACCTGGGGGTGCAGGCCCGTTTCTACGAGGCCGCACTGCAGGTCTTCTGGAACGAGCCCTGGCTGGCCGGCTACTCGTGGTGGGACTGGCCCGCGCGGCTCTACCCGAAGGACAAGGCCGCCACGGACAAGCAGTTCTACATCTACGGCAAACCGGCCGAGCAGGTCCTCCGCACCTGGTACGCCAAGCCGCGACCGTAGAACGTGAGGAGTAGGGTGGCTGCTTGCAGCCACGCGGAAACTGGGCGCGGGCACGCCCGCGCCGTGCCCCGCTCCGGGGTGCCATGCTTCTGCTTGCAGAAGCATGCCGAACGTGAGCCCGTGGCCGGGTGCCATGCCTGCCCCTGCAGGCATGCCGAGTGTCGCACGTGACCTGCATGGCTGCGGGGCAGCCATGGCACCCCATGATCTTCTGTGGGGATGGCATGGCTACGCCGGCGTGGCCATGGTCGTCTTCGTCGGACGCACGCAACTCGGGGGACAGCCTTTCATGACCGACACCAACCGTTGGGACTTCTGGATCGATCGCGGCGGCACGTTCACCGACGTGGTGGCCCGCGACGGCCGCGGACGCATACACGTTCACAAACTCCTCAGCGAGAACCCCGAGCAGTACGACGACGCGCCCCTGGCCGGCATTCGCCGCCTGCTCGGCGTGAGCGACCCGTGCGGACCGATTCCCGCCGAGCGCATCCGCACGATCAAGATGGGCACCACCGTGGCAACCAACGCCCTTCTGGAACGACACGGCGCGCCGGTCGTGCTGGTCGTGACGTGCGGCTTCGCCGACCTGCTGGAGATCGCCTACCAGGACCGGCCCGACATCTTCGCCCTCCAGATCGTCAAACCGTCGCAGATCGTCGCCGAACGGATCGAGGTCGACGAGCGCGTCATGGCCGACGGCACGGTCCGGCGCGGACCCGATATCGAGCGCCTCCGCGCCGACCTCCAGGCGGCCTACGATCGCGGCATCCGTTCGGCCGCCGTCGTCCTGATGCACAGCTACGCCTGGCCCGAGCACGAGCGGCTCGTCGGACGTATCGCGGGCGAGGTCGGCTTCGAGCACGTCAGCCTGAGCAGCGACGTCTCGCGCGAGATCAAGGCCGTGGCCCGCGGCAGCACCACGGCCGTGGATGCCTACCTGACGCCGATCCTGCGGCGCTACGTGGCCCGCGTTCGCGCGCCGCTCGGTCCCGCCGTGGACCTGCGGTTCATGCAGTCGCACGGCGGCCTGGCCGACGCCGACCACTTCAGCGGCTCGGCGGCCATCCTCAGCGGGCCGGCGGGCGGCGTGGTGGCCTGCGCCCGCGTGGCCGAACTGGCCGGCCTGCCGCGAATCATCGGTTTCGACATGGGCGGCACGAGCACCGACGTCAGCCGCTACGACGGCCGGTACGAGCGCGCCTTCGAGACGATCACCGCGGGCGTCCGCATCCAGGCCCCGATGATGAACATCAACACCGTGGCGGCCGGCGGCGGCTCGATCCTGAGCTACGTCGACGGCCGCATGCGCGTCGGGCCCGACAGCGCCGGGGCCAACCCGGGGCCGGCCTGTTACCGTCGCGGCGGTCCGCCCGCGGTGACCGATGCCAACGCCGTGCTCGGGCGCATTCAGCCGCAGCACTTTCCGGCCTGCTTCGGGCCGCACGCCGACCAGCCGCTCGACGTCGAGGCCGCGCGGCAAGCCGTGGCCGATCTGGCCGAGCGCATTCGCACGGAGACCGGCCGTGAGATGTCGGTCGAGGAGACGGCCGCAGGATTCCTGCGAATCGCCAACGAGAACATGGTCAAGCCGATCCGCGAGATCAGCGTGGCTCGCGGCTACGACGTGCGGGAGTACGCCCTGGTCTGCTTCGGCGGCGCGGGGGCTCAGCACGCCTGCGCCATTGCCGACGCCCTGGGCATCCGGACGGTGCTCCTGCATCCGCTGGCGGGCGTGCTGAGCGCCTACGGCATGGGCCTGGCCGACATGATTGCCGCCGAGGTCGAAGCCGTCCTCGCGCCGCTCGGTGAGGCGACTATGCGCGACCTGGAGCCGCGCTTCGCCGCCCTGGAGGCCGCCGGGGCCGAAGCCATGCGGCGGCAGGGCATCGAGGCCGGGCGCGTCACCCACTCGCGGTCGCTCGACCTGCGGTACCAGGGCGCCGACGCCTACCTGAACGTGCCGCTCGGTGACGGCCGGCCGCGCGAGCGTTTCGAGGCCCTGCACGAGCAGCTCTTCGCCTTCACCAAGCCGGGCCACCCGGTCGAGGTCGTGAACCTGCGACTGGAGACGCGCGGCGAGACCGACAAGCCCGACGAACCGGCCGAAGCCGCGCGCGAGCACGACGTCGAGGCGTCGCAGGCCGCGGGCCGGGCGACGGTGCACTTCGACGTCCTGGAAGCCGACGGCACGCGACGGCTCGCGCCGACCGAGACGCCCATCTTCCGCCGCACCGACCTGCGTCCCGGTGCGCACCTGGCCGGCCCGGCGATCATCGTCGAGGACGTCTCGACCGTGGTCGTCGATCCCGGTTGGCGGGCCCGGGTCAACGAGCGCGGGCACCTGCTGCTTGAGGCCGCCCACGGCGCCGCCCGCCGCGAGCGCGTCGGCACCGAGTGCGACCCCGTGCTGCTGGAGGTCTTCAACAACCTCTTCATGTCCATCGCCGAGCAGATGGGCATCACGCTCCGCAAGGTCAGCCACTCGACCAACATCAAGGAGCGACTCGACTTCTCGTGCGCCGTCTTCGACGGCCGGGGCAACCTCGTGGCCAACGCGCCGCACATTCCCGTGCACCTCGGGGCCATGGGCGAAAGCGTCCGCTCGATCGTCGAGGCTCGCGGCCCGGACATGAAGCCCGGCGACGTCTACGCCACGAACGATCCGTACCACGGCGGCTCGCACCTGCCGGACGTCACGGTCGTCACGCCGGTCTTCTCGGCCGCCGGTCGCCGCGTCTTCTTCGTGGCCAGTCGCGGCCACCACGCCGACATCGGCGGCACGACGCCCGGCTCGATGCCGCCCGCCTCGCGATCGATCGACGAGGAAGGCGTCCTGATCCACAACTTCCAGCTCGTCGACGCCGGCCGGTTCCGCGAACGCGAACTGGTCGAGCTGCTCTCGGGCGGCAAGTACCCGGCCCGCAACATCGACGAGCGGCTCAGCGACGTCCGCGCCGCCATTGCCGCGAACAATGCCGGCATGCGGCTCCTGGGCGAACTGATCCAGCGCTACGGCCTGGACGTCGTCGAGGCCTACATGCTACACGTCCGCGACAACGCCGAGCAGGCCATGCGAGCCGTGCTCCGCGAACTGCCCGACGGCGAGCACCGGTTCACGGACTACCTCGACGACGGATCGCCGATCGCCGTCACGGTCCGCATCGGCGGCGACGAGGCGGAGGTGGATTTCACGGGCACCGGCGGGCAGCTGGCCACGAACCTCAACGCCCCGTGGGCCGTGGTCACGGCGGCCGTGCTCTACGCCTTCCGCACGCTGATTCCGCGATCGGTGCCGCTGAACGCCGGATGCCTCCTGCCGATCCGCATCACCGTGCCCGACGGCACACTGCTGAGCCCGCGCCGTCCGGCCGCGGTCGCCGGCGGCAACGTCGAGACCTCGATGCGCATCGTCGACGCGGTCTACGGGGCCCTGGGCAAACTGGCCGCCGGGCAGGGGACGATGAACAACTTCACCTTCGGCACC